>NZ_JBDIAQ010000147.1:0-8557 GCF_039812505.1 Intrasporangium sp. | reverse complement strand
CGCCTCACCCCCAAGCAGCAGACGTGGGCGTTGCCGCCAAGGAAGGAGACGTGAGAGCCGGGACGACGCCCCCGCCATCGTCTCTGCCCGGGCGATCTTGGCGATCTTGGCCAGCACCGGATCCTCGCTCGTCGTCGGCGTCGCACTTGTCGTCGTGGCACTCCGGGTGGGCGTCGAGGACGTGACCACACTCGTCTAGCCTGTCGTCTGCGGCGGCTCTGGATCCCCGCTCGAGCACGCGCTCAGCGTCAGCACCGCCGCCAGCACGGCGGCATACGACACCGGCCAGCGAGCGGCGCCCATCAGCCCCTGTCTCCGAAGCGACCGCCGTCAGCGGACGCGCACCTTCACGGCCTCCCAGCCGGCCTTCACCGCGGCCGCCTCGGTACTCGACGAGCCGTAGCGGGCCTTGGCGTTGCGCAGCGTCAGGCCGGCGAACCGCGCGAAGGTCGAGCCGGGCCGAAGCCGCGAGTCGGCCAGCGTGTCGTACCAGATCTGCCCGGGCGCCTCCCACGCGTTCCCGCCGATCGTCGTGGCGATCACGTAGAAGGCGTGGTTGGGGATGCCCGAGTTGGTGTGCACCCCACCGTTGTCCGCGGTGGTACGCACGTAGTCGTCCATCGTGGCCGGCTGCTTGTCGTACGAGTTGGCCGTCCCCGGCGCCTTCATCGAGCGCAGCGCCGGCGCCAGCTGCGGCCCGACGATGTCGGCGCCGATGAGCCAGTCGGCCTGATCGGCGGTCTGCCCCAGGTGGTACTGCTTGACCAGCGAGCCGAACACGTCCGAGACCGACTCGTTCAGCGCCCCGGACTGACGGCTGTAGGTGAGGTTGGCCTCGTGCTGGGTCACCCCGTGGGTCAGCTCGTGCCCGACGACGTCGATCCCCTTGGTGGTGTCGGTCAGCATCTGGCCGTCGCCGTCGCCGAAGAACATGTGGCCCTCGCCGTCCCAGAAGGCGTTGTCGTAGCTCGTCCCGAAGTGGACCAGCCCCTCGATCGCCAAGCCCTGACCGTCGATCGAGTCGCGGTGGAACTCCTCCCAGAACAGCTGGTAGGTGTAACCGAAGTTGTCGTACGCCTGGTTGACCGACACGTCCGACGCCGGGCCGGCGCCCTCGGCCCGCACCAGCGTCCCCGGCTCCATCGCCGTCGAGTGCTTCTGGTCGTAGATCCGGCGGATCGGGTTGCCGGCGCCGGCGCGCGGCGCGAGCGCCTCACGCGGCGCTATCGTGCGTGCGGCGACCTCGGCCCGGCCCGTGCGGAAGGTCGTGTCGAGCTGGAAGGTGCTCAACAGCGCGTCCCGCGTGTCCGGGTCGGCGTTGCGGGCGAGCACCACGAGCAGGTCCGGCGGCAGGATGCAGCCGAGCGGGTGACGGGACGGCGACTGACGGGGCATGGCGGCTCTCCCTTGCAGAGGCAGACATCCGAGGAGCACCCGGCTCCACAACAGACAAGGGTATGCCGCTCAGCGCCCCCGCGTGCGGCGAACCGTCAGATGCGCGCCGCCTTTTCCGGCGCGGTGCGACCGAGCACAGCAGGGCACGACCGGCGCCGTCTTCTCCCTTCGCGACCCGGCCGGGCGCCGGCGCGCGACGGGCCGATTGCCGCAACGGGCACCCGCGTGGTTCGCTACGACGACCCGCATCGTGTGCCGACCCGGGAGGAGCGCATGCACCTGACCCCGCAGGAACGCGACCGGCTCGTGCTGTTCACCGCCGCCGAGCTCGCCCGGTCCCGCCGTGCCCGCGGGCTGCGGCTGAACGTCCCCGAGGCCGTCGCGCTCGTGGCCGACACGGTGTGCGAGGCGGCCCGCGACGGGGCCCGCCTCGCGGACGCGGTCGCGGCCGGCGGCGCGGTGCTGGGCGAGGCCGACGTCCTGCCCGGCGTCGCCGACGTGGTGCGCCAGGTCGAGGTGGAGGCCGGCTTCGCGGACGGAACCCGGCTGGCCATCGTGCCCGAGCCGTTCGGCCCGCCTTCGGAGTCGGCGCTGGCGCCCGGCCACGTCGAGGAGGCACCGGCCCCGCCTCGGCCACCGGCCGAGGTCGTGCAGGTGGTCGTCGTGAACGAGTCGCCGGTCCCGATCAGCGTCAGCTCGCACTTCCACTTCTTCGAGGTCAACCCGCGGCTGCGCTTCGACCGCGCCGCCGCGTGGGGGCGCCACCTGGCCGTACCGGCCGGCACGGTGCAGCGCTTCGACCCCGGCGTGCCGGTCACGGTCCCGCTGGTGCCGTTCGGCGGGGAGCGGGTCATGGTCGGGTTCGCGGGCCTGGTCGACGGCCCGCTCGACGCCCCCGGGGCCAGGCAGGCGGGGCTGGCCCGGGCCCGGGCCTGCGGCTACCTGGGCGCCGACGCGGCGGACGACCACGGCGAGCCGGAGACGCCGGGCCGGGCGGGCGCGGCGGGTCACCCGAACGAGACGGTTGAGCCGACCCCACCCCGCTCGCCAGGTGAGCCGCGATGACGCACCGCAGCCATGCGGCATACGGGCCGACCACCGGTGACCGGGTCGCCCTGGGCGACACCGGCCTGGTCGTGCAGGTCGAGCACGACTCGCAGCAGCCCGGCGACGAGCTGCTGACCGGGTTCGCGCGCACCGCCCGCGACGGGATGCACCTGCAGGCGGCCTCGGTGCGCGAGACCTGCGACGTCGTGGTCACCAACGCGCTGGTGCTCGACCCCGTGCTCGGGGTGCGCAAGACCTCGATCGGGATCCGGGCCGGGCGGATCAGCGCGATCGGGCGGGCCGGCAACCCGCACACCCTCGACGGGGTGGAGGTGGTCGTCGGGACCGGCACCACCATCGTCAGCGGCGAGGGGCTGATCGCCACGCCCGGGGCGATCGACACGCACGTGCACCTGCTCAGCCCGCGGGTCATGGAGGCCTCGCTGGCCTCGGGCGTCACCACCATCATCGGCCAGGAGTTCGGGCCGGTCTGGGGAGTCGGGGTCAACTCCCCGTGGGCGCTGCACACCGCGTTCGGCGCGTTCGACGCGTGGCCGGTCAACATCGGCTTCCTCGCCCGTGGGTCCTCCTCGCACCCGGCGCCGCTGGTCGAGGCGCTCGTCGAGGGCGGCGCGTGCGGCTTCAAGGTGCACGAGGACATCGGCGCGCACGCCCGGGCGCTGGACACCGCGCTGCGGGTTGCCGAGGAGCACGACGTGCAGGTGGCGGTGCACACCGACGGGCTCAACGAGAGCCTCTGCGTGGCCGACACCCTCGCCGTGCTCGACGGGCGGACCGTGCACGCGTTCCACGTCGAGGGCTGCGGCGGCGGCCACACCCCGGACGTGCTCAGCCTGGCCGGCGTGCCCAACGTCATCGGCTCCTCGACCAACCCGACCCTGCCCTTCGGCCGCGACGCGGTCGAGGAGCACTTCGGCATGATCATGGACGTGCACGGCCTGTCCCCCGACGTGCCGTCCGACATCGCCATCACCCGGGACCGGATCCGGGCCCGCACGATGGGCGCGGAGAACGTGCTGCACGACCTGGGCGTCATCCCGATCACCTCCTCCGACGCACAGGGCATGGGCCGGGCCGGCGAGACGGTGCGGCGCACCTTCGCGCTGGCCGGGCTGATGAAGCGGGCCCGGGGAGCGGAGACGCCGCACGACAACGAGCGGGTGCTGCGCTACCTGGCCAAGCTGACGATCAACCCGGCCGTGGCGCACGGGCTCTCGCACGAGGTCGGCAGCCTGCAGGTGGGCAGGCTCGCCGATCTGGTGCTGTGGCAGCCGGCCTGGTTCGGGGCCGCCCCGCAGCTCGTGCTCAAGGCCGGCTTCCCCGCCTGGGGCGTCACCGGCGACCCCAACGCGGCCATCGACCGGGCGCAGCCGCTGGTGCTCGGCCCGCAGTTCGGCGGGCACGGCCTGGCCCCCGCCGAGCTCGCGGTCGCCTTCGTGGCCGGCTCGACCCGCGACGCGGGCGCCGACGCCCTCCCGACGCGCCGGCGCCGCGTGGCCGTCCGCGGCACCCGCGGGCTGACCCTCGCGGCGATGAACCGCACCAGGCCGGCCGCCCACGTGGAGGTCGCCCCCGACGGCACCACGCGGCTGGAGGGCGAGCGGGTATGGTGCGAGCCGGCCTCGAGCGTGCCGCTCTCCCGGCTCTACTTCCTCTGACCAGGATCCGCGAGCGGCCGTCCGGGTGGTCGAGTCCGCGGGCGCCCCTCCGGGTCACGCCCCGGCCGGTGACCACGGTGGCGCGTGGCCCCCTCCGGCGCGGGCCGGGCAGGATGGCGCGGTGGCCGCATCCGGGATCCTCGTGGCCGGCACGTCCTCGGACGCCGGCAAGTCCGTGATCGTCGCCGGGCTCTGCCGGGCGTTGGCCCGCCGCGGGCTGCGGGTGGCCCCGTTCAAGGCGCAGAACATGTCGAACAACTCGATGGTGTGCGCCGACGGCGGCGAGATCGGGCGGGCGCAGTACCTGCAGGCGCAGGCAGCCGGGGTGACCGCCACGACGGCGATGAACCCGGTCCTGCTCAAGCCCGGCAGCGACCGCCGGTCATTCGTGGTCGTGCGGGGCCGTCCGGACGGGGTGCTCGAGGCGGGCGAGTATGCCGCCGGGCGGGCCCACCTGGCGCAAGCCGCCTTCGCGGCATACACCGAGCTGGCCGAGGCCTACGACCTGGTGGTGTGCGAGGGCGCCGGATCGCCGGCCGAGATCAACCTGCGGCAGGGCGACTACGTGAACCTGGGGTTGGCGCGACGCTTCGGCCTGCCGGTCGTCGTGGTCGGGGACATCGACCGGGGCGGCGTGCTGGCCGCGCTGTACGGCACCTGGGCGCTGCTGGACCGGGAGGACCGCGCGCTGCTGAAAGGCTTCGTCGTCAACAAGTTCCGCGGCGACCCCGACCTGCTGCGCCCCGGCCTGGACGAGATCAGCGCACGCACCGGGATGCCCTGCCACGGCGTGGTCCCGTGGCTGCTCGACGTGTGGCTCGACAGCGAGGACACGCTCGGCGTGGGCCCGTGGCGCGCCGGGGCCGCGGCCGCGCGCACCCGCGCCGACCGGCTCACCGTGGCGGTGGTCCGGTCGCCCCGGATCTCCAACGCCACGGACGTGGACGCGATCGCCGCCGAACCCGGGGTCGACGTGCTGGTCACCGTCGACCCGGCGGCGCTCGAGCTCGCCGACCTGGTCGTCCTGCCGGGGTCCCGGGCGACCGTCACCGACCTCGCCTGGCTCCGGGCGCGCGGGCTGGCCGAGGTGGTGCTCGCCCGCGCCGAGCAGGGGCGCCCGGTGCTGGGGATCTGCGGGGGCTACCAGATGCTCGCGACGCAGATCGCCGACGACCTCGAGACGGGGGCGGGCCTCGTGCCGGGGCTCGGGCTGCTGCCGGTCCGGGTCGAGTTCGCCGCGGCCAAGACCCTCGGCCGACCGCAGGGGTCCTGGCAGGGTCACCGCGTGCAGGCCTACGAGATCCACCACGGACGGGCCCGGCTCGTCGGCGCGGCCGGCTGCGCAACCGGCCATCCCGGCGTGGCCTCAACCTCCGTCGACGGGGCATCCCCCGGCCCGGTCCCCTTCCTCGACGGCTGGCAGGTCGGCCAGGTCTGGGGCACCATGTGGCACGGCGCCTTCGAGAACGACGGGTTCCGCCGCGCCTGGCTGGCCGGGATCGCCCGGGCGGCCGGCTCGGGCTGGCGGCCGGACCCGCAGGCCGCCGGGTTCGCCGCGCGGCGCGAGCACATGCTCGACGTGCTCGCCGACGCTCTGGAGGAGCACGTCGACATCGACGCGCTGCTGGCCCTGACCCGGGTCAGCCACGCGGAGCGCACCTCGTGATCCGGCACGTCCGCATCACCGGCATCGGCATCGGCACGGGCCCGCCCGGAGCCGCTTCCCGCAGTGGCCTGCGCCACGCGCAGAGTGACCGCGCGCGACCTGCGGGCTGGGCGGCATACGCTCTGGCGCCTGTCGGACCCAAGCGGTAGACATGTTCGGAATGTCCTCCCCACGCCACCCGAGGAGACCGTCTTGAGCACGACAGCCGGTTCCGACCCGCCGCCGACCACGCAGGCCGAGGCCGGCTCGACCGGACTGGGCCGCGCGGTCGTGGCCGCCGTCGTGGGCACCGTCATCGAGTGGTACGACTACGCCCTGTACGGTGCCGCCGCGGGAGTCGTGATCGGGCCGCTGTTCTTCCCCGACGTGGTCTCCTCGGCCGCTGCGCTGGCCGCGTTCGCGACCTTCGCCGTCGGGTTCGTCGTGCGGCCCCTCGGCGGGGTGGTCATCGGCCACATCGGCGACCGGTTCGGCCGCAAGCCGGCGATGATCCTCTCGATCGTGCTCATGGGCGGTGCGACCGTCGCGATAGGGCTGCTGCCGACGGCGTCGACCATCGGCGTGTGGGCGGCGATCCTGCTCGTGCTGTTCCGCTGCGTGCAGGGCTTCGGCGCGGGCGCCGAGCTGGCCGGGGCGATGACCCTCGTCGCGGAGTACGCGCCACCCGCGCGCCGCGGCTTCTTCACTTCGCTGGTGCTCTCCGCGCCGCCGGCCGGCATCGTGCTGGCCACCGGAGCCTTCTTCGCCGCGGCGAGCCTGCCCGAGGGCGCGCTGCTGTCGTGGGCCTGGCGCCTGCCCTTCCTGGTCTCGGCCGCCCTCTTCCTGGTGGCCCTCTACATCCGCAACCGGCTGAACGAGACCCCCGAGTACCGCCGCGCGGCGGAGCGGGCCGCCGAGCGGGCCGAGCGCGAGAAGCTGCCCCTGGTCGAGCTGTTCCGCACCAGCAGCCGCCACGTGCTGCTCGGCTTCCTGTCCATCACGGGGCACAACGCGCTGAACTACATCATGGCCGCGTTCGCGATCGCCTTCATGACGAGCGACTCCGTCGGCATGTCGCGGCCGGCCGCGCTGCTCGCCGTCACCATCGGCTCGATCTTCGGCGTCGTGACCACTCCGCTCGGCGGCATGGCCTCGGACCGCTTCGGTGCCGGTCGGGTGCTGGCCGCGGGCAGCCTCGCCGGCGCCGTCTTCGCCTACCCGCTGTTCATGGCACTACGCAGCGGCAGCGTCGTGAACGCCACGATCGCCATCGCGATCGGGTATGCCGCCGTCATCGCGTGCACCTCCGGCTCCCAGGGCGCGTTCCTGGTCGAGCTGTTCCCGACCAAGGCCAGGTTCAGCGGCATCGCGGTCGCCCGCGAGCTCAACGGGGCGCTCGTCGCCGGCCTCACGCCGCTGATCGCCCTGGCGCTGATCCAGGCCGCCGGAGGGCAGATCTACCTCGCCGCCGGGTACCTGGCGGTCTGCTGTCTGCTGTCGGCCGGGGCCGTGCTGACCGCGCAACGCTGGGGCGCGGCGCCCGCCGCGGAGGTGGCCCAGTGACCGGGACGGTTGCCACGAGTGGCACGACGAGGGAGGAGGCGCCGAACATGCGCCGAGGGATGCCGCAGTGGTCCGAGCTGCGACCGCTGGTCAAGGTCGAGCTGCCGAGCCTGGACCGGCGCGCGCGCCGGCTGGCCCGTGCCGCCGACGTGTGGGACCTGCGCCGGCTGGCCCGCCGGCGCACCCCCACCGCCGCCTTCGACTACGTCGACGGAGCGGCGGGCCAGGAGCTGACGATGCGCCGCAACCGGGAGGCGTTCGACCGGGTGGAGCTGCTGCCGACCGCGCTGCCGGGGCTGACCAGCGTCGACCTGTCCACGAGCATCGCCGGCGGCCCCGCAGCGGCCCCGCTGGGGATCGCCCCCACCGGGTTCACCCGGATGATGCGTGCCGAGGGCGAGATCGCCGGCGTGCGAGCCGCCGAGGCGGCCGGCCTGCCGTTCACGCTGTCCACGATGGGCACCCGCTCGCTCGAGGAGGTCGCCGCGGCCGCGCCCAATGCCCGCCGGTGGTTCCAGCTCTACCTGTGGAAGGACCGGGACGCGTCCCGGCGCCTCGTCGAGCGGGCCGCCGCCGGCGGCTACGACACGCTGCTGGTGACCGTCGACACCGCGGTGGCCGGGCAGCGGCTGCGTGACGTGCGCAACGGGATGACGGTCCCGCCGCGGCTGACCGCGCGAGCCGTCGTCGACGCGTCGGTCCACCCGGCGTGGTGGTTCGACTTCCTGACCACCGACCCGCTCACCTTCGCCTCGCTGAGCGGCACCTCGCACGCCCTGGCCGAGCTGGTCAACTCGATGTTCGACCCCACCCTGTCGATGGACGACCTGCGCTGGCTGCGCACGGTGTGGCCGGGCCGGCTCTTCGTCAAGGGCGTGCTACGGCCCGACGCCGCCCGCGAGTGCCTCGATGCCGGCGCCGACGGGCTCGTCGTGTCCAACCACGGCGGTCGTCAGCTCGAGCGCGCACCGGCCAGCCTGCACGCCCTGCCGGCCATCCGGGAGGCGGTCGGACCCGACGTGGAGATCATGCTCGACTCGGGGATCATGTCCGGCACCGACGTGGCCATCGCGCTGTGCGCCGGGGCGGACTTCGTCCTGATCGGCCGGGCCTACCTCTACGGGCTGATGGCGGGCGGGCAGCCCGGCGTGGCTCGGGTGCTGCAGCTGATCACCGAGGAGCTACGGGTGGCGATGACCCTGCTCGGGGTGTCGTCGGTGCGCGAGCT
>NZ_JBDIAQ010000146.1:0-8569 GCF_039812505.1 Intrasporangium sp. | reverse complement strand
ACAGTGCCCTCGATCAGGTGTCGAGCCGTCCTGCTGGGGACAAGATGGGGACAACCAGCGTCCCCATGGTGGAGAACCGACCCAAGCCGGTGGATGACACGCCATCACCCTGTGGATGACGAGATGTCTCGGCGAAACCCCTTGTTGCGCAGGCTGATTGCGAGGTAACATCAGACCACGCGATTCCCTCGGGAGGAGCGGGGCAACTCGGATGCGAGGGTCCAGCCGGCGGGGCGACCCGCCGCACGCGCCAGGTGACGAGGCGAGTGGGATCGGAACGACCGAGATGTCGATCGGAAGCGTCACCTCGACCGGTCAAAGAGAAGGGCCCTTGGAACTCATACTTCTGAGGGCCCTTCGCCCTGTCACGGTCAGACCCTGTCACGGCCGAGCCGGCGCCTTGGGACGCCAGGGCTTGAGCCACGGTGTCTCAGGCCAGCCCTCGCGGCCCGCGACGAGCTCGTACATCGTCGCGCCGTCGATCGACTCGCGGATGATGTCGGCATGGCCGGCGTGGCGGGCCAGCTCCTCGATGAGATGCAGGACGACCCAGCGGACCGACCATGCGTCGACATCCCTCGGGAACCAGGGGGCGTCCCGCGGCACGGGAACGGGTGCGTCGAGATCGGCGGTGCGCAGCACCCGCCGCGTATGGTCACCGACCTCGCTGAGCCGGGCCAGGAGAGACTCGAGGGTGTCCTCGTCGGTCAGGACGAAGTCGCTGCCGTATGCCGCTGCCCGCTCCTTCGCGGGTCGCCCGTCCCGGGCAGGTGGTTCGGGTGCGGCCTCGACCCGGTCCATCCAGCCCTGTTCGCAGGTTGCGACGTGCTTGACGAGCCCGCCCATCGTCAGCGTGCCCGCGGTCGGGGCGAGCCGGATCTGCGGCTCGGTCAGGCCGTACGCCGCAGCGGCGAAGGCGTCGCGCTGCTGGTCGAGGTAGGCGACGAGGCCGTCGCGCTCGTCGGTGACGGGAGGGACCTGTGCCGGCATGGTGTGCTCCTTCCTCAGTCGGCGCGGTGGGCCCAGAGGTCGCGCAGCAGGGCGATCTCCGCGCCGTGGTGGATCACCTCGCGGTTGATGTGCAGCACGAGCACGCCGCGAGCCGTGTCCTGCCAGGGCCCCTCGGCCGGACCGCACGGCTCGAGCAGGTCCGCGTCGCTCCAGGTGCGCAGCCCGGAGAGCCAGGCGGCATACGCCTCGTCGAGCTGGGTGAGGGCCCCTTGAGCGGTGCCGGAGTAGTCCCACGTCAGGTAGTCGGCCTCCGGGCCGCCGAAGTGGCCGTGCACGCGGGCGCCGAGCACGCCGACGATGACATGCGCGAGTCGCCAGGCGATGGTCGTGACCGGGGCAGGACTTGGCTCGGGGTAGGCCCAGTCGATCGTGAGCTCGCCCGACCCGCCCTGGAACTCGGTGGTGCCCTGCCCTCTGGGGTGGAGGTTCCAGGCGCCGGGCGTCGGCTCCCAGAGGTACTCGTCGTCGCTGAGGCTCGCGAGCCGCGCGCGCAGCTGGTGCGTCCAGTGCCAGTCGAGCTGCTCGACCAGCAGCTCGCGCGTGGTCGTCGTCGAAGTTGTCGCCGGAGTCGTCGGCGTTGTCGTCTCCATGGGAACGAGTGTGGCACCCATATAGGACAAGGCTTGTCCGCAGTGTTCGAGATGATGGGTGACATGGCGACATCGACGCTCGGGCCGACTGCACGGATCCTCCGGCTGCTCGACCTGCTCCAGTCCCGACCGACGTGGAGCGGGACCGAGCTCGCGGAACGGCTCGGCGTGACGACCCGCAGCGTGCGCAGGGACGTCGAGCGGCTGCGCGGGCTCGGCTACCCGGTCCGGGCCGAGCACGGGGCCGGCGGCGGCTACCAGCTCGGGATGGGCCGTCGCCTGCCGCCGTTGCTGCTCGACGACGAGGAGGCCGTCGCCGTCGCGGTCTGCCTCCGGCTCGCGGCGGGCGGCACCGTCGAGGGTCTGGGCGAGGCAGCCGTGCGGACCCTGGCCAAGCTGGACCAGGTGCTCCCGGCCCGACTGCGTTCGCAGGTCGAGGCGATCCACCGTTCGACGGTCACCCTGGACAGCCTGACGCCCAGCGTCGATGCGACTGTCCTGCTCACGGTCGCCCGCGCCGTTCGGGACACCGAGCGGATCTCCTTCTCCTACAGCGCTCCCCGTGGTCGGAGCGAGCGCCGTGCCGAGCCGTACCGCATGGTCGCCACGGGTCGTCGGTGGTACCTGCTCGCCTACGACCTCGAGCGGGAGGACTGGCGGACCTTCCGCCTCGACCGGATGACCGTCGTGCGGTCCGGGGGATGGCGGTTCCGGCCGAGGGAGGCGCCGGATGCCGCCGAGTACGTCCGCCGGGCGATCACCCGGTCCGGCTACGAGCACGTCGCGCGGGTCCGCATCGCCGCGCCCAGAAGCGACGTGGAGCAGGTCGTACCGGCATCGGTGGGCATCCTCACGGCAGCCGGCCGACAGCACACGATCCTGGAGGCGGGCGGCCACGACCTGCGCTGGATCGCCCTGCACCTGGGCGCACTGCCGTGGGACTTCGAGGTGCTCGAACCCCCCGAGCTCGTCGACGTGGTGCGCGAGCTCGGGGCCCGGCTGGCCCGGGCGACGCCGTGACTGCACTGTCGATCACGATTGCCGCACTCTCGAACGGGATTGCTGCACTGTCGATGTGGTGAGACAAGCGGATGTGGTGAGACAAGCGGATGTGGTGAGACAAGCGAGGATGACAGGCATGCCCCCCACCGAGAGCACCGGCGTCCTGGTCCTGGCGGCAACCCCGATCGGGGACCTCCGCGACGCGGCACCGCGGCTCGCCGACGAGCTCGCGTCCGCCGACGTCGTCGCCGCCGAGGACACCCGCCGACTCCAGCGCCTCCTCGCAGGCCTCAGGGTCACCCCGGCCGGCACCGTGCTCAGCTACCACGAGCACAACGAGGCCTCCCGCACCCCCGAGCTCGTCGAGCGACTGACCGCCGGGGACCGGGTCGTCGTCGTCACCGACGCCGGCATGCCGTCGGTCTCCGACCCGGGCTACCGCCTCGTCACGGCGGCGGTCCAGCGCGGCATCCCCGTCACCTGCGTCCCAGGGCCGAGTGCGGTCCTGATGGCCCTGGCCGTCTCGGGCCTGCCCGTCGACCGGTTCTGCTTCGAGGGCTTCCTGCCCCGCCGGGCCGGCGCCCGCGCCGGCACACTGGCCGGCCTGGCCGACGAGCGTCGCACCATGGTCTTCTTCGAGGCGCCGCACCGGCTGGCCGACACGCTGACCGCCATGGGGGATGCCTTCGGCGCCGACCGGCCCGCCGCGGTCTGCCGCGAGCTGACCAAGACCTACGAGGAGGTGCGCCGCGGCCGGCTCGCCGAGCTGGTGGCCTGGGCGGCAGCGGGCGTCAGGGGGGAGATCACCCTCGTCGTGGCCGGCGCGGCACCCGCGGTGCCGGACCTCGAGAGCCAGCTCGGCGGCATCCGGCAGCGGGTCGCGGCGGGGGAGCGGCTGAAGGACGTGTGCGCCGATGTGGCGGCCCGGACCGGCCTGTCGAAGAAGGCGCTCTACGACGCCGCCCTTGTAAGAACCGGCGATGGAGGGTAAGGCTGGAAGGAGAGGGCCGGCCGAGCCGGTCGGCCACAGAACAAACAAGGAGTGACAAATGGCAACCACCCGTACCGGATCAGCCCACTGGGAAGGGACCCTCTTCGAGGGCAAGGGTTCGACGAAGCTCGAGACGTCCGGCGTCGGGCAGTTCGACGTGACGTGGCCGGCCCGGGCGGAGGACGCGGGTGGCGTGACCAGCCCCGAGGAGCTGATCGCCGCCGCGCACGCGACGTGCTTCGCGATGCAGCTCTCGAACCTGCTCGCCCAGGCCGGGCACCCGGCCGCGAGCCTCGACACGACCTCGTCCGTGGTCTTCGACGCCCCGAAGATCACCGGGATCACCCTGACCGTCAAGGGGAACGTCCCTGGCATGAGCGACGAGGACTTCCGCAAGCACGCCGAGAACGCCAAGGACACCTGCCCGGTCAGCCAGGCGCTCAAGGCAGTGCCGATGACCCTCGAGATCCAGAGCTGAGGCGTATGCCGCTCAGCTGAGTCCCGCAGCGCCCCTCCGCGCCGACGTGGTCGGGGCGGAGGGCACTGCCGGAGCGCCGTGACGGCGTGGTGTGCGGTAGGCCCCGCCCAACGACCATCTGGCCCGGCGCAGGCTACCGTCGGCCCGGATCAGCCAGCCGGGCGGGGGAACTCTTGCGTGAGCCCGGCGTGGACGGCATACAGGCCCGCGCCTACCCGGTTGGTCACCCCGATCTTGGTATAGATGTGCTCGACGTGGTTGCGGACCGTCTTCTCGGACAGCACCAGCTCCTTGGCGATCTCCCGGTTGGTCCGGGCCAGGGCGAGCAGCCGCAGCACCTGCACCTCGCGGGTGGTCAGCCCGTCCGGCCACAGGCCCCGGCGGCGGGCCCGGCGCCCGGTCACGGCGAGCACCGCCTCGACCGCCTCCGGGTCGAGGCGGCCCGAGCGGGCCTCGTCCTTCAGACGTTGCACCGCGTCGGCCTCGATGTGCGGCGGCCGGTGCGGGCGCGGCTCGAGCCAGGTCTGGAAGCTGTCGGCAGCCGCGAGCAGCCGCTGGGCGGGGGCGAGTCCCGCGCCGGCCAGCCCTTGCGGGTAGCCCGAGCCGTCCATGCGTTCGTGGTGACATCCCGCGATCGTGGCCTCCGGCTCCAGCCCGCGCACCCGGCGCAGGATGCGCTCGGTGAAGTAGGGATGCAGCCGCACCCGCTCCCACTCCGTGGTCGTGAGCGGACCCTTCTTCTCCCAGACGGCGTTGGACACGCCGAGGCGGCCGAGGTCGTGCAGGTGCCCGGACCGCCGCACCTGCGCGGCGGTCGCCTCACCCAAGCCACACTCGGACGCCGCTCGGTCGGCCAGCTCCGCCACGCCGCGTGAGTGCCCGAGCGTGAACGGGCACTTGAGGTCCGCGAAGTCACCCACCGCGGTGACGATCCGCTCGAGCTCGGCCCCGAACAGCACCCGTTCACCGTCCGGGTCCTGCTCCAGCGCGGCCCGCCACACGTCGTTCAGGGCGAGCAGCTCCTCCCACGAGGCCTGTTCGGCCAGGAACGCGTCGGCGACCTCGGGGTCGAACTGCGTTCCGCGCCGGGAGCGCACCATGTCCAGGCTGGCCTGCACCCCGTGCGTGCGCAGCCACACCTCGGCGACGTCGGCCAGCTGTGCCACCCGCATCTCGATCGCGATGTCCTCACCGCGGACACCGTCGGGCACGCCTCGGCCGTCCCAGCGCTCGAACGTGTTCGACAGTGCCCGGGTCACCTCCGCGGGCAGGCCCACCTCGGTGGCCAGCAGACCGGCCGAGGTGCAGTGCGACCGGATCATCTCCACGAAGTCGCCGCGCCCCCGGGTCAGCACGTCGGCCAACAACCACGCTCGCTGGGGCGCCGGCCGGCCCCGGCCGACCCGGTGCACCAGCAGCTGCAGGAACGGCAGCCCGGCCCACTCCACCTCGTAGCTCGCCGCCCTGGCGTCGATGTCGTCACCGAAGTAGTGGGCGTACTCGTGCGAGTCCGCGTGACAGCCGATCCAGGAGACCAGGCTGACGTAGTAGGTCGTGGCCCGCTGCTGGGGGCTGAGCCCGAGCCGGTCGGACAGCCGGGTCGACATCAGGGCGGCGCGCAGCATGTGCTCCATCGGCTGGCCGAGGCCGAGGTCGATCGCCATCGAGAGCGCGGCGAGCAGCTCGGCGCGCCTCGGACCCTCCGGACGGGCCCCGGCATCGAGCTCCATGGCCCCTCCGATCACCGGCGGCGAATGATCCGTCCAATTCTCTCAGGAGCCGGACTCCGAAGAAACCGCCAAACCTGGGGCGGATGCCCCATGTGCGAGTACCCCCATGGCCCGCACCATCGACTCGTGACACCTGCGGGGCCAAGGCACCCAGAGGTCACCGGGCCGCCCGGGTCCCCGGGCACCCGACAACCACCAAGGAGTTCACATGTCCACAACCACTGCCCCGGTGAGCCGCAACGGCGTCGACACCGCGACCCTCTTCGCCACGCGCGATGCGGTCAAGGGTCAGCCGGAGCTCGCCGGGTTCCAGTTCCGGGCTCGCAACCGCTGGATCTCCGGGACGCACAGCCGGAGCCGGATCGGCGGGTTCTACGGAGCCGGGGCCGAGCAGCAGCACGTTCGCGGCGAGATGGTTCTCGACGCAGACCACCCGCTCGTGCTGGTCGGTGCCGACGAGGCTCCGACCCCGGTCGAGTACCTGCTGCACGCACTCGCCGCGTGCCTCACCGCAGGACTGGTCAACGTCGCCGCCGCCCGCGGGATCACCCTGCACGAGGTCGAGTCGAGCGTCGAGGGCGACATCGACGTGCTCGGCCTGCTCGGGCTGGACCCGTCGGTCCGCAACGGGTTCCAGCAGGTCCGGGTGGCCTTCCGGATCAAGGGGGACGCCCCGGAGGAGGAGCTGCGCGCGCTGCTCGACCGCTCCCGGTCCCGCTCGGCGGTCTATGACGTGCTGACCAACGGCGTGCCGGTCACCATCACGGCCGAGGTGGGTTGAGATGAGCACCCGGGTCCAGACCCTGATCGTCGGCGCCGGGCAGGCCGGGCTCGCGCTGAGCGCATGCCTGACCCGGGCCGGCCACGACCACCTGCTGCTCGAGCAGGGCCGGGTCGCGCAGCGTTGGCACACCGAGCGGTGGGACTCCTTCCGGCTGCTGACGCCGAACTGGGTCAACGGGTTGCCGGACTGGCCGTATGTCGGCGACGACCCGGACGGGTTCCTCGACCGGCGCCAGGTGACCGACTTCTTCGAGCAGTACGCCGCCTCGTTCGGGGCGCCGGTGCGCACCGGGGTGTCGGTCACCGCGGTGCGCCCCGGCCGGGCCGGGTGGTCGGTGCAGACCAGCGCCGGGCGCTACCTCGCCGACAACGTGGTCGTCGCCACCGGGCACCAGGGCGAGCCGCTGACCCCCGGGTTGGCGAGCCGGCTGCCCCAGGGAGTCCACCAGCTGCACACCAGCCGCTACCGCAACCCGTCCGCGCTGCCCCCGGGTGGCGTGCTCGTCGTCGGGTCCGGCCCGTCCGGGCAGCAGATCGCCGACGAGCTCGCGCTGGCCGGGCGGCAGGTGTTCATCGCGGTGGGCCGGCACCGGCCGATCCCGCGCTCCTACCGCGGGGCGGACGTGTACGCCTGGATGCAGCGCTCGGGGATGCTGGCCCGCACCGTCGACACGCTGGCCGACCCGCGCGCGGCCCTGACCGCGCCGAGCGTGGTACTGGCCGGCGAACCGGAGGACCTGAACCTGCGCCGGCTGGTCCGGCACGGAGTCGTCCCGGTGGGCCGCCTGCAGGCGGTCGAGGGGCCCGAGCTCTTCTTCGCTGCCGACCTGGCGACCCGGCTGGCCGAGGCCGACCACAACGTGGCCCGGCTCCGGGAGGCGGTCGACACGTACATCACGAGGGCGGGCCTGGACGTGCCCACCGAGCCGGCGCCGCCGGACTCGCTGGAACGCTGGGCCTCGACGCCGCCACGCCGGCTGGACCTCCGGCACGACCGGATCGGAACCGTGCTGTGGGCCACGGGTTTCGGACGCGACTACTCCTGGATCCACGCGCCCGTCTTCCACGCCGACGGTGACCCGGTCCAGCGCCGTGGCGTCACGGCCGCGGACGGCCTGTACTTCCTCGGCCTGCGCTGGATGCACCGGCGCGACTCCAACTTCATCGGTGGTGTGGGCGCCGACGCCGAGTACCTGGCCGAGTTCCTCACCGACACCCGCGACCTGCGGGCCACCGGGTGACCGAAGCCACCCGCGCTGCCCGAGCCCAAGGCTTGTCCCCGGCGCCGGCCGACCGTGCTATCCGGCTCTCAGCTCGATCCCACGGTCCCGAGCGGCTGAGGCGAGCCGCTCGTCGAAGGTGACCAGCGCCCCCGGGGTCTGTTCCGCGGCGAGCAGCACGCAGCAGTCGGGCAGCTTGAGCGCGGTCTCCGCGCGCAGCATCGCGAGTCGAACCGGAGCGTCGCGCACGAACTCGACCGCGGTGACCTCCAGCTGGGCCAGGGCGCCGAGTGCCTGGTCGAGCCGTCCGAGCCGCGCCGGCCCGACCAGCACCTCGGCGAGGGTGATGGGACTGACTGCCAAGGGCTCGTCGCCCGAGGACGCCAGCGCTGCCCGGGCGCGGAGGTGGTGCGTGTCGGTGGCGTCCAGATGGGCGATGAGGACGTTGGCATCGAGGACGATCATTCGGGCCAGTCCGCACGCAGCTCGGCAAGATAGCCGGGACCGTACACGTCGGTCAGCACGCCGGCCGTGCGGCCCACCGCGTCGCGGCGACGCCTCATCTGTGCGGCCCGCTGGGCGACCACGACGCGGTGTCCTTCGGCGAGGAGGCGCAGCAGGAGCCTGGCGCGACTGGGCTCGTCCGGCCACCGCTGGGCGGCGTCGTCCAACGCCTGGGCGACCTCGTCGGTCTCGGTGATGAGGTGGCGCGGCCGGGTCGTAGGCATGGCCAAGTGTATCACCAGCGCAGAAGTGATACACCG
>NZ_JBDIAQ010000145.1:0-8726 GCF_039812505.1 Intrasporangium sp. | reverse complement strand
GCGGCACGCCGGGTGATGAACTCGCCCAGGAGCGTGACCACGTCGTCAGTGCTTGCAGCCCGACAACGGCCGTCCCGGAACCGTGTTCGACGAAGTGCACAGTGGTGCTGTCGATGGTTCGGTCCATACCTGCTCCTTGGATCCGTGTCAGTAGCACTGTCGGCATGTGGGGCGCTCCTGAGGTGCCTGTGAGTGGCTGAGCCCGCTTGACTGGGTGGTACCGCTTCCTTTCCGGCTAGCGTGATCTCCAGTCCGATCCCGGCAGGGACATCGGGCCGGACCCGACACGGTCGCCAAGCTGCTGCGCGCCCAAGGGTTCTCGCTGCAGTGCAACGCCAAGACGATCGAGGGCGGGCAGCACCCGGACCGGGACGTCCAGTTTGGCTACCTCAACGAGCAGGCCAAGGAGCATCTGGCCACCGGGCACCCGGGGGTTGTGAAGCGTTGTTGTCGTCATGACAACCGGAACGCTTCACAACCCCCGACGACCGCGACGGCACGCAGCCCCTGGATGTCCGAGCGGCGCGGACTCGGTGGGGTGGGGGTCATGCCAGACAGGCATGCCTGACGGGGTGGCTTGTGCCCCGGTGGGAGAATTGCAGATGTGCCAACTGTTGACTCCTTCAGCCATGTGACCCTGACCGTGACCGACCTCGCTGCAAGCACGGCCTGGTACGAGCGGGCCCTGGGGATGACGCGGGGTCGGGACATGAGCGGGCCCGGCTGGCGACGCACCCTCATGTTGGGCGGGCCGGGTGTCGTGCTCGGCCTGCAGGCACACGAGCGCACACCGGCGGGTGACCGCTTCGATGAGACGCGGGTCGGGATCGACCATCTCTCGATCGCGTGCACGGACCGGGCGGAGGTGCAGGCGTGGCTCGACCGGCTCGAGGAGTCGGGCGTGGCGCACAGCCCGATCAGCCCTGAGCCGGCCAACGTCGCCACGTGCAAGGACCCGGACGGCATCGCGATCGAGTTCTTCGCGCCGCCGAGCGCCTGAGCCGCAGGGAGCTTGTCGACTGCGCCTGCGGCTGGGATGGCTGGCCCAGCCATGGTCTAGTGCGCGACGCTGGTGCCCTTGGGGACCATGGCGAAGACCAGCACCGCGACCAGGAGCATCAGGGCTCCACCGACGAGGCCGGTCACCTCGAGGGAACGAGTGAACGCATCGCCCGCCTTGGCCGCCAGCTCCGGCTGGCCGAGCCCGTCGGCGATCGACACCGCAGCGCCGAGGGACTCCTTGACCTGTCCGGCGAGCTCCGGCTCCACCTGCTGCAGGGCTTGGAAGTGCTCGTCCGCGACCAGCCGCGATCGGTAGATCAGGGCGGAGATGCTGCCCAGCACCGCCACGCCCAGGGTTCCGCCCAGCTCGTATGACGTCTCCTCGAGTGCGCCGGCGTTGCCCGCCTTCTCCTCGGGTGAGCCGGACATGATCAGGGCCGACCCGATGGCAAGCGACCCGGTGCCCGCGCCGACGAGCACCAGCGAGACGAGCACGATGGTGAGGTCGAGCTCCTGACGGGACAGCCCGATGAGCAGCATCCCGGCAGCCGAGAACACCAGACCTCCTGCGAGCACGGCTCGGGCGCCGAGCAACCCGCTCAAGGGCGGGGCCAACATGGACGCGGCGGCACTGGCCAGTGCGATCGGGATCAGCCGCACACCTGCCTCGAGGGCGGTGGCGCCGTCGACGAGCTGGAGCCACTGCACGACCAGCAGCAGCACCGCGATCAGGGAGAACGTGGACCCCAGCGCCGCGATGATCCCGGCCGAGAACCGCCTGTTCTCGAACAGCCCGAGGTCCAGCAAGGGCTTGTCGCTGCGCAGGCAACGCACGGCGAACCACGCCAGGGTGGCCGCCGCGACGCCCAGGGCCATCCATGCCTCGGGCAGGTCGAGGGCGGCATACTTGCCGAACTGCTTGATGGACCACACCAGCGCGACCATCCCGACCAGGGACAGCGCGGCCCCCAAGGCGTCCCAGCGGCCCGGGTCGGAGACCCGGGACTCGGGCAGCAGCCAGATGCCGGCGATGATCGCGACCAGCATGAGGGGCACGTTGATCAGAAACGCGGCGTGCCACGAGAAGTGCTCCAGCAGCAGGCCGCCGACCAGCGGACCGACTGCGGCACCGAGCCCCGAGACCGCAGCCCAGACGCCCAGGGCCGCGGCGCGTTCTCCAGCATCGGTGAAGATGACTCGGATCAGCGACAGCGTGGTCGGCATGATCATGGCCCCGCCGACACCGAGGAAAGCCCGGATCGCGATCACCATCCCCGCGCTGTCGGCGAACAGGACCAGGACGGAGGCCACGGCGAATATCAGGTAGCCGAGCATCAGCATCCGCTTGCGGCCCCACCGGTCCCCGATGGCCGCCCACGAGACCAGCAGTCCCGCCAGCACGAGGGAGTAGACGTCGATGATCCACAGCTGCTGGTCCGACGTGGGATGCAGGTCGGCGGCCATGTCCGGCAGTGCGATGTTGAGGATGGTCATGTCCATCGTGATGACCAGCAGGCTGGCAGTCAGCACGGCCAGGGCCGCCCAGCGGCGCCCGCGCGAGAGCTCGGGTCCAGGTATGCCGGTCATCGTCAATCCGCCCCGGGCATGGTCAGGACCGCCTCGACCACGCTGTGAAGGGTGGCCTCCTCTGGAGGTGTCCCGCGCAACGCCGTGTGCACGGTCGCCCCGTCGAGGTACACCACCAGCGCCGCCGCCGGCCCGCGTCCGACGTGCGTCGACAGGATCGCCCCCAGGCCATCGCTCCAGCCCACGGCCACCTCGCGCAGCTCGGGATCGTCGGTGGCGGCGCCGATCAACGCAATGGTCGCGCGCACCTGGTGCTCGTCACTGAGGAACTCCCCCATCATCGACGTCAGCGTCTTGACAAGGTCCCCACCCTCGGCCAGACCCTCCTCGATCTCCGCAAGACCCTGGGCCAGCTCGTCGGCCAGGGCGCGCAGGGCACTGGCGCGCAGATCCTCTATCGAGTCGAAGTAGCGGGTGGTCGAACCCACCGCGACCCCCGCCCTCGCGGCGACCGCGCGGTGGGTCAGCGCCGAGGCCCCCTGCTCGACGAGGATGGCACAGGCCGCGGCGATGATCGCGCGTTGGGTGGCCTCGGGGTCCCGACGCCCGGGGGCGTCGTCGGCCAAAGCGTCCGACCGGCCCGACTGGGTTGGCATGTCACTCCGCAGGTAGTTGTACGTTTGTACATGTACTTTTGTACAGCATAAGCGGGCGACAGCCAAGTCGTCACGACACGATGACAACCCGTTTTGTATGCCGCCCAGCCCGCCCCGCGCGCCGGCGACGGGCGCGCGGGGCCGGCCCGGCGGCATACGGCACGGGTTCTGTCGATAACTGCAAACAGTGGTTGTGATATTTTTACCGTGAACAATGTTTGCAGAGGAGGCGGCGATGTCGGAGACCGTGGTCCGGGCCGAGGGCCTGACGAAGGTGTTCGGGCGGGGCGACGCGCAGGTGCGGGCCCTCGACGGCGTGGACCTGCACGTCGCCGCCGGATCGGTCACCTGCCTGCTCGGCCACAACGGGTCGGGCAAGACGACGCTGGTGCGGATCCTCGCGACCCAGACTCGTCCCACAGCCGGGCACGCGGAGGTGGCCGGCCTCGACGTGGTCGGACACCCCACGCAGGTCCGACGTTCGATCGCCGTGACCGCCCAGGACTCGACCCTCGACGACCGGCTCAGCGGCCGGGAGAACCTCTCCGTGCTCGCCCGGCTCTGGGGGCTGACGACGGCCGAGGCGCGGCACACGAGTACGGCACTGCTCGAGGGCTACGACCTGACCGATGCCGCCGACCGGCCCGTGTCGACGTGGAGCGGTGGCATGCGCCGCCGGCTCGACCTCGCGGCCAGCCTGATCCGCCGGCCGCGGCTGCTCGTCCTCGACGAGCCGACCACCGGTCTCGACCCGGAGAGCCGCGCGACGATCTGGCGCAACGTCGCGGCCCTCGCGCGGTCGGGCACGAGCGTCCTGCTGACGACCCAGTACCTCGACGAGGCCGACCACCTCGCCGACCACGCGGTCGTGCTGCGCCGGGGCCGGGTCGTCGCCGACGAGAGCCCGACGCGCCTGAAGCGACGCATCGGCCGCCGCCTCGAGCTGCGCGGTGTCGGGGCCGGGCTGGAGCGAGTCCGTGCGGCGCTTGGGCCGACCGGGATCAGCGAGGTGGACGAGCCGGGCGCCGAGGCGGACGAGACGCCCGGCGAGGGCACCCGCTTCACCGCCCGGGTGGTCGACGATGCCCTCACCCTGCCGACCGTTCTCGACGCCCTCGACGACTCCGGTCTCACCGTGCACGACATCGGTCTGCACGAGCCGACGCTCGACGAGGCCTATCTCGCACTGATGGGAGAACACGATGACTGACACGACCGTCGCACGCAGCACCCTGGACGTCCTACTCGCCGGCGACGGTCAGGACGCGGCCTTCACCGCCCAGGTGGCCGCGGTCATGCGCCGGCACCTGCTCGTCCTGCGCCGGAACCCGGCGCTGGTCGCCGACTCGCTGCTCGGGCCGGTGAGCCTGGTGCTGATGTTCGGCTACGTCTTCGGCGGGGCCATCGCCGGTGCCGACATCGCGGCCTACCGCGACAGCCTCATCGCCGGCGCCCTCGTGCTGACCGCTGGGACGAGCCTGGTCATCGTCGCCGGCGACACGGCCCGCGACCTGCGCAGGGGCATGACCCCTCGGACACTCACGATGCCGGTAAGCCGCCTGGCCGTCCTGCTCGGGGCCGCGCTCGTGCAGTTGCTGGCCTCGGTCATCCTCTACGCGGTTATGCTGGGTGTCGGGACGCTGACCGGGTGGCGCTGGCATGCCGGTGTGGTGTCGGCCCTCGGCGGGCTGGGCCTGCTCGTCCTGTTCGGCTTCGCCCTGACCTGGTTGGGTATCCAGCTCGGCCTCGTCATCAGGGACGAGCAGGTCATCCAGCAGCTGGCCTCGCTCATCCTCGGCGGGGTGCTCTTCTCCAACGCGATGGTCCCCGTCGAGACCATGCCGGGCGTGGCGCGCGCCATC
This sequence comes from Intrasporangium sp., assembly GCF_039812505.1. Classification (GTDB taxonomy): domain Bacteria; phylum Actinomycetota; class Actinomycetes; order Actinomycetales; family Dermatophilaceae; genus Intrasporangium_A. The sequence continues at coordinate 3,679 of NZ_JBDIAQ010000145.1, read as the reverse complement.
GCGGAATTGAACCCGTTCAGCGCGGTCGTGTCCGCACTCCGGGTCCAGTTCGGCTCCGGCGCCCTGCCCGACGGGCCGTGGCCGCTCGCGCACCCGATCCTCGCCACGGTCGGCTGGTCGGTGCTGCTCCTGCTCGTGTTCGTGCCCGCGACGACTCGCCGGCTCGCGCGGCAGGGCTGACTCGTCGGGGCGTCGCCCACGCAGTAGCCGGCTCGTCGGGGGCGTCGACGCTCCGTAGGGTGTCATCGTGACAACCCCGCCGCCCGACACCGTGTGGACGCGCGCTGTGCGCGGCCGGCGTGGCCCGGCCCGGTCGCTCGACCTCGACCAGCTCGCCGCGGCCGGAGTGGAGCTGGCCGATGACGGCGGGCTCGATGCGGTCACCATGCGCGCCGTCGCGGCGCACGTCGGTGCCAGCTCCCCGGGGCTCTACCGCTACGTCGAGACCCGGGACGAGCTGATCGACCTGATGGTCGACCATGTGGTGCGCGAGGTCCGCTTGCCGCACCGCCGGGGTCCCTGGCGTCGGCGGCTGCTCGCGCTCGCCGTCGCGCAGAGTGAGGTCTACCGCCGGCATCCCTGGCTGGCCGACGCCGCTCGCGGCCCCCGCGTCCTCGGGCCGGAGGGGTCCGGGCTGTTCGAGACCTACCTGCGGATCGTCGAGCCGGTCGAGACGACGACGGCGGCCAAGCTCGAGCTGTTCGCTCTGCTCACCGGCCTCGCCACCCTGTTCGCCCCGGCGACGACCCTGGCCACCAACCCGTTCCCGCTCGCCGGCCCCGCCACGACGCCGTTGCTCTGGTCGGCGCTGACCTCAGCGACCGGCGAACCCCGTTCCCAGGAGGCGTTGTTCGCGGCCATCGCCGAGGCGATGATCGACGCCATCCTCACCCCATAGGGCCCAATCCCGCCGCTCAGGAAAGGCAGGCGCTCTCCCTGGCAAGTCGCTGGACGAGCTCGAGGACGACGGGTCGGAAGCCGAGCAGTGGCATGATGATGGCATGCCTCGCATACGCCTGAGTACGACCGTCGATGCCGAGCTGCTCAGCAGCGCCCGCAAGGTTCGGTCCGGCGCGACGGACGCCGCCCTCGTGGACGAAGCGCTCGCCGCTCTGCTGGCGAAGCACCGTGCGGCAGAGGTGGACGCGAGCTACGCTGCCTATGACGCGCACCCGCTGGACGAGCCGGACGAGTGGGGCGACCTGGCCTCCTTCCGGCAGGCCGCCTCGGCCTCATGACGGACGTCCCCGCCCGCGGCGAGGTGTGGTGGTGCGAGCTGGAGCAGGTCGGCCGCCGCCCGGTCGTGGTCCTGTCCCGCGATGCGGCAATTCCACGCCACGGCCGAGCCCTCGTCGCCCCCTGCACGACCACGATCCGGGGACTTGCGAGCGAGGTCGTGCTCGAACCCGGCGACGACCCGGTCCCACTCCGCTCGGCCGTCAACCTCGACTCGGTCGAGAGCGTCTCGATCGGCGTCCTCGTGCAGCGTCTGGGACGGCTCGCCGAGGTGAGGATGCGCCAGATCTGCGCCGCGCTCGCCGTCGCGGTCGACTGCGCTGACTGAGCTCGACTCTGCCTCGGCCGAACCCAGGGCTGCCCGGGTGCCATACAGGGCACCTGGTTCGTGCCGACGGACGGTGCCACGAGGCCTGCCAGGACCAGGCTCATCAACACAGGTGTATCACAAGTGATACGGTGGTTGGGTGACGTCGAGTGGGCTCGCTGAGGTGTTGGCCTCCGCGGCACGCCTTCAGCAGGTCGTCCCGGACGCCGTCCTCGTCGGCGGTACGGCAGCGGCGTGGCATGCGCACCACCGACAGTCCCACGACCACGACCACGTGGTCGCCGACCTCGCCGAACGTTATGGCGAGGTCCTCGAGGCGGTCGAGTCGACCGAGGGCTGGGCCACGAGCGTCCGCGCAAGTTCGCCGCCGCTCACCCTGCTGGGGTCGCTCGACGGTATCGAGGCCGGGCTGCGCCAGCTCCGGCGGGGACGCCCTCTCGAGGTCGAGGAGGTCGACGTGGCGGGGCGGGTCCTGCGCGTCCCGACGCTGCCGGAGTGCCTGCGGGTCAAGGCCTACCTCGTGGTCCAACGCAACCAGGTGCGGGACTACCTCGACACCGTGACCCTCGCCGACCGGCTCGGCACGCCTCGATCGGTCGAGGTCCTGTCCCGCATCGACGACTACTACCAGGACCGGTCCGGGGTCGCCGACTCGGTGCTGACGGCCCTGCTCCAGCGGCTGTCCGAGCCGGCGCCCCGGGACGTGCGGGTGACCCGCCAGCTCAGCTCCTACAAGGGGCTGGTCCAACGGTGGCACGACTGGGGTGCGGTGGTCGGCGCCTGCCAGGAGCTCGCCGACGCGATCGTCGACGCATTGGAGGCGGGGGCATGACGGTCGCCTTCCGCAACGTCGACGTCGATCCCGCAGCGCCCGTCGAGTCGTGGCCCTACGAGGCCATCGTGACCGTCATCGAACGAGGGACGATCGGTGACTGGCTCCGGCTGACGCGCGCGATCGACGCCGACCCGTGGGGGCCGGTCGCACGCCAGGTGGAGGACTACCTGTCCTACGAGTCGCCCTACGGCGTCGGGCCGTTGCTGGTGCGAGCGGTCGCCCGCGCCCGCGGCGAGGCCGAGCGCGCCGAGCGGGCCGCGGTCGCCGCCGAGGTTGCCGACCTCGTCGCCCGGTCCGGACTGTCCATGACCGAGCTGGCATCACGGGTCGGTACGTCCCGGACCCGCCTGTCGACCTACCGCTCGGGTCGCGTCGTCCCGTCGGCCACGATGCTGCGCCGACTCCGGACCCTCGTGGACCGCCTGGCCGGAGGCTGACCTCACCGACGAGCTTGGCCCAGCCGAGCGGCATACGGCCCGAGAATGTGGTGGGCCCCCGTCCGAGGTCACTGGCAAGGTGACGCCAGGGCCACCCCGGCCCACGAAGGAGACCCGAGATGACCCGCGTTCGCGTCGATCTCAACATCTCGCTGGAGGCTACGCCTCGACGGCCGACCAGACCCCCGAGAACCCGATGGGCGAGGACTGGGGACGACTCACCGCGGCGTATGCCGCGACCCGCACGTTCCGCGAGCGCGTCCTCGGCGATACCAGCGGTGCCCTGGGCCGCGGCGACCGGCTCTGGGACGACCGATCACGGCTAGCCTGAAAGTCACCTGAAAGACCTTGCACACGAAGGAGATCGCCGTGGACCGCTTCAGCGAGGAGGCCCCGACCTGGGACCAGAAGCCAGGACATGCTGATCGGGCCCGGTCGGTGGCCGAGGTGATCCGACGGGCCGTGCCGCTGCGCCCGGACATGCGCGCGCTCGAGATCGGTGGCGGGACGGGCCTGTTGGCACGCGCGCTCGCCGAGGACATCGGTCGTGTCGTGGTCACCGACGTCGCGCCGGGCATGCTCGAGGCGGCCCGCGAGGCGCTCGCGGACGCCCGCTACGACGGGTGGGAGGTGCGGCGCTACGACATCGAGCACGACCCCGTGCCGGACGAACGGTTCGACCTCGTCCTCGGGCTGCTCACGCTGCACCACATGGGCGACGTCGCCGCGGTGATCGGCGTGTGCGCGCGGCTGCTGGTCCCCGGCGGCTACGTGGCGCTGGTCGACCTCGACCACGACGCCGACGGTGCCTTCCACGCCCAGGTGCACGACTTCCACGGGCAC
>NZ_JBDIAQ010000144.1:0-8777 GCF_039812505.1 Intrasporangium sp. | reverse complement strand
GCGGCCGGGTGCTCGACAAGGGCCAGGATGCGGTTCGCCATGAACCGGGCCGTGCGCACCGGGGTGCCGCCTCTGGTCACCTCGGTGACCGTGACGATGCCGCGGCCGGTCGCGATCTCGACCCGGCGCCCGTTGCGGCTCGCGACGATGTCATAGGTGCGGACCTCGCCGCCCGCATCTATCACGACCTCCACGCGATCGCCGCGCACCCTCTCACCGTACTCCGACCGTCGGCCCGACGAGCCCGGGCCCGTGCGGACCGCAACCCACGGCTGGGCGCGCTGGGCGGCATACCGTGAAGCATGTCGTGGGACGGGCTCATCGAGATCTTCAACCCCGGGCACCGGCACCTCGCCGAGGAGCGGGACCGCAAGCGCGTCGAGGCACGGCTGCCGGAGTCCGAGGGCGACCCGTTGCGCGAGGTCGAGCGAGGGGTCGTGCGAATCACCGTCAGTGACTGGCCCAGTGAGCCGATCCGGCGGCAGACCGGCACCGAGGACCAGACCGGGGGCTGAGGCAGTGGCCGGACACGTGTCCATCAGGCGGTACCTCAGGGCGCCCGCTCCCTCGGTAGGCTCGCATCATGGAGGTCCACAAAGCACTTGTCCGCCGTCCGAGCCCACGTCTTGCCGAGGGGTTGGTGACCCACGTGGCCCGACAGCCCGTCGACCCCGAGCTGGCACAGCGTCAGTGGGAGGGTTACGTGCAGGCGTTGGCCGAGGCCGGCTGGTCCGTCACCGAGGTCGACGCCGCTCCCGACTGTCCGGACAGCGCGTTCGTCGAGGACACCGTGGTGACCTACGGTGACCTCGCGGTCATCAGCCGGCCCGGTGCGGTGGAGCGCCAGCCGGAGACCTCGGGGACCGAGGAGGCGGTGCGAGCAGCCGGCTACCGGGTCGCGCACATCGTCGCGCCGGGAACGCTGGACGGTGGCGACGTGCTCAAGTTCGGCGGCACCGTCTTCGTCGGTCGCGGCGGGCGCACCAACGACGAGGGGATCGCGCAGCTGGCCGGCCATCTCGCCGAGTTCGGCGCCAACGTCGTGACGGTCCCCCTGACCAAGGTCCTGCACCTGAAGTCTGCCGTCACCGCACTGCCGGACGGCACGGTGATCGGCTACCCGCCCCTGGTCGACGACGCCGGCACCTTCGAGCACTTCCTTGCGGTGCCGGAGGAGCACGGTGCCCACGTCGTGCTGCTGGGTGGCAACCGGCTGCTCATGTCCACGAGCGCGCCGGCCACGACCGAGCTGCTGCGCCAACGCGGCTACGACACCGTAACGGTCGACATCTCCGAGTTCGAGAAGCTCGAGGGCTGCGTGACGTGCCTGTCCGTGCGCATGCGTGGGGTTCGAGTCGGCACCGAGTGAGGTAGGCGGGCCGGGGCGACGACAGCCGTGCCGTGGTCCGACCGTCGGTGGCCGCGCGCCCGGCCGCCGCTCCGGGTTGTGCGTGGTTGTCGTCACCAGGGCGACTACAACCACGCACGGCCGGGCTCGGGTCGGGGCGCCGACTATCGTGTCGCGGTCCGGTCGTCGGTGACCGCGAGCGGGTCGGGGCGGCTGAGCCCTCAGGCCCGCCAGGGGATGGTGCTGGTCGAGATCGTGACATCCTCGAGCACGTCCGGCAGCACGTCCACGCCGGTCCCGGGCCCGGTCGGCACGCGTACGTGTCCGTCCTCCAGCACGAAGGGCTCGGTCAGGTCGGTCCGGTAGTAGCGGTCCGAGGCCGAGGTGTCCCCGGGCAGGGTGAAGCCGGGCAGCGCGGCGAGGGCCAGGTTGGGGGCGCGCCCGATCCCGGTCTCGAGCATCCCCCCACACCAGACGGGTATGCCGTGCGCGTGCGCGACGTCGTGGATCCTACGGGACTCGAGGTAACCGCCGACGCGGGACGGCTTGATGTTGATGATGGCGGCGGCGCCCAGGACGATGGCGGTCGCGGCGTCCCGGGCCGAGGTGATCGACTCGTCGAGGCAGACGGGGGTGCGGATCCGCCGGGCGAGCTCGGCGTGACCCCTCATGTCGTCCTCGGGCAGCGGCTGCTCGATGAGCAGCAGGTCGAACTCGTCAAGCCGGGCCAGATGCTGCGCATCGAGCAGGGTGTAGGCGGCGTTGGCGTCGACCTGCAACGGGATGTCGCCGTAGGTCTCCCGGATCACCCGGACCGGCTCGAGGTCCCAGCCCGGCTCGATCTTGAGCTTGATCCGCACGTAGCCCTGCTCCAGGTAGCCCCCGACCGCCGCGACGAGTTCGTCGATCTCGTCCATGATCCCGACCGACACGCCGGCGGGGACCCGGTCGCGGACCGAGCCGAGGTGGTCGGCGAAGCCGAGGCCGGTGGCGCGCAGCTGCGCGTCGAGGATCGCCGTCTCGAGGACGTGCTTGGCCATCGGGTGACCGGTGACCGGAGCCAGGGTCGGCTGCACCAGATGCGCGGCCAGCCGGTCGCCGAGGGCGACGAGCCGGGGCATGAGGTGGTCACGCAGCACCAGCTCCGCGCCGGCGAGGAACTCGCTCGAGTAGAGCGGCTCGGGTTCGGCGCCGCACTCCGACCATCCCTCGACGCCCTCGTCGGTGACGACCCGCACGAGGAAGGTGTCGCGGTCGTAGGACGTGCCGAACGAGGTCCGGAAGGGGGCCACCAGCGGCAGCCTGACCCAGCGCATCTCGAGATGGTCGATTCTCATCACGCGTCCTGTCCTGGTCGGTCCTGACTGAAGTGGTAGCACCCCTCGCGGGTGAGTCCGTCGGCGATCCAGCCGTCCGCCAGCGCCGCCGTGAACGCGTGCCGGACGCTGAGCCGCCATGCGTTCGCGGCCGCGCGGTCGGCACTGCGCAACGCGACGATGTCGCGCGGGACGCGCAGCCAACGGTGCGGGCCGTCCAACCAGGCGAAGGGAGCGTCGTCAGGCCCGTTGGCCAGCACGGTGCCGCACGGACCGGTCGGGTCGCTGCCGGATCCGTCGATCGCCGCACGGACCCGGTCGCTGTCCAGCTCCCAGTGGGCGACCAGGCGGTCGCCGACCTCTCCGACGTTCTGCGCGTCGTGCATCGCACCGTAGAACGCGATCTCGTACTCGCGCACCACTGCGCCCAGCTTGACCAGGTTGAACCGCGCGTTCCGGGCGCCGAGTGGGTCGAAGGTCCACTCCATGACGGTCAGCCCGGCGGCGAGTGCCCAGTCCCGTTGCTGCAGCTTGAGGGCCCGGCCGATGCCCCGGTCGGCGTGGCCGGGGCGCACCGCGGCGAGGTAGCTGTAGCACTCGCCGGGCACGCTGCGACCCAGCACGGCGCCGCCGACGAGCGCATCGTCGATCCGCGCTGCGGAGACCAGGCCGCCGGCATGGACGAGGCTGCGCAACATCTCGCTGGGCATCGGCACACCGTCGGGGTTGCGTCCCCATACCTGTGTGAACAGCTCGCCGACCTCGCGCAGCTGTTCCATCTCGACGACCGGCTCGATGGTCAGCTGCTGCGCCCGGCCCGGCTCGGTACCGCTACCGATGGGTGACACCTGCCTCGGCGAGGTCGGCGGCTGCGTGCCCGGCATCGAGGACGACCACCCGGGCCGACTCGTCCGTCATGGCTCGTCCACCTCCTTGGCGGCGGCCCGGGGGACGACCACGACAGGCACCGGGGAGTGCCGGACGATCTTGGACCCGCGGGCCCCGAGGAAGACGCGAGAGGCCGGTCCGAACCGGCTCGAGCCGACGACGAGCAGCTCGTGCTCGTCCCAGTCGATGTCCTCGAGCGCCTCACCCCAGTTGCGCCCTCGGCCGACGACGACCTCGGTTCCGTCGGTGAGCAGTGAGCCTTCTTGATGCGCGGCGAAGTCACGCGCGGCGGCCGATCGGATGGTTGCCGCCCATTCGTCCACGATGCCTTCCGACTCGGCCCGGAGCAGGACCGTGTCAGGCGGGTCCGGCTGCACCGCGAAGGCGGCCAGTCGCACCGCAGCCCCGGCGGACGAGGCGACCAACCGGGTGGCCGTGACCACCTGGCTGGCCAGCTGCGACCCGTTGTAGGCGACCGTGACCCGGGTGGCCCGGTCCTCGGCGGTGCACCTGAACCCGCGGGTGGCCAGCGCCACCGGGACCGGAGAGCTGTGCAGCAGCCGGTCGGCGACGCTGCTGAGGGTGATGTGACCGAACATCCCGGCCGTCGACGAGCCGATCACGACGAACCGGGCCTGGTGCCGCTTGGCGACCTCGAGCAGCCCGCTGGCTGCCGACCGGGCCCGATGCACCACGAACTCGGCCCTGACCCCGGCCGGCAGGTCCGCCCGGGCCTGCTCGAGGGCGTGCTCGGCGAGGTGCTCCAGCCGGAGGCGGTACTCCTTGTCGACCCGGGCGTTGGCCGGCATCCAGGGCGCCGGCACGACGGTGCACACGACGAGGTCCCGCTCGGTGGACCTGGCCAGCATGGCACCGAGGTTGATCGCGGCGTGCCCGCGCCGGTTGGCCGGGTAGCCGACGACGATGCTCATCGCCCGTCCACGCCCTCGGGCGCGTCGGCGATCAGGCCGACGTGTTCGTGCCGGCCGAGGTGGGAGTGGTGCCGGCTGTAGAGGAAGTACCAGACCATGGCGGCGGCGATCCAGGCGACGAAGACTAGGAGCGTTATCGGCTTCAGGCCCTGGATGACGTAGATGCAGCCGGCCGCCGACAGGATGGGCGTGACGGGGTAGAACGGCACCTTGAACCCGCGCTTCAGGTCGGGCGCGGTGCGGCGCAGGATCATGACACCGATCGAGACGGTGAAGAACGCCACCAGGGTGCCGACGCTGGTCATCTCGGCCAGAAAGTTGATCGGGATGAAGCCCGCCAGGACGCTGACCACGATCGCGACGATGGTGGTGTTGCGCACCGGGGTGAGGGTGCGCGGGTTCACCTTGTGCATGACCGGGGGGACCATGCCGTCGCGCGACATCGCGAACAGGATCCGGGTCTGCCCGTAGAGCGAGACCAGGGTCACGCTGAAGATCGAGATGATCGCGCCGGCGGCCAGCACCGTGCCCGGCCACTTGGCCCCGGTCACGTCCATCAGGATCTGCGCGAGGCCGGCCTCCTGGCCCTTGAAGTTGGCTGTCGACTGGGCCGCCACGGCGACCAGGCAGACCAGGACGTACATGATGGTCACGACGATCAGCGAGATCATGATCGCGAGCGGCAGGTTGCGGTGTGGGTTCTTCGCCTCTTCCCCTGCCGTGGCGACGCCGTCCAGGCCGATGAACGAGAAGAAGATGACCCCGGCTGCCGCGGTGACGCCGCCGAAGCCATGCGGCGCGAAGGGCACCAGGTTGCCCGAGTTCCAGCCCTGCACGCCGATGAAGACGAACATGATCAGCACGCCGATCTTGATCAGGACCATGATGGCGTTGATCGTCGTCGACTCGCTGGCCCCCCGGATCAGCAGCAGGCTGCACATGACGACCAGCAGGACCGCGGGGAGGTTGACGATGCCGTGCTGTTCGGGAGCGTTGGCCAACGCCTTCGGGATCTCGAACCCGAACAGGTTCTGCAGGAACTGGTTGACGTACTCGGACCAGCCCACGGCGACGGCCGCGCCCGCGACGCCCCACTCGAGCAGCAGGCAGGCACCGACGCCGAGCGCGGTCAGCTCGCCCAGCGTGGCGTAGGCGTAGGAGTACGACGACCCCGAGACGGGCACCGCGCCGGCCAGTTCGGCGTAGCAGACCGCGGTCAGGCCCGCGACGACGGCCGCGATGACGAAGGACCAGACGACCGCTGGGCCCGCCACGGGGACGGCCTCGCTCAGGATGAAGAAGATGCCGGTGCCGATCGTGCCGCCGATGCCGATCGAGGTCAGCTGCCAGAGCCCGATCGACCGGGACAGCTCACTCTTGTCCGTATCGGCGCCGGTCTCGGCGGATATCTCCGTGACGGACTTGCGTCGCAGGACCTGCTCTCGTAGCGATGCCATCGCACTCTCCGATCGTCTGGCTGCGGTCCCGAGACTCGTGGATCGTACGAGCCAGTGTCAAGGGTGGCCTCCCAACCGGGTCCGCCGGCTCGCCGCCGGTGACGGGCCCGCTCGAGGCGGCACACCCTGGCGACACGACAAGGCAGACGCCAGGAGTGGCGGCGTCGCCGGGGCCGCAGGATAGGCACCAGCTGCCCGCTTCGGGCTGTCGCCGCCCGCTGGGCGCCTCTGAGAACCGCTGCTCGAATCTGATCGGCTAGATGGCTGACCATGCATGGATACACATAGGATGTCTGCCGTGGTGCAGGACATGGTCGTCGGTATCGACGTGGGCGGGACCCGGATCAAGGCTGTCCTGGCGACGCCGGAGGGCTCGGTCGCCGCCGACACCGTGCGCCCCACGCCGCCTCGGCTCGGGGAACGCCTCGGCACCGTGACCGCTGACATCGTCGCCGAGCTGACCGCCGCGGGCGCCGGCGCGCCGGTCGCGGTCGGGGTGGTCGTCCCCGGCCTCGTCGACGACGAGGCCGGGATCGGGGTCTGGTCGGCAAACCTGGGCTGGCGTGACCTCGACCTGCGAGGCGTGATCGGTGCGCACGTCGACGTTCCCGTCGCGGTCGGCCACGACGTGCGTTCCGGGCTGCTCGCCGAGCATCGCCTCGGGGCGGCCAGAGGCTGCGACAACGTGCTGTTCGTCCCGCTGGGCACCGGCATCGCGTGCGCGGTCCTGGCCCGGGGTCGCCCGGTGACCGGTTCGCTGTGGACCGGCGAGATCGGCCACGTGAACGTCATACCTGACGGCCCGCTCTGCGGATGCGGACGGCGCGGGTGCCTCGAGGCGGTGGCCAGCGCGGGGGCCATCGGCCGACGCTGGTCCGCTGCCACCGGGCTCGCCGGCGACGCCGAGCAGGTCGCCGCGCGGGTCCGGGCCGGGGATCCCGCGGCGATCCGGGTCTGGGACGAGGCCGTCGAGGCGCTGACCCTCGTCGTCGCACCGGTCGTCGCCGCGGTCGGCGTCGAGCTGGTCCTCGTCGGTGGCGGCCTGGTGCGCGCGGGCGCCACCCTGCTCGACCCCCTCCGCGCCGGGCTCACCCGCCGGCTCGGTGGGCGAGACCTCGCCCGGGTCGCCCCCGCCGCGCTCGGCGACCGCGCCGGAGCCCTCGGCGCCGCGACCATCGCCCTCGAGCTGGTCGCCCGATGATCGTCACGGTCACGCCCAACCCGGCCATCGACATCACGTATGCCGTTCACGCGGTCACGCTCGGCGCCTCCCACCGGGTCGCCTCGGTTCACGAGCGAGCAGGTGGCAAGGGCCTGAACGTCGCCGCCGTCCTCACGGCGATGGGCCGGGACTCGGTCGCCCTCGCCCCGGTGGGCAGCGGCGAGCGTGCCCTCTTCGAGACCGACCTGCGCGACCGCGGTATCGCTCACCATCTGGTCGAGTCGCCCTGTGCGACCAGACGATCCATAGCGGTCGTCGACGCGGCGGGGGAGGCCACCCTGTTCAACGAGGCCGGGGTGCCCCAGCCGGCGGCGGTCTGGCAGGCGCTCACCGACGCCGTCTCCGAGCTCTGCGTCGCCGGGTCCGTGCTGACGATCTCGGGCAGCCTGCCCGAGAACGCGCCGGTCGACCTCGTCGCCACCGTGACCGGGATCGGCGCGGCCCGAGGGGTGCCCGTGATCGTCGATGCGGCCGGGGCGCCGCTCGTGGCCGCCCTCGCGAAGCAGCCGGCTCTCGTGAAGCCCAACCGCGTAGAGGCCCAGTCGGCCGTGGCCGCTCTCGGCAGCGGTGCCGGTTCGATCGCGGAACTGCTTCGGGCCCTCGTCGATGCCGGTGCGCGGGCCGCAGTCATCTCCGACGGCGCCGACGGTCTGCATCTGCTGCACGCGGACGTCGCGTTGCACGCCCGACTGCCGGAACCGTTGTCCGGCAATGCGACCGGTGCCGGCGACGCGCTGACCGCGGCACTTGCCGCCGAGCTCGAGGACGCCGGCGGGCTGCCGCAAGGACCCGAGGCCTGGGGCCGCGCCCTGCGCCGCGGGGTGGCCTGGTCGGCGGCCGCCGTGCTGCAGCCGGTCGCCGGAGCAGTCGACCCGGCTGACGTCGCCCGGCTCGAACAGGCCGTCGAAGTGAAGGAGAGCCGCAGATGACCCTCGTCAACCTCACCACCGTCCTGGCCGAGGCGCGCGATGCCGGCCGCGGCCTGGCGGCGTTCAACGTCATCCAGCTCGAGCACGCCGAGGCCTACGCCGAGGCTGCCGAGCGGACGAACCTGCCGGTCGTCATGCAGATCTCGCAGAACTGTGTGCGCTATCACGGCGCGCTGAGGCCGGTCGGGCTGGCCGCGATGGCGATCGCCGAGACGTGCACACAGCCGGTGGTCGTGCATCTCGACCATGCCGAGGACGTCGACCTCGTCGAGGAGGCCGTGCGCCTCGGCCTGACCTCTGTCATGTACGACGGGTCGAAGCTGCCCGACGAGGCGAACCGGGCGGAGACCAAGCGGGTGGTCCGGCTGTGCCGGGCAGCCGGGGTCAGCGTCGAGGCCGAGCTCGGCGAGGTCGGCGGCAAGGACGGGGTGCATGCCCCCGGCGCCCGGACCGACCCGGGCGACGCCGCGCAGTTCGTCGCAGACACCGGCGTGGACGCGCTCGCGGTCGCGGTCGGCAGCTCGCACGCCATGGTCGAGCGCACCGCGCGGCTGGACACCGAGCTGATCGGGCGGATCCGCGACGCGGTGCCCGTGCCGCTGGTCCTGCACGGCTCCTCGGGCGTTGACGACGACGGTCTCGCTGCGGCGGTCCGAGCCGGGATGACGAAGGTCAACATCGCGAC
>NZ_JBDIAQ010000143.1:0-8834 GCF_039812505.1 Intrasporangium sp. | reverse complement strand
GGCGGGGGCGGGAACAGCGCGGAGGTGGGCGAGGAATGACCTGGGTGGTGCGCCTCGTCGTCCTCGTCCCGGCCCTGGCCGGGCTCGCCGGGCTGGTGCTGGCCCGGTCCCGCCCGGCCGCGCAGGTCGTCGCCGTCGGGGCGTCCGGCGCGACCACGGTGCTGGCCCTGCTGCAGTGGGTGGCGCCGCCCGACCAGGGCGACATCGACACCTTCGGCGCCCTGCCGCTCGGCGACCTCAGCGTGCCGCTGCACCTGCTCTCCGACGAGCTGTCCGGGCTGGTCGGGCTCGTGGTCGCCCTCGTCGTCCTGGCGATCCAGGCCTACACGGTCTGGTACCTGCGCCGCGACCGCCGCTACCCCCAGTTCGCCGCCGGGGTCTCGCTCTTCGCGGCCGGGATGCTGCTCGTCGTCCAGTCGGCAGACCTGGTCCTCACCCTCGTCGGCTGGGAGGTCATGGGCTGGTGCTCGTGGCTGCTCATCGGCCACGACAGCGAGCGGGCGGCGGCCCGCCGAGCGGCATACAAGGCCTTCATGGTCACCCGCATCGCCGACATCGCGATGGTGGTGGGGCTGGTCACCCTGTCCGTGCGCGCGCGCAGCACCGACCTGTTCGCCGTGCTGACCGAGCCGGGCCGCACCGGCCTGCTGACCTTCGGGCTGGTCTGCGTCGTCTTCGGGATCGCCGGCAAGTCCGGGCTCGTGCCGTTCCAGGACTGGCTGCCCGACGCGATGGAGGGTCCGACCCCGGTCTCCGCGCTCATCCACGCGGCCACGATGGTCGCGGCGGGCAGCTACGTCATCGCCCGCCTGTTCAGCCTCTACGCCGGCAACGACGCGGCCCGCACCGTCCTCGCGGTGCTGGCCGCCACCACGATGGTGTATGCCGCTGCCCTCGCCTTCGCGCAGCGCGACCTCAAGCGGCTGCTGGCCTACTCCACCCTCAGCCAGGTCGCGATCATGCTCGCGGCGCTGGCGGCGGCCCCGGCCGCCCTCGGGGTCGGCCCGGGGATGGGGCACCTGGTCGGGCACGCGTTCTTCAAGGCGCTGCTCTTCCTCGGCGGCGGCTGGCTCGCGGCGATCGCCGGCTCGACCGCGCTCGCCCCGATGGCGGGGCACGTGCGCTCGGGCCCGGTCCTGCGGTGGGGGATGGCGCTCGGGTTCGCGGCGCTGGCGGGGGTGCCGCCGCTGGTCGGGTTCTTCACCAAGGACACCGTCATCGACGCCGCCCTCGACGGCGCGGGTGAGGGCGCCGGGTTCCGGGCCTGGGTCGTGGTCGTGGCGCTGTTCGCCACGGTGGTGCTGACCGCGGCCTACTGCACCAGAGCGTGGCTGCTGCTCGACACCCCGACCCGACCCGCCGCGACCCGGCCCATCCCCGCCCAACCCGCGAACGGACCGTTCGAGCCCGAACAGGTCGGTGCACCAGCCGGTTCGACCCCGAGCCGACCGTCCGGGGGAGGCGGCGCCCCGGCCGAGCCGCTGCGCACCTGGTCCGTCGCGGTGCTCGCCGCCGGGAGCGTGCTCGGCACGCTGCTGCTGCTCACCCTGCCCGGGAGCGTCCACGTGGGGTGGCTCTCGGCCGCCGTCTCCGTGCTGCTCCTCGCCGGGGCGGCCTGGGCGGTGTGGGTCGCCGCGCGGCACGGGCAGCGCGACGCGGCCGACCTGCTGCCCGAGCCGGCACGCGCCGCTGCGGTCGCGGGCCTGCACGCCGACGCGGCCTACGCCGCCTTCGGCCGGGCGGTCGTCGCGGTCGCCCGCCTCGTCGTGTTCCTGGACCGGGACGTGGTCGACGCCTACCCACGCGCGCTCGCGGCCACGACCCGTGCCGCGGGCCGGGCCGGGCAGCGGGCCCACCGGGCGGTGCCCTCCCTCGGCCTGGTCGGGGTCGTCACCGGCGTCCTCGTCGTCGCGGTCCTGGGGGTGACGGTATGGCGGTGACGATCCTCGTGCTGGTCCCGCTCGTCGCGGCGATCCTGCTGCTGGCCATACCGCCGGCCTCGGCGGCCGACGGGGCGATCGCGCTGGTCGCGTCGGTCGTCACCGCCGGCCTGGCCGTCGTGGTCTGCGTGCTGCGGCTCGAGGTCGACGTCATGTGGGTCCGGGCCCTCGGCATCCGGTGGCACCTGGCCCCCGACGGCATCTCGATCGCGCTGATCCTGCTCACCGTGCTGCTCACCCTCGGCATCGTGTTGCACACCCTGCACGGACCCCCGCCTGAGGGCGGCACCCGCTCGACCCTGCTCGGGTGCGTCCTGCTCGTCGAGGCCGGCGCCCTGGGCACCTTCCTGACCCGTGACGCACTGCTGTTCTTCGTCGGGTTCGAGGTCGTCCTGGTCCCGATGTGGGTCCTGATCCGCCGGTTCGGCGACCACCACCGCGCCGACGCCGTGCGGGCCGACGCGGCCGGGCGGTTCATCTTCTTCACCGTGCTCGGCTCGACGCTGATGCTCGTGGGCATCCTCTTCCTCGTCCAGCGCTCGGGCACCTCCGACCTCGAGGTGCTCGCCGCCGCCCACGGCCGGGGCCTGCCCCACGGCGTGCAGGTCGCCATCGCCGCGCTGCTGCTGGCCGGTCTCGGCATCAAGGTGCCGATCTGGCCGCTGCACACCTGGCTGCCGGCGGCGCACACGATCGCCCCGACGGCCGGGTCGGTCCTGCTCGCGGCCGTGCTGCTCAAGATGGGCACCTACGGCATCGTCCGGCTCGCCGTGGCCAACGTGCCGGACGGGGTGGCGACCCTCTCACCGGTGCTGGCCGTGCTCGGTGTGGTGGGGATCGTCTGGGGCGGCCTGGTCTGCCTCGTCGAGCGCGACCTCAAACGGCTGGTGGCCTACTCGTCGGTGGCGCACATGGGCTTCGTCGTGCTGGCCCTCGCCTCCGGCAGCCACACCGGGCTGCAGGCCGCGCTGTTCGGCAACATCGCGCACGGCGTCGTCGCGGCGCTGCTCTTCCTCGTCGTCGGCGACCTCAAGGAGCAGTGGGGCTCGGCCGACCTGTCCGTCGCGCGGGCCGCCCTGCGCGACACCGCGCCCCGCTTCGGGCTGCCGTTGGTGTTCGGCTTCGCCGCGGCGCTCGGGCTGCCGGGCCTGGTCAGCTTCTGGGGAGAGTTCCTCGCCCTGTACGCCGCGTGGTTCCCGGCGCCCGGGCGCCCCGTGGTGCTCTTCCGGGTCTGCGTCGTGCTCGGGGCCGTCGGGATGGCCATCGCGGCCGGCTACGCGGTGCGCGTAATCCGGATCGTCTGGTCGGGGGAGGGTGGCGACCCGGCCGCGGCCCCGGTGCGCGACCTGCGCGGGGTACGGCACGGGGTCGTCGTCGCGCTCGTCGGCGCCACCGTCGTGCTCGGCGTCGGACCGCAGCTGCTGCTGCACCTGTCGAACGCCGACGCGGCCGGCCTGCTGCAGGCGGTGCGCCGGTGAGCGGCCTCGCCGTCGACGTCGGGACGCTGCTGCCGGCGCTGCTCCCGCTGGCCGGGGTGCTCGTGGTGCTCGTCGCCGACCTGGTCGCGCCCCGGCTGAGAGGCCTGCCGTATGCCGTCGCCGTCGTCGCCTCGCTCGGTGCCGCGGCTGCCGCCCTGCCGGGTGTCGCCGCCGGGGCCGGCACGGCCCGCACCACGCTCTGCTTGGGCCTGGGCTGGTTCTCACCGGGCGGCGGGTCGCCCTCCGGCTCCGGGCCGGTGCCGTACTCCTCGGCCATGGCCGCCTTGGAGTGCCTCTGGCGGGCCGGCGCCCTCGGCAGCAGCCTGCAGCTCGGCGCGGGGCTCGCCGCCGCGGTGTGCCTGGCGCTGGCCTGGCCCGTGGCCCGGGCCCGGACCGGCGAGACGACCCGGGAGCCGGTCGAGGCGGTCCTGTTCCTGACCGCCCTGACCGGCACGGTCGTGGTCGCCGCGAGCCGCGACATCGGCACCTGGCTGGTCGCCCTGGAGCTGGCGACCCTGCCGGTCATCGCCCTGGTCGCGCTGCCCGGCACCCGGGCGGCCCTCGCCGGGGCGATGCAGCTGCTGGTCACCTCGCTCGTCTCCTTCGCGCTGCTCGCGGTCGGGGCCGCGCTGTGGTTCCTCGCGACCGGCGCGCCCTTCTTCAGCCCCGACGCGGCGCTCGCGGCCGGACCGGTCCCGGCCGGCGTCGAGGTCGCCGGGGCCGCGGCGTCGGTGACGCCGCCGTCCGTGGCGCTGCTCTCGCTCGCGCTGGTGGTGATCCTGGCCGGGCTCGGCTTCAAGCTCTCCCTGGTGCCGTTCCACGCGTGGACGCCGACCGCCTACGCCGGCTCCACCCCCGCGGTCGCGACCTTCCTGGCCACCGTCTCGAAGATCGGCGCGCTGGCCGCCCTGCTGGTGGTCGTGCAGGCGCTCGCGCGCCTCGGCGCCCCCGGCCTGCTCGCCGTTGCGGTCGTCTCGGCGGTGACCATGACGCTCGGCAACGTCATGGCGCTGCGGCAGGACGACGTGGTACGCCTGCTCGCCTGGTCGACGGTGGCCCAGGCCGGCTGGGTGGTCCTGCCGCTGGTCAGCGTCTCCCCGCTCGGGCAGCGCTCCTCAGGGATCTACCTGCTCACGTATGTCGCCGCCACCCTCGTCGCCTTCGCGGTCGTGGCCCACACCGTGCAGCAGGTCGGGGCGCGCGGGCGGGGGATGGCGGCATACGCGGGCCTGTGGCAGCGCAGCCCGTGGCAGGCGGGTGCGCTCGCGCTGGCCCTGACCTCCCTGGCCGGGCTGCCGCCGGGGGTGATCGGGCTGGTCGGGAAGATCGTCGCGTTCCGCCCGGTAGTCTCCGAGGGCTGGGTCTGGCTGGCGCTGGTCGCGGCCGGCAACGCCGTGCTCGGCGTCGCGGTCTACCTGCGCTGGCTGCGGCCCGTGGTCAACCCCGTGGAGCCCGAGGTGCTGGCGGCTGCGACGCAGCCCGGCGCTGCTGGGCAACCGGCGGACGGCGTGGTCCTGCCGGGACGGCCGCGGCTCGCGGTCCAGGTGGCGCTGGTCGCCAGCGGGCTCGTCCTGGTCGTGGTCAGCGTCCAGCCGCAGCTGCTGCTCGGGCTGTTCGGCACCTGACATCGGCAGTGCATCATCGACAGTGCAGCAATCCTGATCGACAGTGCAGCAATCCCGATCGACAGTGCAGCAATCCCGATCGACAGTGCAGGACCGGTTCTGTCGGGCGACCGACCGTTGCCACCTGCGGCGGACGCGCCTGTCGATCGGTGCACGCTCGATGCCGATTGGTGCACGCTCGATGTCGATCGGTGCACGCTCGATGTCGACTGGTGCACGCTCGATGTCGGGGAACGAGGAACGAGGAACGAGGAACGAGGAACGGGGGGAACGGGGAACGAGGAACGGGGCCCGGTGGTCGGACGTTCAACGATCATGCGCAACCACTTCAACGGGCTGAAGACCGTTGCCCTGTTCGGCGCCATCTGGGTGCTGCTGCTCGGCCTCGGCTCGCTGATCGGCGGTGGGCGCTACATCTGGTTCTTCGCGCTCATCGGCGTCGTGACCACCGCCTACGGGTACTGGAACTCCGACAAGCTCGCGATCCGCGCCATGCACGCCTACCCCGTCTCCGAGGCCCAGGCCCCGGCCATGTACCGGATCGTCCGCGAGCTGTCGACCAGGGCCGGCAAGCCGATGCCGCGCCTCTACGTCTCACCGACGCAGGCGCCGAACGCCTTCGCGACCGGCCGCAGCCCGAAGCACGCCGCGGTCTGCTGCACCGAGGGCATCCTGCAGCTGCTCGACGAGCGCGAGCTGCGCGGCGTGCTCGGCCACGAGCTGATGCACGTCTACAACCGTGACATCCTCACCAGCTCGGTCGCCGCCGCGATCGCCGGAGTCATCACCGCCATCGGACAGATGCTCATGTTCTTCGGCATGTTCGGTGGCGGCGGCTCCGACGAGAACCGCCCCAACCCGATCGCGCTGCTGGCCATGAGCCTGCTGGCACCACTGGCCGCGATGATGATCCAGATGGCGATCAGCCGCACCCGCGAGTACGACGCCGACGAGGACGGCGCCCGGCTGACCGGTGACCCGCTCGCGCTCGCGTCCGCGCTGCGCAAGCTCGAGTCCGGCGTGCAGCGCGCCCCGCTCGCCCCGCAGCAGGACATCGTCAACGCGAGCCACATGATGATCGCCAACCCGTTCCGGGCCCAGGACGTCTCCCGGCTCTTCGCCACGCACCCGCCGATGGACCAGCGGATCTCCCGGCTCGAGGGCATGGCGGGACGACCGCAGTGACACCCCGGCCGAGCACCGGCGAGGGCCGGCGCACAATCGTCCGTCACTGAGCCGCCGCCGGGCCGGGCCATCTGGCAGGCTCGCCCACATGCGCAGTCTGACCCTGGCCGAGGCGCGCGAGCGCTCCGCGCTGGTCCACGTCGTCTCGTATGCCGTCCACCTCGACCTCGACCGCGGCGCCGAGGTCTTCGGGTCGGTCGCGACGGTCCGCTTCACGAGCGGCTCGCCGGGTGCCGACAGCTGGGTCGACGTCAAGGCCCGCGAGGTCGCCTCGGCCCGCCTCAACGGCCGTGACCTCGACCCGGCCACCGTCGTCGACGGCCGCCTGCCGCTGCCGGGTCTGGCAGCAGTGAACGAGCTGGTCGTCGAGGCGAGCATGAGCTACAGCCACGACGGGCAGGGACTGCACCGGGCCACCGACCCGGCCGACGGGCAGAACTACGTCTACGGGCACCTCTTCCTCGACGCCGCGCCGAGCGTCTTCGCCTGCTTCGACCAGCCCGACCTGAAGGCGCCCTACGACGTCACCGTGCACGCGCCTCGGGAGTGGTCGGTCGTCGGCAACGGCGTGGCCACCCGGACCGCGCCGGGGGAGTGGGCCCTGGCGACGACCAAGGCACTGGCGACCTACTTCGTGACGGTGTGCGCCGGGCCCTGGGCGTGCGTGCGCGACGAGCACGACGGCATACCCCTGGCGATCCATGCCCGCCGGTCGCTGAAGGACCCGCTCGAACGGCACGCGGCCGAGATCTTCACGGTGACCAAGCAGTCGTTCGACTACTTCCACGGGCTGTTCGGCATCCGCTACCCGTTCGGCGACTACGACCAGGTGTTCGCACCGGAGTTCAACGCCGGGGCGATGGAGAACCCGGGTTGCATCGTGCTGCGCGACCAGTACGTCTACCGCGGCGCGGCCACCCGCGACGAGCTGCTGACCCGCGCCAACACCATCGCGCACGAGCTGTCGCACATGTGGTTCGGCGACCTCGTCACGATGCAGTGGTGGGACGACCTGTGGCTCAACGAGTCGTTCGCCGAGTACATGTCGCACCGCTGCCTCGTCGACGCGACCGAGTACACCGACGCCTGGGTCGACTCGTCGATCGTGCGCAAGGTCTGGGGGTATGGCGCCGAGCGCTCGCCCTCGACCCACCCCGTCGCGGGCGTCGCGGCACTCGACGCGACGAGCGCACTGCAGAACTTCGACGGCATCTCCTACGCGAAGGGCGCCGCGGCGCTGCGGCAGCTGATCGCCTACGTGGGCGGCGACCGGTTCCTCGCCGGGGTCCGGTCCTACCTGGCCGCCAAGGCGTACGGCAACGGCACCCTGGCCGACTTCCTGGCCGCCATCCAGGACGCCAGCGGCAAGGACCTCGACGCGTGGGCCAAGGCCTGGCTGCTCACCGCGGGCCGCGACACGATCGCGGTCGAGCTGGGCGTGCAGGACGGGCGCGTCGCCGCGGCCACGATGACGCGGCGGGTGCCGGCCGCCTTCCCGGCCGACCGGCCGCACGCCCTGGACGTGGCCGGATGGACCGACGGGGAGCAGACCGCCCGGGTCACGGCCACGATCACCACGGCAGAGACGCCGCTGGACGGACTCGTCGGGACACGCGCGCCCGCGGTGCTCGTCCCGAACGCGGCAGACCTGACCTGGGCGCGCGTGGTCCTGTCGGACGAGACGGCCCGCGCGCTGCCCGCCCAGCTCGGCCGGGTCCCCGACGCCCAGGCCCGGGCCGTGGTCTGGTCGGCCCTCGTCGACGGCGTGCACACCGCCACGACGTCCCCCGCGCTCGTGCTCGACGTCTTCGAGGCGGCCTGGGCCAGTGAGCCGAACTCGTCGATCCGGACGAGGACGGCGGCCTACGCCGAGCAGGTGCTGGTCGGGGTCTTCCTCCCGCGCGAGGAGCGGGCGGCAGCGCGCAGCCGGCTCGCCGCGGTCGGTGGCGCGCTCCTGGCGGGCGCCGAGCCGGGCTCGACGGCCTCGCTGGCCGCCGCCCGGCTGGTGGCCGGCACGAGCTCCGACGAGGAGCTGCTGCGCGGCTGGGCCACCGGGCACGGGCTGCCGCCCGGACTCGAGGACGACGGCGACTTCAGGTGGATCGTGGTGCGCAACCTGGCCCGGCACGAGGCGCTGTCGGACGCCGACATCGAGCGGTTCCGCGAGACGGACGACACCTTGCAGGGCTCGCTGAACGCGCTCATGTGCCGCGCGAGCCGCCCCGACCCGCAGGCCAAGGCGTGGGCCTGGGGACAGCTGACGGAGCGCCGCGGCCGGTCGAACTACGAGATGAACCACCTGGCCCGGGGCTTCTGGTCCGCGCCGGACGACGCGCTCGTCGAGCCGTACGTCGCCCGGTACTTCGCCGAGGTTCCGGTCATGTCCGCCTGGGTCGGTGAGGACGCCCTCGCCCAGGTCGTCACCCTCGCCTTCCCGCAGGTGCACACCGCGCGCACGGCCGAGCTCAGTGCAGCGGCACTCGGCCGCGACGACCTCACCCCCGCCGTGCGCCGGTCCCTGGTCGATGCCGACCACGAGCTGCGCGAGGTGCTGGGCTCGCGGGCCGCCTTCCCGGCGTCACGCCGGGACCGCTGAGGCCGGACCG
>NZ_JBDIAQ010000142.1:0-8946 GCF_039812505.1 Intrasporangium sp. | reverse complement strand
GATCGGCTTTGCCGTGAATGTGTGCGACGAGGCACCACACTCACGAGAAAGTGCCCCTCAAGATGTCACGACCACGGACCACAAGACTGGCCACGCTCCTGGGCGTGACCACGTTGGCCGGTGCAGTCCTCGTTTCCGGCAACTCCTGGGCGACTCCCGCTGCCGCGCCGGTCCGGGCCGGCACGGAACAGGTGCCGGCCGATCCGGGCCCACAGCTGCAGCGCAGCCTTCGAGCGGCTGCAGCGCCGGGTGATCTGCGTACCCCCTTCGAGACCAGCAACGGCGCAACCTGGACCACCCTGCAACAGGCGCAACGCTTCCGGAGGCAGCTGGCTGCCAGCAGCGATCGCGTCGCCGTCGAGAGAGTCGGCCGGTCCGTGACCGGGGAGCCGATCCAGCTGGTCTCGGTCGGGTACCCGACGCCGAAGACCAAGGCGGACGCCGCCGAGGGGTCGGTCGTCCTGTTCAACTGCTCGATCCACGGTAACGAGCCGTCGGGTCGTGAGGCGTGCCTGCAGCTCGCCCGCGACATGGCGGTCACAGCCGATCCGTCCTGGCGGCGGTTGTTGACCGACACGACGGTCCTCTTCGTCAACATCAATCCTGACGGCTGGCAGGCGAACACGCGCGGCAACGGCGACGGCGTCGACATCAACCGCGATTTCCTGCAGCTCGCCACACCCGAGGCGCAAGCCCTGACGAAAATCATGCGGGACTGGAAGCCCGACATTCTGAATGACCTGCATGAATTCGGCCCGCGCGAGTTCTACAACACCCAGACGCTGTTGCTCTGGCCGCGTAACCGTAACGTCGACCCGGCGATCCATTCCCTTTCCAAGCGGATGGTGAACCAGTACACGGGCGCCCAGATCGAGGCGAACGGTCATACAACCGGTGTCTACGGAGAGCTGGTCAAGGACGGGAAGCCCTTCCTGCAGGTCGCCGGAGACCACCAGGCGCGCATCCTGCGCAACTACGCCGGTCTCAGGCACCAGGTGGGCCAGCTCACCGAGACCGCCAGCCGCGCCGTCACATCCGCAGAGGAGAACGACGCGACCCTGCTCAACCGCCGCCGGGTCTCGGACCAGTACGCGAGCGCGGTCGGCTCGATGTCGATGATGCTGGAGAACCGAGGGGTCCTGGCGCGTCAGACGGCTGCTGCCGAACAGCGGGCCACCCAGGCCGGGGCCGCCCGCTCCGGGGTCGTCTACTTCTCCGGACAGGACAGCATGCTGCCGACCTCGTCCGGCAGCGTCGAGCCCCGCCCGATGTGCGGGTACCAGCTCACTGCCGCCCAGCTGGAGCAGGTGCGAGCGAACCTGCGGCTCCAGGGGATCAGCTGGAAGCGCAACGCCGGAGGCGCCTACGTCACGATGGCCCAGCCCGCGCGGGGGCTGATCCCGCTGCTGCTGGACGAGCGCGCGCAGTACGGCATCGCCAAGGCCGAGGCCGTGACCAGCTGCTGAGCGGCGCCAGGCAGCCGGCGGGGCGGGTCGAGGTATCGGCCCGCCCCGCGTCGGCGCGGCCACGGACGGAAGTCAGTCGATGGCGCCGGCGAGGACGAGGTCGAGCACCCTCAGGGCTGCCGGGTCCCCGGTCCGGCCGATCTCGCCGACGGGGGGCCGGTTCCACAGCCAGCAGTCGACGTCCCCGGCGCGGCCGCTCACCTCGGCGGGCCCGTCGGCGGGACCACCCTGCACGAGCAGGCGCGGCACGTCCCAGGCGTCGCCGTCGGAGTCGGTGCCGGTCACCCGTACGGGCGTCACGGTCCAGGTGTGGAACCCGTCGACCAGCGCGATCGTCACCGGCGACCCGGTCGGGGTGGCCGTCAGGCCCGGCTCCGGCTCGTACCCGCGCATGACCCGCAGCGCCTCGTCGACACCGTCGGCCGCGAGTCGGCAGTCGACCGGCGCCCGCTCGGCCCCGACGGTCAGCTCCGCATCGATGCGGTGGATGAGCGCCTCGTGCGCCTGCCGCCGGGCGATGTATGCCGCCGAGTGGTCCGCGGCCCACATCCACAGCTCGGTCTCGGGGGGTGTATCGGCGAGCACCACAGCCAGGCGCTCGCTGGACCGGTCGAAGAAGTCGAGCAGCCCCGCTCGGTCCGCGGGCCTGGCCGGCTTGGCCGCCTCGACCTGCGCCACGTCGCCGCGCTCCGTGACCCGGCGCTGCGTGATCTCACCCCAGAACCACTGCACCTCACCCAGGTGCCACAACAGGTCGTCGGCCCGCCAGTCGGGGCAGGTCGGCACCGGCAGGCCCCCGTCCGGGCCGGCGAGCACCGACCGGAACCGATCCGACTCCTGCCGAAGGTGGTCGACGAACGGCAGGGCGGCGCCGTCGCGGACGGGGCTGAGCGGCATACCGCAGCCTACCGAACCCCGGCGACGCGGAACTGCACGGAGATGCGCGGGCCCACCGGCTCGGAGGTCTTCGGGACGGCGTGGTCCCAGGTGCGCTGGCACGACCCGCCCATCACGACGAGGTCGCCGTGGGCCAGCGGGAAGCGCCGGCTGCGGCCGCCGCCGCGCGGGCGCAGCGTCAGCGCGCGCGTGGACCCCAGGGAGAGGATGGCGATCATCGTGTCGAGCTGGTTCGAGCGCCCGATCCGGTCGCCGTGCCACGCGACGCTGTCGTGCCCGTCGCGGTAGAGGCAGAGCCCGGCCGTCACGAAGGGCTCGCCGAGCTCGTCGCGGTAGTGCGCGTTCAGGGCGTCGCGGGCCCGCACGAGCATCGGGTGGGGGAGCCGCTCGCCGGCCGCGTAGAACTTCGTCAGCCGCGGCACCGTGACGACGCTGTCGTACATCCGGCGGCGCTCGGCGCGCCACGGCACGTCGCGCAGCAGGGTGGTGAGCAGGTCGTCACCGCTCGCGAGCCAGCCGGCCCGCACGTCCACCCAGGCGCCCAGGCCCAGCCGGGTGCGCCGCAGGCCGGCCGGCAGGTCACGCAGCGTCATCTCGTCGGCCAGGTCGAGCAGGGAGCCCTGCAGCGCTAGATCCATGCACCCGAGCGTACCTCAACCTCGAACACCTGTTCGGCCGCGGCGACACCCGTGAGGCGCGCCCCGACCGGTGGTCCGCCGGGAGACAATGGCGCCATGCCGCTCTACCGTGACGAGGCAGTCGTGCTGCGAACCCACAAGCTGGGCGAGGCCGACCGCATCATCACGATGCTGACGCGCGGGCGCGGGCAGGTGCGGGCGGTCGCCAAGGGCGTGCGCCGCACCAAGTCGCGCTTCGGCTCGCGCCTCGAGCCGGGGATGGTCGTGGACGTCCAGTGCTACCAGGGCCGCAACCTGGACACCGTGACCCAGGCCGAGACGCTGGCGCCGTACGGCGGCTCGATCGCCCGCGACTACACGAGCTACACGGCCGCGACCGCGATGCTAGAGACGACGCTGCAGCTGACGCAGGAGCACGAGCCGCAGACGCAGCAGTACCTGCTGCTCGTGGGCGCCCTGCGGGCGCTGGCCGGGCGTGCGCACGACCCGGGGCTGGTGCTCGACGCCTACCTGGTGCGCGCGCTCGCGGTGGCCGGCTGGGCCCCGAGCTTTCGGGACTGTGCGCGGTGCGGCGCGCCCGGGCCGCACCGGGCGTTCGACGTGCGCTCCGGCGGGGTGGTCTGTCCGGTATGCCGCCCACCGGGCTCGAGCGCGCCCGCTCCCGAGACCCTCGAGCTGCTCGCGGCCCTGCTGTGCGGGGACTGGGAGTCGGCCGACGCGAGCGACCCGCGGCACCGGCGGCAGGCCAGCGGGCTGGTCGCGGCCTTCCTCCAGTGGCACCTCGAGCGTGGGGTCCGCTCGCTGCGGCTCGTCGAGCGGGCCTGACCCGTAGTCTTCGTGGCACGCCCACCAGATGGCTGCGCCGCCGAGTGCGAGCCCGGACCGACCGGAGGACCATGACCCAGCCCTTCCCCCACCCGAGCGGCGCCCGCCCGCCGGTCATCCCCGCCTCGGTCATGCCCCGGCACGTCGCGATCGTGATGGACGGCAACGGACGGTGGGCCAACGCCCGGGGGCTGCCGCGGACCAAGGGGCACGAGGCGGGCGAGTCCTCGCTGCTCGACGTCATCGCGGGGGCCATCGAGGTGGGCGTGACCCACCTGTCGGCCTACGCCTTCTCGACCGAGAACTGGCGTCGCTCGCCCGACGAGGTGCGCTTCCTGATGGGCTTCAACCGGGCCGTCATCCGGCGCCGGCGCGACCAGCTGCACGAGTGGGGCGTGCGGATGCGCTGGGTCGGCCGGGCCCCGCGGCTCTGGCGTTCGGTCATCAAGGAGCTCGAGGTTGCCCAGGAGCTGACCCGGCACAACACCGGGCTCACCCTGTACTTCTGCGTCAACTACGGGGGCCGGGCCGAGATCGCCGACGCGGTCCGGCGCATCGGCGAGGAGGTCCGGGCGGGCCGGCTGCGGCCGGGCTCGATCGACGAGCGGACCGTCAAGCGCCACCTCGACGAGCCCGACATGCCCGACGTCGACCTGTTCATCCGCTCCTCCGGCGAGCAGCGCACGAGCAACTTCCTGCTCTGGCAGTCCGCCTACGCCGAGATGGTCTTCCAGGACCGGCTGTGGCCCGACTACGACCGGCTCGACCTGTGGGCCGCGATCGAGGAGTATGCCGCTCGGGACCGTCGCTACGGGGGCGCCGTCGACGTGCCGGGGCGGGGCGCGACGCCGGAAGGTGGCGCGACGCGGGGCGGGCGCTGACCCGCTCTGCCGGCCTGCCCGGCGCAAGGGGCGAGCGCATACTGACGAGCGCATACTGGGTAAGGGAGAGGGGAAGGACCGGATCCGCCGGGGGGCGGTCCGGCAGGCATGACATGGGCGAGGAGGCGATGGTGGTCATCCAGCACCGGACACCGGGCAAGCGGGCCGCCGGAAACGACCGTCGGGGTCGGGTCAAGCTCATCCTTGCCGGATGTGTCGCCGCGATGGCGGTCTTCGTGCTCAACGTGACCCTCGCGGTGCTGACGATCCTCGTGCTCGGCGGCACCGCCGCAGGCCTGACGCTGTTCCGGGGGCGTAGCTCGAGCCGGCTCGGCCGGTTCCTCGTCGGGGCGATGCTCGGCACGACCCTCTACATCATCTTCGCGTGGTACGGCACCGCCACCAGCCAGGCGGTGCTCCAGGCGGGCTGACGCGGGCGGTCGAGCCGGGCGGCAGGTGATCGGTGGTGCGCGCGGTCAGCGCGGGCGGGCGGTGGCGCACGTGCGGCACGTGCCGAAGATCTCCAGGGTGTGGGTCACCTCGGTGAAGCCGTGCTCGGCGGCGACCCGGTCGGTCCACCGCTCCACCGCGGGGCCCTCCACCTCGACGGTCCGGCCGCAGGAGCGGCAGACCAGGTGGTGGTGGTGGCCGGGCTCGCAGGCGCGGTAGACGGCCTCCCCCTCGTCGGTGCGCAGCACGTCGACCTCGCCGGCCTCGGCCAGGGCCTGCAGTGTCCGGTAGACGGTCGCGAGCCCCACCGCCTCGCCGGCCTCGCGCAGCCGGGTGTGGACCGCCTGGGCGGACGCGAAGCCGCCGGCCTGCCCGAGCATGTCGGCCACGGCCTGCTGCTGCCGGGTCGGCCGGCGCGTCGTGCGTCTCGTGGTCATGCCCGGACCTCCTGGTCGTCTCCGGTGGGCCGGTCGCCGCGGGACCCGGTGGCATGGCGGTTGTCGGTGCCGTGCCCGTCGGCACCATGCCCGTCGGTGCCGTGCTCGTCGTAGTGGCCCTGGTGGGCAGCGTGCCGGTGGCCGTCGTGCAGGTAGTCGACGTGGTCGCCGTGCACGATCGCGTCGTGGCCGCAACCCGGACCGTGCTCGTGGTCGTGCGTCTCCGCGACGGCGTGGCGCCGTTGCCGCAGCCGGCTCGCGACCGCGGTCGCCGCGGCCGTGACGATGTAGGCGAGCACTGCGAGCACCACGATCGTCCCGCCCGACGGGGTGTCGAGGGGGTACGACACGACCACCCCGCCGACCGCCGAGACCAGACCGATGGCCACCGCCCAGCGCAGTCCCGACGTAAGGCTGTGGGCGAGCAGCTGGCCGGCGGCGTTGGGCACGATCATCAGGGCGCTGATCAGCAGCAGGCCGACCACTCGCATCGCGACCACGACCGTGGTGGCGGTCAGGACCGCGAGCACGATGTTCAGCGGCAGCACCGGCAGGCCCACCGCGCGGGCGTACTCCTCGTCGTTGGCGACCGCGAACAGGCGCGGCCAGAGCACCCACAGCGTCCCGACGATGACCAGCGCCAGGACGAGGAAGACCCACACGTCCGAGGTGCGCGTGGTCAGGATCGAGCCGAACAGGTAGCTCATGAGGTTGGCCGGGGTGCTCTCCGGCGCCTTGCTGATGATCACGACGCCGGCCGCGATGCCGCCGTAGAAGATGACGCCGAGGGCCACGTCGGCGTTCGTGCGCCCGCGGGCCCGGAGCAGCTCGATGACGACGGCGGCCAGCACCGCTCCGACCAGCGCGGTCAGCACCGGCTCCTGGCCGGTCACCAGGCCGACGGCCACCCCGGCGAGGGCGACGTGGCCCATGCCGTCGCCGATCAGCGACAGCCGGCGCTGCACGAGGAAGATCCCGACCATCGGTGCGACGAGCCCGACCAGCAGCGCCGCGATGAGCGCCCGCTGCATGAAGTCGGTCGTGAGGATCTCAGCCATGGTCGTCTCCCGAGGGGTCCACCGGGTCACGGGTCAGCGCGTGGGGGCGGGCCGGGCCGGCCGGCTTGCCGTCGTGGTGGTGGTGGCGCGAGTCCCGCTCGTGGGGCACCGGGGCGAGCTGGGCGGCATACCGCTGCGGTGTGCCGTCGAAGACCAGCCGTCCCCCGTCCACCACGACGATGCGGGTCAGCAGGCGCTGCAGGGCACCGAGGTCGTGGGTGACGATGACCATCGTCACGCCCTGCGCTACGAGCCGGGCGAGCACGTCGGCGAGCACGTGCTGGCTCGCGACGTCGACACCGGCCGTCGGCTCGTCCATGACCAGGACCTCCGCCTGCCCGGCGAGGGCCCGCGCGATCAGCACGCGGCGCTGCTGGCCCCCGGAGAGCGTGCTCACCTCGGTGGCGGCCCGGTCGGCCAGGCCGACCAGCTCGAGGGAGCGCGCCACCACCTGGCGGTCGGTAGCCTTCAGCCGCCCGAACCAGCCGAGCCGGGGCAGCCGCCCGGTGGCGACGATCTCCTCGGCTGTCGCCCGCACCGAGGAGGAGAGGGTATGCCGCTGGGGCACGTACCCGAGGCGCGCGCGGTCACGCAGCTGGTCGGCCGGCTCGCCGAACAGGTGGACGGTGCCGCCGACGTGCTCGTTGAGCCCGAGGATGCCCTTCATCAGGGTCGACTTGCCGGCCCCGTTCGGGCCCAGGACAGCGACGATCTCGCCGCTGTGGACGGTCAGGTCCACGTCCTCGACCACCGCGTGCTCGCCGTAGCCGAAGGCCGCGGCGCGCAGCTCGATGACCGGCTCGGGCCGGGGTGCCCGCGGGTGCATGACCGGTGCGGTGGTCATCGGCAGTCCTGGCCCTTCTCGAGCCTGGCGAGGTTGGCCCGCATGATCCCGAAGTAGTCGGTGCCTGCCGACGCGGTGGTGATGCCCTCGACCGGGTCGAGGGTGGCCACCGCGGCGCCGGTCTCGGCCGCGACGACCTGGGCGAAGTGCGGCTCGACCAGCGTCTCCTGGTAGATCGTCGTCACTCCCCGCTCGGTGACCAGGCGGGTGATCGCGGCGAGCGCCCCGGCGGTCGGCTCCGCCTCGGGGTTCAGCCCGGTGATGCCGTGCTGCACCAGCCCGTAGCGCTGCGCGAGGTAGCCGAACGCGGCATGGCTGGTGACCAGGTCGGTGATCCGACAGTGCGCCAGGCCGGCGTGGAACTGCCTGTCGAGCTTGTCCAGCCGTCCCACGAACGCCTTGGCGCCCGCGGCGTATGCGGTGGCGCGGGCCGGGTCGAGCCGGCCCAGGCGGGCGCCGATCGCGTCCGCCACGGTCGCGTAGCGCTCCGGGTCGAGCCAGAAGTGCGGGTCCACCGCGTGGTCGTGGTCGTCGCCGGCCGCGGGGTCGTGCTCGCCGGGGTCGGTCGTGGTCAGGTCGGCGACCGGCGTCACGTCGAGGAGCCTGCTGGGGTCGAGCAGGCCTGTCGCCTCGTCGACGGCCGGTTGGAACCCGCTCTCGTAGACGAGAAGGTCGGCCTTGCGCAGGGCCACGACCTGTCTGGCGCTGAGCTCCACGTCGTGCGGCTCGGCGCCCGGCTTGGTCAGCGAGGTCACGTTGGCATGCTCACCGGCGATCTGCTGGACGGCGAACTCGAGCGGGTAGAAGGAGGTCGCCACGGTCAGGGGCTGCGCACCGGTCGAGCCGGTCCCGGTGGCGGGGTCGATGGCGGCGGTGCTGCCCGTGCAGGCGGAGAGGGCGCCGAGCGCCGCTGCGACGAGCGTGGCGGCTACCAGACGACGAGGATTCACATGAGAATCATTCTCAGAGTGAGAATCATTGTCAAGTTGATGGGCGGTGCGGGCCGGGCAGTTGCTCTCGGGGTCGGGTGGGTGGGTGCGCCGGTCGGGTGGGTGGCTGCTCGTGGGCGAGTGGTCAGCCCTTCGGGACCAGCTTGACGATCGCGACAGCGACCACGAGCACGAGCACCGACAGACGCATCAGGCGTTCCGGCTGCTTCAGACGCTGCCAGGTCAGGAAGAGCAGCCACCCGACGAACAGGGCGATTGCCAGGAAGGCAATGCCGCCCCACGGGACCGGGGCAAAGGCCCCCACTGCGAGCAGCCCGACCAGCACGAGGAGCGGGACGGGACGTGGGAGCCGGTTGACCCGCCCGACCCAGGGGACGGATGCATGCTCGAGGCGGGACCGGAAGCTGAGGGACACACCAGAAGGGTAGGCGATCGAGGACCGGCCGGTGACCGTGGTCGAGGACCGGCCGGGTCCCGGCTCAGGTCAGTCTCCCGGTCCC
>NZ_JBDIAQ010000141.1:0-9167 GCF_039812505.1 Intrasporangium sp. | reverse complement strand
GTTTCCTGATCGAGCGTACGGAGTCGTGCTCTCTCGATGACGATTTGTGCACTCTCGATACCGAGAGGTGCACTCTCGATGAGGAGGGGGACGGGGGTCAGTCCGCCGCGCCGCGGACCACGAGACCGGTCTCGTAGGCCAGCACCACGGCCTGGACACGGTCGCGCAGGTGCAGCTTGGACAGGCACGACGAGACGTGGGTCTTGACCGTCGCCTCGCCGACGAACAGCTCGCGGGCGATCTCCGCGTTGGACAGGCCCCGCCCGACCAGGCCCAGCACCTCGCGCTCGCGCGCGGTCAGCAGGGCGAGCCGGGCCTCGTCCCGCGCCGGTGCCGTGGCCTCCTCGGGTGCGGACTGTCCCGCCGGCACGGCGGATCCGGCACCACCCGAGGCGCCACCACCCGACGCCTCGGCGGTCATCGCGGCGATCACCCGACGGGTGACCTCGGGGGCCAGCAGGGCGTGCCCGTGCCCGACGGCCCGGACGGCGTCGGCCAGGTCGTCGGGGTCGGTGTTCTTCAGCAGGAACCCGCTCGCGCCGTGCCGCAGGGCGTCGAACAGGTAGTCGTCGCGGTCGAAGGTGGTCAGGATGATGACCCTGGCGAGGTCCTCCGCCACGATCGTCCCGGTCGCGGCGATGCCGTCGAGCACCGGCATCTGCACGTCCATGAGCACGACGTCGGGTCGCTCGCGCCGGACCACCTCGATGCCCTCGGCCCCGTTGGCAGCCTCGCCGACGACGACGATGTCGTCCTCGGCGCCGAGCATCATCGCGAACCCGCTGCGGACCAGCCGCTGGTCGTCCACCACGACCACCCGCAGCGTCTGCTCACCCATCCCTGGACTCCCTCATCCGTGGACTCCCTTGATCGGCAGGCGGACCCGCACCCGGTAGCCGCCCACCGCCCGCGGCCCCGCCTCGACCTCGCCGCCGTGCAGGGTGACCCGTTCGCGCATGCCGAGCAGCCCGAGGCCCGACCCTCCCGTGCCGGGGCGTGGCCGGCCGTCGTCGAGCACCTCGACCTCCGCGTAGTCACCCTTGGCGCCGTGGGCGATCCGCAGCGCGACGCTCGCGGCACCGGCCGTCGAGTGGCGCCGCACGTTCGCCAGCGCCTCCTGCACCGTGCGGTAGAGGCTGAGCCCGACGGCGGCAGGAACCTGGTCCGCACCGACGCCGAGATCGTCGTGAGCGGCATACGTCACGGTGAGGCCGACGGCGCGCACCTCGTCCAGGAGCGCGGGCAGGTCGCCAAGCCCCGGCTCGGGCCCACGCGAGCCCGGCTCGGCGCGCCCGCGCAAGGTGCCGAGCAGCGAGCGCATCTCGCCGACCGCGTCGCGGGAGGACTGCTCGACCTGCTGGAGGGCCGCGGCGGCGGCCGACGGGTCACGCGAGAGGACCTTGCGCGCCGCGCCGGCCTGGATGCCCATGACCGCCACGTGGTGGGCGACGACGTCGTGCAGCTCGCGGGCGATCCGCAGCCGCTCGGCCGTGACGGCGTGCTCGCGCAGCTGCTCCGACTGGGCGGCGAGCGCCTGCGCCTGGGTGGCGAGCTCGGCGCGCTGGCGGGCGTTGCGCCAGGTCAGGTGGCCACCCAGCACGGCGGCCCCGAAGTAGAAGATGTTGATCAGGATCGAGTACGTGACGTTGGACAGGATGGGCGGCAGCAGGCCGTACCGCTTGCTCGTGTCGAGCCCCTCGGCCCCCGCCCCGAGCGCGAACTGGAACGTCAGCCAGCCGAACATGAACACCACGATGAAGCCGAGCGTGGTCACCGCGGCGGACCGGGTGCGTCCCCAGGCCATCCCGCCGAAGAGGCCGAAGAAGTAGAGGACCTGCATCGGGAACTGGATCATCACGAACGGCGCGAGCACCCCGGTGGCGAACATGTGCGCCGACAGGTAGACCGCGATCGACAGGGGGTACCGCCGGCGCACCACCAGCGGCAGCGCGGCCGTCGCGACCGCGAGCTGGGCCTGCCACCACGGGACGTGGACCGTGTCGTGGTCGAACCCGCCGACGCTGCGCACCAGCTCGAGGCCGAGCGCGCAGACCACCCAGATGACGACGGCCAGCACCGCGTCGCGGCTCAGGTAGCCACGGGCCGGGACCCGCTGCCAGGCGTCGTCGATCGCGAAGAACTGCCGCAGCCTGGCCCGCCAGTCGTTCGCGATCACGTCGTCAGGGTAGGCGGCACCGATGGACGGCGCCTCCACCTTCAGGCGGAGATCCGGCAACCCGGCGTATGCCGCCCACCCGGGCTGAGCGCGCGCTCCGGTCAGGATCCGGCCGGGGAGCGCAGCCCCAGCAGGTCCCGGTAGGCAGCGGTGGCCTCGACGAGCCCGAGGATCAAGGGGGCGAGCTCGACGGGATCGAGCGGTCCGCTCTCGCGCAGCGCCGGCCCCACCGGCAGGCGGTCGACGACCCGGCTGAGCAGCCGGGACTCCCGCGCCTCGAGCTCGAAGTCGTGCAGGATCGCGGACAGCACGTGGCGCAGCTCCTGTTGCGCCGCGGCCGGGCTGCGATCGGTCACCTCGACGGCGGCACGCAGCCAGGTGTCGTCACCGGCCGGGCTGTCCTCGATCGCCTCCACCATCGCGTCGAACGGGAGCAGGTTCGCAGCGATTGCACCAGGGCAGGCGCACTCGTGGTCGTCGTACGGCATCCGGGCCACTCGCCCGACCAGCGCGACGCACCGGGCCCGGTCGCCGTCGGCCAACGCGGCTGCCGCCCGGTGGAGCAGGTTGACGGCGCCGTGGAACCACGCCTGGCTGAAGGGGGCCAGCGCACGGGTCGGGTTGAAGTGCGCCTGGCCGAACGGGCCTGCCAGGGCGAGCTCCATGTCGTGCACGTACGCGTCGATCAGGTTGGCGGACATGGCGGAACCCTAACCGGGCCGGCCCGGGCGGTCATGCTGCCGCGCCGGTCGTGGGGGCGGGCGTTCCGGTCGGGGCGCGCCTCTCGGTCGGGGCGGCGGTGCCCGGCGCGCCCGGGACCAACGACAACCGGACCACGGCCCGACAGCCCCTGGCCCACCTCGCGACCACCGACGACCGGACCACGGCCCGAACGCCCTCGGACGGGTGTAACGCCGGGGCGGTGTGCAGCAACTACTCCAGCGACCGTCCGAATCCGGCGAGGTCACACCACCGACGAAAGGACCCCACCATGATGCTCCGCCGTTCCGGCTTGGTTGCCGCCCTGGCCGCGGGCGCACTCGCGCTCGGGCTGGGCCTGGCACCGGCCGCCAGCGCAGCGACGCCACTGCCGGCCGATGCCGCCCGCGTTGCCGCCGCACCGCACCGCCCCGACGCGCCACGGCCCGCCCCGACCGACCGGCACGCGGTGTTCGTGCAGACCAACGACCCGGCGGGGAATGCGGTCGTGGTCTACGCCCGGGACGGCCACGGGCAGCTCCGCCAGACGGGCCGGTACCCGACCGGAGGCCGCGGCGGGAGCGAGCCGGGTGCGGTGGTCGACCCGCTCGCCTCGCAGGGGTCGCTCACCTACGACAGGTCCCACCACCTGCTCCTCGCGGTGAACGCCGGCAGTGACACGCTGACCGTCTTCCGGGTCCACGGCGACCGACTGCACCGGGTCCAGGTGCTGCCCACACGAGGCCATCTGCCGGTGTCGGTGAGCGCGGCCCGCGACCTGGTGTACGTGCTCGACGCCGGCGGCGACGGCGCGGTCACCGGGTTCTGGGTCCTCGCCGACCGGCTGGTGCCGATCCCCGGCTCGACAAGGAGCCTGGGGCTGGGCAACCCCGTCGACCCGCAGTTCCTGGCCTCCCCGTCCCAGCTGGCCCTCACGCCGGACGGCCGTGACCTGGTCGTCGCGACGAAGACCCACGGCACCCTGCAGGTCTTCCCGCTGAGCCGGTTCGGCCGGCCCGGGGCGCAGGTGGTCACTCCGGCAGCCGGCCAGGTGCCGTTCGCGCTCACCTTCGACCGGCAGCGCCGGCTGCAGGTGGCCGACGCGTCCGGCGGCGTCTACTCGTACACCGTGCACCGCGACGGCACCCTCACCCCGGTCTCGCCGTTCGTGGCGAACGGCCAGGTCGCGACCTGCTGGTCCGTCTCGGTCGGCGGGTACCTGTATGCCGCCAACGCGGGGTCGGCGACAATCACCGGCTACCGGGCCGGCCGGCACGGCGTGCTGAGCCTGCTCGACCCATCCGGTGTCACCGCCCGGACCGACGCCGGGCCGGTCGACCTGGCCGCCAGCAGCGACGGGCGCTACCTCTACCAGCAGGCCACCGGCGCCGGCACGATCGACGAGTTCCGGATCGGGGCCGACGGCTCCCTGACCAGGATCGGAACGGTCACGGGTTGGGCCCCGGACAACGGCACGGGAGCCGAGGGCATCGCCGCCAGCTGACCCGGCCGAGACCCGGCCGGCACCGCGACCGGACTGTTCCGGGCCGATCACCCCCGGTCATTGCCCGGGGCGGTAGGCCCGGAACGCTGCCAGCAGCTCCTCCTGCACCGGGTCGGGCAGGGTCTCGACGTCGATCTCGCCGAGTGCCGCTGCCGTGTGGCGCATCTGCTGGAGGTAGGTCTCGCAGCCGTCGCACAGCGCCAGGTGAGCCCGTACGTCTGCAGCGGTGGCTTCGTCGAGCGCGCCCTCGAGGTAGTCGGTGACCAGCTCGACGACCTGCTTGCAGGACAGCGCCATCAGGTGCTCACCTCCACGTCGTGGTAGTAGTCCTCGAGCTGCTGGCGCAGCCGGGCCCGTCCGCGGTGCAGCAGCACCCGCTGGTTCGCCGCGCTGACCCCCAGGGCGGCGCAGACCTCCGGCGCGGAGAGCCCGTCCACGTCGCGCAGGGCGACCACGGTGCGCTGGCTGGTCGGCAAGCCCTCCAGAGCGGCGGTGAACAGGGCTCGCACCTCGCCCGACAGGGCGGCCGCCTCCGGGCCCCACGGCTGCGGTGCGCCGGCCGGGGTCCAGCCCCCGGGCCAGGTGTCGCCCGGGCCACGGAACCGCGACGGGTCCACGGTGCCCGACTCGTCGGGAGCCAGATCGGTCCACGGCACCGTACGGGCATCGGCCGCGCCGCGCCGCCGGGCCAGGTTCGCGGTGATCGCCAGCACCCAGGTGCGCAGCGCCGACCGTCCCTGGAAGCCGTCAAGACCGCGCAGCACGGCCAGCCAGGCCTCCTGCACGACCTCCTGCGCGGAGGCCCGGGTCGGGACGAAACCACGCGCGACGTGCAGCATGACCGGTGACCACGCCGTGACGACCTCGCCGAACGCGGCCTCCTCACCGTCGCGCAGCCGGGCCAGCAACGCCTCGTCCACGACCTGACTCTAACGCCGCCGGCGTGCTCGGGTCACCGGCCTCATACCCGGGGGACGGTATGCCGCCCAGCCAGTGCCGCTCGCACCCGGCCGCCCGGTCGACGCCGCCCGTCACGGCGCGCTGCCCCTGCGATCAACGCGTCGCCGCACCGACGCAGCCGGCTCGCCCGGGCGCGACGGCCTCGGTCTCGCGCTCCACCGGCCCGGCGACGGGGGCGACCGGACGAGCGCCGGAACCCGCCGGCATACCCTTCCGGCGCGGCGACCGGCCCGGGCGGGAGCCGACGAGGACCCCTGTGACGACGATGGCGCCGCCGACGTACTCGAGCAGGCTCGGGCGCTCCCCGAGGACCACGGCAGCCGTGAGCAGCCCGGCGACCGGGACCAGCATCGAGAAGGGCGCCACGACGCCTGCGGGGTGCCGCGACAGCAGCCAGGTCCACACCCCCGTGCCGACGACGGTCGCGATGACCACGGTGTAGACCAGGCCGGCCCACGCCGGGACGGCCTGCGCGGTCAGCGAGGTCGCCAGGGAGTGCCCGATCGCCGCCGGTCCCTCGACCACCAGCGACAGGGCGAGCATCGGCACCGGTACGACGACCGACATCCACATCGCGAGGTGCAGGGGGTTGGTCGGCTCGGCCACGCGGCCCGAGAGGTTGCCGACCGCCCAGCCGAGGGCGCCGAGGAGGACCAGGACGAAGGGCAGCAGCTGCGCGGCCGCCGCCTGGGAGAAGCCGACCAGCGTCATCCCGACGACGGCCAGGGCGATGCCGGTCCACTGGCCCGGTCGGACCCGCTCG
The DNA here is from genome assembly GCF_039812505.1 of Intrasporangium sp. Lineage (GTDB taxonomy): Bacteria > Actinomycetota > Actinomycetes > Actinomycetales > Dermatophilaceae > Intrasporangium_A. The sequence continues at coordinate 3,065 of NZ_JBDIAQ010000141.1, read as the reverse complement.
CTCAGCAGCACCGCCCCGAGGACCAGGGTGAAGGGGGCCGAGGCCTGCAGCACGAGCGAGGCCAGACCGGTCGGCATCCCCGCGGCCATCCCGGTGTAGAGGAAGGCGAACTGGACCACCCCGAAGCCGAGGCCGTAGCCGACCAGCCACCGCAGCGGCACGTCCGGCCGCGGGACGAACAGCACCGTCGGGACGGCGAGCAGGGCGAACCTCAGCACGACGAGGAACAGCGGTGGGAACTGCTGCAGCGACAGGTGGATCGCGACGAAGTTGACACCCCACATGATCGCGACGAGCAGGGCGAGCAGGCGGTGTCGGGAGGGCATGGGTCCATGGTCGCCACTGTCGACCATTCAGGACAAGCGAATAGTTATGAACCGGGACTGTAGGCTACCTACATGGAGGTTCGGCATCTCGAGCTGCTTCGCGAGCTCGCCGACCGGGGCAGCCTGGCGGCCGTGGCGGACGCCACGCACCGCACGCCGTCGGCCCTCTCGCAACAGCTGCGCAGCGCCGAGCGCGACGTCGGGATGCGCCTGGTCGAGCCGGACGGCCGGGGCCTGCGGCTCACCGCGGCCGGGCGGCTGCTGGCCGCCGGGGCCGTCACCGTGGCAACGGCGCTCGGGCAGGTCCAACGCGATCTGGACGCGCTGCGCGGTGCGCCGGCCGGGGTCGTCGGCATCGCCGCCCTGCCCAGCGCCGCGGAGGTGCTCGTGCCCGCGCTCCTGGTGGCCCTGGCCGACACCGCCGTCACGGTCGAGCTCGACGACGTCGACATCGCCGAGGCCGACTACGCGACCCGGACGGCCGACTACGACATCGTCATCGGCCACAGCATGGCTCGCCGCCCGACCGCCGAGCAGGGCCTGCACGTCAGCCTGCTCGCACGCGAGCCCCTCGACGTGGCGATCCCGGCGGCACACCCGCTGGCGGCGCGCCCGCAGGTGCGTGCCGCCGACCTGACCGGGCAGCCGTGGATCGGGGTGCCGCCGGGTTTCCCGTTCGACGCCCTGCGGATCGCCATCGAGAACCGGGCCGGTGCCGCCGTCGACGTGCGCTACCGGGTCCGGGACAACCGGCTCGTCGAGTCGCTGGTCGCCGTCGGGGTCGGCTTGGCGATCCTGCCCCGGTACACGACCCGACCGCGCGAGGGCGTGGTGACCCGGCCCATCGCCGACGTGCGCTCGACCCGCACGCTGCTGGCGCTGTCCCGGCCGGACCGGGCCCAGCGGGCCGCGGTGATCGTGGTGCTCGACCGGCTGCGCGAGATCGGCCGCGAGCGGACCGCCCGGTGACCCGCCCGACCGCGGCGGCCGGGTCCGCGCCCGGGCGGGGTGAGCGGCATACCGGCTGGTGGCGGCCTCAGCCGACCGGGGTCAGCACGTCGAGCCCGAGGAAGGGGCGCAAGGCGCTCGGGACCACCACGGACCCGTCGGGCTGCTGGTGGTTCTCGAGGATCGCGACGATCCAGCGGGTCGTGGCGAGGGTGCCGTTGAGCGTGGCGACGGCGCGCGTGCCGGAGCGGCCGGGCTCGCGTTCCCGGGTGTTGAGCCGGCGCGCCTGGAACGTGGTGCAGTTCGACGTCGAGGTCAGCTCGCGGTAGCGGCCCTGCGTGGGCACCCATGCCTCGCAGTCGAACTTGCGGGCGGCGGGGCTGCCGAGGTCGCCGGCGGCGGTGTCGATGATGCGGTAGGGCACCTCGACCTTGGCGAGCATCTCGCGCTCCCAGTCGAGCAGGCGCTGGTGCTCGGCCGCGGCGTCCTCGGGACGGCAGTAGACGAACATCTCCACCTTGTGGAACTGGTGCACCCGGATGATGCCGCGGGTGTCCTTGCCGTGCGAGCCCGCCTCGCGCCGGTAGCAGGCCGACCAGCCGGCGTAGCGCTTCGGGCCCGCGGTGAGGTCGATGATCTCGTCGGCGTGGTAGCCGGCCAGCGCCACCTCGGAGGTGCCGGTGAGGTAGAGGTCGTCGGTCTGCAGGTGGTAGACCTCCTCGGCGTGCGCGTCCATGAACCCGGCGCCGACGATCACCTCGGGGCGCACCAGCGTGGGGGTGATCACCGGAGTGAAGCCGGCCCCTACGGCTTGGGCGACCGCCATGTTGAGCAGTGCCAGCTCGAGGCGGGCGCCGACGCCGGTGAGGAAGTAGAACCGGGCGCCGGCGACCTTGGCGCCGCGCTCCATGTCGATCGCGCCGAGCAGCTCGCCCAGCGCGAGGTGGTCCCGCGGCTCGAAGCCCTCGGCCACGAAGTCCCTTGGGGTACCGATGGTTTCGAGCACGACGTAGTCGTCCTCGCCCCCGCTCGGGACGCCGTCGACGATGACGTTGCCAACCGTGCGCATCAGGGTGTGCAGCTGCTCGCCGGCCTGCGCCGCGGCGGCCTCGAGAGCCTTGACGCGCTCGCTCAGCTCGGCGGCCCGCTCGCGGGCGGTGGTGGCCGCGGCCTCGAGGCCGGCGACGTCCGGGGCGCCGGACCTCCTGGCCCGCTGGTACGCGCCCATCGCGGCACCGACCTGCTTGCTGACCGACTTCTGCTCGGCCCGCAGCGCCTCGAACTGGCCGAGCGCCGAGCGCCGCCGCTCGTCGGCGGCCAGGATCGCGCCGACCACCTCGGGGTCCTCGCCGCGGGCCAGTTGTGAGGCGCGGACCCGATCGGGGTCCTCACGCAGCAGCTTGATGTCGATCACGGGCGCCAGCCTATCGACGGCGTATGCCGCCCACGACGTCACAGGCACGGCCGTGCCCGGTTGTGGCTGCGCCAGCGACCACGACCATGACTCGTTCAAGGACGGCACCAGGAGACATAACAGGAACGTTAGGATCGTGCCCCTCCGCTGTGAGCTGTCGGACCGGAGTCATCCCCTAGGGACAAAGGATAGGGCCCCGAACCGGAGACCCGACACGGCAGGGTCGTCCTCAGGGTTGACGTCGACTCGCTGGCACACGGCTGCCACGCAGGCACAGGGTGTCGGTGCTTGCCCACGAGAAGTGGGATCGATTGCAGGTCTCGTGGCCGCGACGGCCGGGTTGCCACGAGAAGTGGGATCGATTGCAGGTCTCGTGG
>NZ_JBDIAQ010000140.1:0-9219 GCF_039812505.1 Intrasporangium sp. | reverse complement strand
AGGTTCCGGCCATCCGTCGGTCACCCGGCCGAAGCCGTCGCGCGGCGAGACCCACAGGCCGTGCGCCCGGGCCAGGGTGGTGCCCGCGCAGGTGATCTCGCCGGTGACCCACAGCTTGCGGCCCTCGACCCGTTCGACCTGGCCGCTGACGACCAGCCGCTCGAACAGGGGCACCCCGTGGTCGTAGTCGACGGTCAGGGTGCGGGTGTAGGACCAGGCCGGGCTCGCCGACGCGGCAGCGCAGCCCATGAGGTGGTCGAGCAGCGTCGCGACGAACCCGCCGTGCACGCGCCCCGGCGGACCCTGGTAGGGCAGGCCCAGTGTCGCGGTCGTCGAGGCGCGCCCGTCCTGGCCGAACGCGAAGTGCAGGGGCGGCGCGATTGGGTTGAGGTCACCGGTCACCGGCGACCGGTCGAGGTAGCGCTCCGGGGTCAGGCCCTTGCCGAGCACCATCTCCTCGGGAGTGCGCACGTGCGGTGCGACCAGGCTCACCAGCTCCGCCAGCCGCTGCGCCACGACGGGCGCGATCGTCGTGTCACTGTCGAGCCGGACGAGGTAGTCGGTCAGTACCCGGACCTGTTCGACGGCGTCGTGCAGCGCGGCTGCGTCGGGCTTCTCGGTCATCGACACCGAGGATAGGCGCACCGGTCGGCACGCCCGCCCCCTCCCCACCTGCAGTGCCACTCGACACGCTCGTCAGCCGGCCGGGTCAGGCCCTCGGTCATACCGGCTCCTCCCGGCGCACCGGGTCCGGCACGGGCAGCAGGTGGCCACGGCCGTGCTCGACGAAGCGACGGTGCAGCCCGGCGCGGGCCGCTACGTCGAGCGGCACATACGCCAGCTCCCGACCGGGGCGGTGGTAGACCGGGTCGTCGGCCTCCCAGGCCTCTCGACGCAGCACCGGCTTGTTCACCTTGCGGGTCGCCGTCACCGGCACCTCGTGGGTGATGCGTAGGTAGCGCGGCGCCCATTTCGTGCCGAGGTCGGGCTGGACGGCGAGGAAGTCGGCGAACCGCCGCGGGTCGAAGCGATGCGGCTCGGTCACCTGCAGGGTCGCCATCACCTGGTCGCCGGTCCGCTCGTCCGGGACCGGGTAGACGACGGCGAGGACGACTCCCTCGTGGCGCGCGAGGATCCGCTCAACCGGGACGGACGAGAAGTTCTCGCTGTCGACCCGCAGCCGGTCGGCGCCGCGTCCGGCGAAGTAGAAGAAGCCCGCCTCGTCCCGGTAGCCGAGGTCGCCGGTGAGGAAGATGTCGCCCCGGACCCGTTCGGCGGTCGCCTCGTCGTTCCGGTAGTACCCCTCGAACCCGCGGGCGCCGGTGCGGTTCGCCAGCTCGCCGATGGCGACCTCGGCGTTCAGCACCCGGCCGGACGGGTCGAGCTCGGCGCGCGGGCACTCCTGCAGCGTCACCGGGTCGAGCACCACGGCGTCCACCCCCGGGTAGGGCAGGCCCAACGATCCGGGGGGTGAGTCCTCGGTGCGGGCGATCGACAGGCCGCCCTCGCTCGCGCCGTACGACTCCGTGGGCCAGATGCCGAACCGGCGATGGAACTCCCGCCGGTCGGCGTCGGACGCCTCGGTCCCGTAGCAGGCGCGCAGGCAGGTCTGCCGCTCCTGCGGCCGCTCGGCCTGTGCCAGGACGTAGGACAGGGAGCGTCCGACGTAGTTGAAGAACGTGGCCCGGTAGCGGACCAGGTCGTCGACGAACCGGGAGGCGGAGAAGCGCCGAGCCAGCGCGAAGGTGCCCCCGGTCAGCAAGGGGTTGGCCCAGCAGGCGAACAGCGCGTTGCCGTGGAAGAGGGGCATCGCGTTGTAGCTGACGTCGTCGCGACCCAGCCCCATGTGCCGCACCTGTGCGGTGCGGCACATCCGCCCGGTCGTGCAGACGACCGCCTTCGGGTCACCGGTCGAGCCGGAGGTGAACATCAGCAGCAGCTGGGTCTGCGGGTCGCCGGCCGCTGCCACGTCCGGTCGGGCCAGACCGGCGAAGCGGCCCGCCCGAGCGGCATACCCCGGCGTGTCGACGAGCAGCGTCCGCGCCGCGGGGACACCGCAGTCGACGCCGTCGAGGTGACCGACCAGCTCCGTCGAGGTGACGAGGAGCTGACAGTCCGTGAAGCGGACGTCCCGGGCCAGCTCCTCGCCGCGCCGGGTCAGGTTGATCCCGACCACGGTGGCCCCGGCATAAGCCGCGGCGCCGATCATGAACAGGTAATCGGGGTGGTTCTCGAGCATCACCCCGACGTGGAAGGGCCGGCCCGGGTCGCGCAGGTCGAGCAGCAGGTGCGCCCTCGTGCGGCACTCGGTGACGAACTCGTCCCAGCTCCAGGCGGACTCCTCGAAGAGCAGCCCCGGGTGCGGGTCGCCGGCCCGAGCGTCGAGCAGGTCACGCGTGGTCGTCGCGGGTGTCATGCCGGCTCCGTCACCGCCGAGGTGGCGTGGTCGGGGCGCGTCACCTCGGGCCTCGTCACCTCGGGCGTCCGGGTCGGCCTCCCGGAGGGACCGGTCGCAGCATCCTTCTCGGCCCCACCGCCGGGGATCAGCGCAGCCACGACGATCGTCGCGAGACAGGCGAGGATGCACGCCCCGAGGGCCACGTTCAGGCCGGTACGGGAGGTGAACCCGTGCTCGCCGAGGGTGATCGGCGCCACCGACAGCAGGATCGCGACGAGCGAGGCGGCCACGGCCATGAACGCGGTGCGGGTGACCGCGTTGACGCCGGTCGCGGCGCTGGTCTCCTCCGGCCGGACGCACTCCACGATGACCATCGGCATGCCCGGGTAGAGGAACCCGGTGGCCAGGACCACGACGATGATGCCGGAGATCACGACGGTCAGGCTGGTGGGCGCCACGGCCACGACCAGCATCCCGATGATCATCATGGCCGAGCCGATGATCAGGCCGGTGCGAGCGCCGTACCGCGTCGAGATCCGCCCGATGATCGGGGCCGTCGCGAAGGACGCCCCGGCGGTGACGAAGCCGAGCACACCGGCCATCGTGGCCGAGAGACCAAGGCCCACGGGCAGGTTGATCGGGTCGCCGCCCGGGACGGGGATCATGCTCGGGGTGCGGTAGAGGGTGATGACGATGATGTTCGTCATGCCGACCGGGCCGACGGCGATGAGAGCGGTGGCCAGCATGCCGAGGGAGAACTTGCGGTTGCGGAACATCCGCACGTCGATCATCGGTGCGGTCACCCGCAGCTCCCAGGCGACCCAGACCGCCAGGCCGACCAGGCCGCCGACGATGAGCAGCAGCACCATCGAGTCGGTCCAGCCGCGCTCCTTGCTGATGGTCAGGCCGTACAGCGCTGCCGCGACCGACCCGCCGAACAGCAGGCCGCCGACGTAGTCGACCCGGCTCGCCCGGGCCAGCGACTCGCGCGGCTCGCGCGGCAGGAAGACCGCACCGAGGACGGCGACGATGGCCGCGAAGGCGGCGGCGGACCAGAAGATGTAGTGCCAGCTCGCGTGGTCGAGGAACAGTCCGCCGATGAGCATCCCCCCGGCCCCGGCGAGCAGCGCCGAGGTGCCGACGACCGCGATGCCGGTCGCCACCCGTGCGCTCGGGAAGGTCGCCCGGATGATGCCGAAGCACAGCGGGAGGACCGCGGCGCTGACGCCCTGCAGGGCGCGGCCGAGCACGAGGACGCCGAAGTTCGGTGCCAGGGCACTGATCAGCGAGCCGAGCGCGGAGAGGGCGAGTACCCCGATGAGCACCTTGCGGCGCCCGAGCTGGTCGCCGAGCCGGCCGACGAAGCCGGTGGCCAGCGCACCGACGAGCGAGTACGCGGTGACGATCCAGACGAGCAGGGCCAGGTCGGTGGTGAAGAAGTCACCCGGGCTGTAGAGCAGCTGGATGGCCATGGTCGTCTCGAAGGCGGCCACCACCTCGGCCAGGACGAGGATCAGCAGGGTTGCGCCGACGCTGACTTTGAGCAGGGCCGGTCGGTCGGTCGTGGTCATGCGAAGACCTCCTGGAGGTCGGGGGCGAGTGTCGCGAAGGCCGGGGCGGGAGTGCCCCGCCGACCGTCGAGCCGGGCCCGGTGGATGGCGTTGTGGTTGCCGGCGCCCATACCGCCGGGTGCGTGCTCGGTCGCGAGACCGCCCGAGAGGTCGCCGCGGGGTGCCACCACCGCGCGGGATGAGTGCTGCACGTGCATGGCAGTCGCCCTTCGTCCTCGTCGACCGGCCTCGTCATCCGGTTGACGATGCCGTGCCACGACGCTACTGACCGACCGGCAGGTAAGCAATACTTTTCTAGAATTGATTTCAGAAAAGTTCCTCGTGCCCGTCGCGCCGGTCCGGCAGGCGGGCGGCGGGGGCGGTGAGCGGGCCGGACGAAGGGCACCCTCGTCGCAACGCGGGCCCCGATGCGATGCCCGGCCCTTCGGAGGGTCTCCGCCGGATTGTCGGGCCCGGCTCGTAGGCTTCCGACGAAGGATCCCCCGAGCGTCCGAAGGACACCAGTGACCGCTCAGCCCACACCCGCCACGCTGCCATGGCTCGACTTCCTCGACGCAGACCACCTGCACGCGAGCTTCGACCCGACGACGCTCGACCGGGGGCGGTCCTACCACCGACAGGGGCGGGTCAGGCAGGTCATGGCCGGCCGGGGCGGGACCCTCGTGATGGCCCGGGTCAGGGGCAGCGGCCCGCAGCTCTACACCACGACCGTGCGTCTCGAGTGGCCCGACGATCCTGCCGCGATCGCCGAGACCGGCGGCATCGAGTGGTCCTCGAGCTGCACCTGCCCGGTCTCGGCCGACTGCAAGCATGTCGTGGCCACCGTCCTGGCGGCTCGCGAGACCCTGCTGGAGCGTCCCCACGCGCGCGGCGGCGGCCGTGCGCCGAACGGTCGCCGGCCCACGGGTGCTCCGGCGCGGCCGTCGGCCTGGGAGGGCCTGCTACGGCCGGTCGTCGAGCCCCGCGACAGCGTGGGCACTTCGCAGGGCACGCCCCTGGCGCTCCTCTTCCAGGTGGGCCCCGCCAAGCCGCACCAGGGCCGGCCCGACGCACCGAAGCTGACGATCCGACCCGCCGCCGCGGGCGCCAACGGTGGCTGGGTCCGCAGCGGGATCGGCTGGAACGACCTCGACTACGGCCTGCGCGCACGCGGGAGCAACCCCGCCCAGCTGCGCGCGGTCCGCGCCTTCCAGTCCCTGGACCGCAGCAGACCGCAGCGGTCCTACTACTCGTACTCGTCCAGCCAGACCATGGACGTCGCCGCCCTCGGGCCGTCCTTCTGGCGTCTGCTCGAGGACGCCCAAGCGGCAGGGGTGACCCTCGTGGCCGGCGATCGCGGAGCGGTGCCGGTGCGTCTGGCCCCCCGCCCGGTGCGGGTCCTGCTCGACCTGGCGCAGTCGGCCGGCAACGACCTGGACCTGCGCGCGACCGTGCCGCTCCCGGGCGTGGACGCACCGGTCGCCCTGGTCGGCTCACCCCCGCACGGGGCCTTCGCCCACTCCGACGGCTCGCTCGTGCTGGCCCGGCTGGCAGCCCCCCTCAGCGAGGCGATGACCGAGCTCGTGCTGCGTACACCGGAGGTCCGGGTCCCCGCAGCCGACGTCGAGCGGTTCCTCACGCACTACTACCCGCTGCTGCGCGAGCACGCCGAGGTACGGTCCAGCGACGGGACGGTCGAGCTGCCCGACATCCCGCCACCACGGCTCGCGCTCGCGGTGAGCTTCCACCCCGATCACCGCACGACGCTGCACTGGACGTTCCGGTACCGCGTGGGCGAGCAGGCCGTGGACGTCGCCCTGCTCGACGCGCCCGCTGCCGCGTCCCTCGCCGGCGTCAGCCCCGGCGCGTCCGGCGCCGGGCCGGTGCGCCCGGCCGTGGCGCGCGACGCCCAGGCCGAGGAGGCGCTGCTGGCCGGTGTCGCCGGCCTGGCCGTCCTCGGCACGGTCGCGGGCCTGCTGGTCCCGCGGCCCGGGCTGGAGCGCCCGGCCGTCGTGGTCGAGCCCGAGCTGACCGGCATGGACACGGTGCGCTTCGTCCGCGACGTCCTGCCGGTCCTCGAGACGCGCGCCGACATCGACGTCACGACCACGGGCACCCGTCTCGACTACGTCGAGAGCCTCGAGCGTCCGCTCGTGTCGGTCGCCACCTACGACCCTGATCCTGAGCCCGACGCCGAGCCGGCCGGTGACGGTCTCGAGGTGAGCTCCGGCGAGACCGCCGCCGACGGCCGGCAGCTCGACTGGTTCGACCTCGGCGTCGCGGTGACGGTGGGCGGGCACGAGGTCCCCCTCACCCACCTGCTGAGCGCCCTCGCGGTCGGGCAGGAGGAGCTCATCCTCGACAACGGCACGTGGTTCTCCCTCGACGTCCCCGAGCTGACCGCCCTGCGCCGCATCCTCGAGGAGGCCCGTGCGCTGCAGGACCGCGAGCCCGACCAGCTGCGGATCAACCGCTACCAGGCCGGCCTCTGGGAGGAGCTGGTCGCCCTCGGCGTCGTGTCGCACCAGAGCGAGCGGTGGCAGCGGTCGGTCGGCGCGCTGCTGTCGCTGGAGTCGCTGCCGCGGCCGGACCAGCCGACCGGTCTGGATGCCGAGCTGCGCACCTACCAGCTCGACGGCTACCAGTGGCTCTCCCTGCTCTGGGACCACCGGCTCGGCGGCATCCTCGCCGACGACATGGGTCTGGGCAAGACGCTGCAGACCCTCGCGATGGCCGAACGCGCCCGCGAGGAGGGCAGCCTCACCCCCGAGGCTCCGCTGCTCGTCGTCGCACCCACGAGTGTCGTCGCGACCTGGGCTCGCGAGGCCGCGCGGTTCGCACCGAAGCTCGACGTCGTCACGGTCACCGAGACCGAGCGGCGCAGTCACACCCCGGTCGCCGAGTCGACCGCGGGCGCGCACATCGTCGTGACCTCCTATGCGATCTTCCGCATCGACGAGGACGGCTTCCGCGCCCGCCGATGGGGTGGCCTCGTGCTCGACGAGGCCCAGTTCGTCAAGAACTACCGAGCCCGTACGTATGCCGCCGTGCGCCGGCTCCCGGCGCCGTTCAAGCTCGCGATCACCGGCACGCCGCTCGAGAACTCGCTGATGGACCTCTGGGCGCTGCTGTCCATCGTCGCGCCCGGGCTCTTCCCCACCCCGGAGAAGTTCGGCGAGCTGTTCCGCCGGCCCATCGAGTCGGGCTCGTCCCCCGAGCTGCTCGACACCCTCCGGCGGCGCATCCGACCGCTGCTGCTGCGTCGGACCAAGGAGGCCGTCGCACCGGACCTGCCACCGAAGATCGAGCAGGTCGTGCCGGTGAGCCTGAGCCCGCAGCACCGGCGCATCTACGACCGGCACCTGCAGCGCGAGCGCCAGCGGATCCTCGGGCTGCTCGACGACGTCGACCGCAACCGCATCGCGATCCTGCGCGCCCTGACCAAGCTGCGTCAGCTCAGCCTGGACGTACACCTCGTCGAGCCGGACGCCTCGGCGAAGATCCCCTCGAGCAAGGTCGAGGCCCTGCTCGAACAGCTCGTCTCGGTCCTCGGCGAGGGACACCGGTGCCTGGTGTTCAGCCAGTTCACCTCGTTCCTGAAGATCGTGCGGGAGCGCCTGGCGGCCGAGGGCATCGAGCACGTCTACCTCGACGGCCGCACCCGCGACCGGCCCAAGCGCATCGCGGCGTTCGTCGACGGTCAGGCGCCCGTTTTCGTGATCAGCCTCAAGGCCGGCGGCTCCGGGCTGACCCTGACCGAGGCCGACTACGTCTTCGTCCTCGACCCGTGGTGGAACCCGGCCGTCGAGGCCCAGGCGGTCGACCGGGCCCACCGGATCGGACAGGACAAGACGGTGATGGTCTACCGGCTGGTCAGCGAGAACACCATCGAGGAGAAGGTGCTCGAGCTGCAGGAGCGCAAGCGCGAGCTGTTCGCCCGGGTCGTCGACGAGGGCGGAGTCATGGCGGCGCCGCTGTCCGCCGAGGACATCCGGGGGCTGCTGGGCGCCTGACCGGGGGGTATACCGGTCCGGTCACCCAGGTGGTTCGACCAGAGGGGGTGTCGTGCCGTCGCCGAGGCCCAGCCGGACCGGTGCCGGGATCCTGGCGCAGGCCTTCCTGCTCCAGCTCGCCGCGTACATCGTGCGGCCGGCCTCCGCCTACCGGGCGATCGAGCTGGGCGTCGACCCGGGGCTCGTCGGGCTGATCGCGGCCAGCTTCGCCCTCCTGCCGCTGGTGGTCGCCGTCTTCGTCGGGCGCTGGACCGACCGGGGCCGGGAGTGGCCGGCCCTGGTCATCGGCAGCGGGGTCATGGTCGGGGCGGGTGCCGGCCTGCTGTTCGCCGCCGCCAACCTCGGCGAGCTGCTGTTCTGGAACGCGGTCGTCGGGCTCGGCCACCTGCTGAGCGTCATCGGGCAGCAGACGATGGTCGCCAGGACGGGACGGGGTCGGCCGGGCGGCCTCGACTCGGCGTTCGGCACGTTCACGTTCGCGGGGTCGCTCGGCCAGGCCGCGGCGCCACTCGTGCTCGCCGGCATCGGGGGGAGCGCGGTACTGCCCGACACGAGGCTGCTGATGCTCGCCTACACCGCCGCGTGCGTCGGCATGATCGCAGTCGCTCTCACGCTGCGCCCCAAGGGCGCCCGGCCGTCCACCGTCGAGGCGCCAACGCCGAGCTGGGGCCAGGTGCTGCGCGTGCCCGCCGGCACGAGACGGACCATGACCGGCGCGATGCTGCTGAGCATGCTCGTCCTCGCCGCGATCGACCTGATCCAGGTCTACCTGCCCGCGATCGGGGTCGAACGGCACATCCCGTCCTCCCTGGTCGGCGTCCTGCTCACCGTCCGGGCGGTGGCGACGATGGTGTCGCGGCTCCGCCTGTCGCGGCTGACCGCCCGTCTCGGGCGCAGCCGTCTCGTCGCGACCTCGACCTGCGTGGCCGGGCTCGCCGTCGGGCTCATCGCCGTGCCGATGCACCCGGTCCTGCTGGCATCCTGCCTCGTGGTCGGCGGCTTCGCGCTCGGCATCGGCCAGCCCCTGTCGATGACGATCGTGACCCTGGCCGCCCCCGCGGGGACGACGTCCACCTGGCTGGCCCTGCGGCTGAGCGCCAACCGGCTGGGCCAGTCGGCCATCCCGGCGGTCCTCAGTGCGGCCACGGCAGGCGTGGGCACGTCCGGGATCTTCCTGCTGACCGGTGCGGGGCTGCTCGGCACCGCGGCCGTCGCCCGCGCGCTCATCCCCGAGTGAACGTGTCGGCGTGCGTCGGCG
>NZ_JBDIAQ010000139.1:0-9252 GCF_039812505.1 Intrasporangium sp. | reverse complement strand
CGGGCCGCTGCCATAGAGTCACGCGCATGGGGATCGAGCTGCACCGCGCCGACCGGCCGGAAGAGCTCGCCGCCGCCTTCGGGGCGCTGCTCCGGTCCAGTCCGCCCGACGTCTTCGCCCCGGAGGTCGTCGTGGTCGCGGCCCGTGGAATGGAGCGGTGGCTCGCCCAGCAGCTGTCCCACACCCTCGGCGCGACGCGGGGCGACGACGGGGTGTGCGCCGGTCTGCAGATCCTCGCGCCGCAGTCCCTGGTCGGTATGCTGCTGGGGCGCGACCGCGACGACCCCTGGCAGCCCGATCGCCTCGTCTGGCCGACCCTCACCGCCATCGACGAGCTCGTCGGGACGACCCACTTCGAGTCGCTGACCCGGCATCTCGGGGCCGGTCCCGAGATCAGGGACGACCCGACCGCCGAATGGGAACGCAAGGCGCGGCAGTCCCGCAGGTACGCGGTGGCGCGCCGGATCGCCGGGCTGTTCGCGTCGTACGCGCGGGAGCGGCCGCAGCTGCTGGCCGACTGGGAGGCGGGCTCTGATCCGGGTGGAGCCGCCGGCCGGCCACCGGATGGCACCACTCCAGCCCCCGACGCAACCAACCCGGCCCCCGACGCAACCACCGCAACCACCCCGACCCCTGACACAACCACCGCACTTGGCGACTTCGTCTGGCAGCCGATCCTGTGGCGGCGCGTCGTCGAGCTCGTGCTGGCGCGCGAGGACCTGAACGAGTCGGTCACCGAGCGCCACCGGCGGGTCGTGGACGAGCTGTCGGCGGGCACCATCCAGCTCGACCTGCCCGCCCGGCTCTCGCTGTTCGGGCACACCCGCCTGGCCGCGTCGGAGCGCGAGCTACTCTTCGCCATCGGCGCCCACCACGAGGTGCACCTGTGGCTGCCGCACCCCTCGCCGTCGTTGTGGGCGGACCTGGCCGGCCGGACGCGAGTGGAGCCCCGTGCCGAGGACACCTCTGCCGCGCTGGCCCGGCATCCGCTGCTGGCGACCCTGGGCCGCGACGTGCGCGAACTGCAGGCGACCCTGCACACCCCCGACCTGACCGTGCACGAACCGCTCCCGTCCGCTCCCCCACCTCCGACCCGGCTCGGCCTGCTCCAGGCCGACATCCGCGCCAACCGCGCCCCGGACCCGGACCGGGCCACGACCGCCGGCGACCTGTCGCTGCAGGTGCACGCCTGCCACGGCCGGGCTCGACAGGTCGAGGTGCTCCGGGAGGTGCTGCTCTGGCTGCTCGCCGAGGGGCAGGGGGCGCTTCAGCCGCGCGACGTCATCGTCATGTGCCCTGACATCGAGCAGTTCGCACCGCTGATCCAGGCCACCTTCGGGCTCAGCCTCGTCGCCGAGCCCGACGCGGCCGCGGTGTCCCACCACCCGGGCCAGCAGCTGCGGGTGCAGCTCGCCGACCGGGCACTGGCCGCGACGAACCCGCTGGTCGACCTCGCCCAGCGGATCCTGGACTTGGTGGCCGGCCGGATGACGGTCAGCGAGGTGCTGGACCTCGCCGGCCACGAGGCCGTGCGGGCGCGGTTCGGGTTCGACGAGGAGTCGCTGGCCCGGCTGGGTCGGTGGATCACCGACTCCGGGGTCCGGTGGGGGTACGACGGCGCCCACCGGGGGGAGTACGGCCTGCGCGACCTCGACGCGAACACCTGGGCTCGCGGCATGGACCGGATCGCGCTCGGGGTGGCCGTCGCCGGGGACTCCCGGGCACCATCGGCGGCAGGCCTGCCGATCGACGACATCGGCAGCCGTGACATCGAGACCGTGGGCCGTCTGCTCGAGCTGATGGAGCGCCTCAAGCTCGCCGCCGACGCGGTGCGTGGCCCGAGCCGCGCCGACAGCACACTGCCCAGGGGCGTGCTCTCCGTGCCGGAGTGGGTGGACTGGCTGCGCGACACCATCGAGCGGCTCACCGACACGCCCGCCGACCAGCGGTGGCGTGTCGCCCAGCTGGATCGCGACCTGCGCGGCATCGGGGAGGCCGCCGGAGAACGGATGACGTTGCGCCTGAACGACGTCCGGGTGCTGCTCGGGCAACGTTGGGGGGTCCGCCCCAGCCGGGCCAGCTTCCGCACCGGCGCGGTGACGGTCTGCACCATGGTGCCCATGCGCTCGGTCCCGCACCGGGCCGTGGTCCTGCTCGGGGTCGACGACGACGTGTATCCCCGGTCACCGATCACCGACGGGGACGACCTGCTGGCCCGCCAACCTCAGGTCGGCGAGCGGGACGCGCGCAGCGAGGACCGCCAGCTGCTGCTCGACGCGGTCATGGCGGCAGACCAGTACCTCGTCGCCATCTACTCCGGCTTCGACGAGCGCAACGGCAGCCGCCGACCTCCCGCCGTGCCATTGCAGGAGGTCATCTCGGCTGCGGCCCGCACGGCGACCGCCCCGGGCGACGACGCAACATCGGGCGGACCGGGCGACCCGGAGCCCGGCTTCGTGCGGCGCCACCCGCTTCAGGCGTTCGACGAGCGCAACTTCACGGCCGACGGCCCGCTGCCGGGCGGCACGTTCGACCGGGTCGCGGCAGACGGTGCCCGGGCGCTGCGCGAGTTCCGCCGCAACCCGTCCGGCCCGCGGCGCCTCCTGACCGAGCCGCTGCCGGTACGGCCCGTCACCGCGGTCACCGTCGACGAGCTGGTGGCCTTCCTGCAGAACCCGGCTCGGGAGTTCCTCCGGGGCCGGCTCGAGGTCACGGTGCCGCGCGAGCTCGACGAGCCGGAGGACTCCCTGCCCGTCTCCATCGACCCCTTGGCGCAGTGGGCGATCGGCGATCGGGTCCTGCGGGAGGTGCTGGCTGGAGCCTCGCTCGGCGCGGCCCTGGACCGGGAGGCGGCTCGCGGCAGCTTCCCGCCCGGGTCCCTCGGCAGGCCTGCCCGAACCGAGATCGAGCGGACCGTCGCTGCGATCGTCGCGAACCGGGGGGCGACCGAGCCCCGGACCGTCGAGGTCCGCACCGACCTGCCGCCCATTCCCGACGGCGGCTCGACCCGGCTGACCGGCATCGTCAACAGGGTCCACGACACCACCATCTGGGTGCCGACCTACTCCACCGTCAGCGCGAAACACCTTGTCGCAGCGTGGGTCCGGCTCCTCGCCCTGGCCCTGGCCGAGCCCGAGCAGGAACACCACGCACTGCTGAGCGGCAAGAAGGGCAGCCAACGGCTGCGCTCCCCCGGCTCCCGCCGGGCCACCGAGCTGCTGCGCGACCTGGTGCTCTGCCGCCAGTCCGGGATGCGCTTCCCGATGGGCACCCCGCCCAGGACCGCCAGCGCGTTCGCCCGCGTCTACCGCGCCTCGGGACCGGGCGACACGGATGCGCTGCGACTGGCCTTCCGCCTCACCCGTCGCGAGTGGGAGGGCACCGACCAGTACCCGGGTGAGCGCGACAACCCTTGGTGGAGAATGGTGCTCGGCCCCGGGTCCCACATCGAGGACCTCAACCACCTCGACGGGCTGCGCCACTTCGGGCCGCGGATCTGGGGGCCGATCCACGAGCATCTGGAGACGCCGTGACCCAGCCGCCGAGCCCGGACCTGACGACGAGCTTCGACATCGCCGCGCCGCTGCCCTCGGGCACCACCCTGATCGAGGCCAGCGCCGGAACGGGCAAGACGTGGGCACTGTCCGCGCTCGTGGTGCGGTATGTCGCCGAGCGCGGGCTTCCGCTCCACGAGCTGCTCGTCGTCACCTTCAGCCGCGCCGCGACCCGGGAGCTGGCCGAGCGGGTCCGGGCGCGCCTCGCGGAGGTGCTGGCCGCGCTGACCGCTCCCCAGCACGACCCGGGCGACCGGGACGTCGAGGACGCCCTGGTCCGGCACCTGCGCGACTGCTCCGCCGAGCAGCTGCACGAGCGGGTCGACCGACTCCGGACCGCCGTGGCCGACTTCGACACGGCCACCATCGCGACGATCCACCAGTTCTGCCACCACGTGCTGCGGGGTCTCGGAGTCGCCGGCGACTCGGACCCCTACGCCACCCTGGCCGAGGACCTGACCGAGCTGCGCCGCGACGCCGTCGACGACCGCTACCTGGCCGAGTACGCACACTCGACCACGCGGCCGCCGAGCTACCGGCTGCTGAGCGCGGACTCCGCAGCCGCGCTCGACGACCCCAGCGCGCAGCTCTCGCCACCGGATGCCCCCGGGACGATCGGTGAGCGCCTCAGGTTCGTGAGCGGCATACGGGCCGAGGTCAGGAAGCGCAAGCGGCGCGCCGCGCTGCTCGGCTACGACGACCTGCTGACCGAGCTCGCCGACGCGCTGGAGGACGAGGGCGCGCCCGCGCGCCGCCGGATGCGGGACCGCTGGAGGGTCGTGCTCGTCGACGAGTTCCAGGACACCGACCCGGTGCAGTGGCAGGTGTTCTCGCGCGCTTTCGGCACCGAGACCGAGGCCCTCGTGCTGATCGGCGACCCGAAGCAGGCGATCTACGGCTTCCGCGGCGCGGACGTCGACACCTACCGCCGGGCGTCGGACGGCGCCGAGCGCCACCTGTCGCTGCCGACCAACTTCCGCAGCGACGCGCCGCTCGTGCGGTCGCTGCAGACGCTGATGGTCGACGTGCAGCTCTCACCGGGGATCGTGGCGCGCCGGGTCACCGCGCACCGGACCATCCACCGGCTGCAGGATGCGCCGGACAACCACGCGGTCCGCCTGCGTGCCCTGCTCGGCGAGACGGTGCCCATCGCCGCGGCGCGGCAGGCCATCTGCGCCGACGCCGCCGGCGACATCGCCCGGCTGCTCGCCTCGGCGGCCACCTTCGACGGAAAACCCGTGCAGCCGGAGCAGATCGCCGTGCTCGCGCATGCGAACCGCGACCTGCGCAGCATGCGGGACGCCTTGCACGCCAAGGGCGTTCCTTCCGTGCTGGTCTCGAGCGAGTCGGTGCTGCGTACGACCGCCTCGGGCTGGTGGCTGCAGCTGCTGATGGCCCTGGAGCAGCCGCACCGAGCCGACCGGGTACGGCTGGCGGCGCTGACGCCCTTCCTCGGCTGGACCGTGCAGGAGCTCGACGCGCGAGGCGAGGCCGGCACGGAGTCCGTTGCCGCACAGACCCGTTCGCTGCTGACGGCGTTCCATCGCGGTGGGATCGCCGCCGTGCTGGACGTCACCCGCGGGCAGGGCCTGGACACCCGCCTCCTGTCGCGCCTCGACGGGGAGCGCGACCTGACCGACGTCGTGCACTGCGCCCAGCTGCTGCAGGAACGGGTGCTGGCGGGCACGCGAGGGCTGCCGAGCCTGGTGGCCTGGCTGCGACGGCAGGGTCTGGACGACGCGACCGCCGCGCCGGACTCGCGGATCATGCGGCTGGACTCCGACGCGCGGGCAGTCACCCTGTCGACCATCCACGGCGCGAAGGGCCTGCAGTTCCCGATCGTCTACGCCCCGTTCCTCTTCGACAACTTCGTGGGCAGGGACCCCTGCCCCGCGGTCATCCACCGAGAGGGTCGACGCCTGCTCTCCTTCGACCCGGCCGAGATCGCGGCCGAACGCGTCGCCGAGGTGCTCGCCGAGCACCTGCGACTGTCGTATGTCGCCATGACCCGGGCGCAGTCACAGCTGGTCCTGTGGTGGGCGCCGACCCACAACACCCCGGCCTCGGGCCTGCACCGGCTGCTGTTCGGGCAGGCCGGGTCCCCGGACCAGCTCTCGGCGCTGCTCGCCCGCCGCGCCGAGCCCGCCGCGCGCGAGGCGGTGGTGGTCCCGGCGGACCGCCCGCCCGTCGGCGAGGCCGCCGCAGCCCGGGCGTTGCTGCAAGTCTGGGCCGACCACGGGGCGTTCAGCCTCACCGAGGTGGGCGGGTCCGGGCCTGAGCCACGGCTCGTCCCGCCGGTGGCAGCCGACCCGCTGACCGTGCGGAGCTTCGACGAGGGGTGGGTCGACCGAGCCTGGCGGCGCACGTCGTACACGTCGCTGGCGTCGGGAGCCGCCGACGCAGGCGCGACCTCGGAGCCGGACCAGGACGCGTTGGGACGGGTCGACGAGGAGGCCGTCGTCGTCGCCGACCGGGAGCCGACCGGGTCGGACGTCCCCTCGCCGATGTCGCGGCTGCCCGTCGGCGCGACCTTCGGCTCCCTGGTCCATGCGGTGCTCGAGGCGGCCGACTTCCAGGCGGGCGACCTGCAGGCCGAGCTGCTGGCCCGCATCGACGAGGAGCTGTCCTGGTGGCCGGTCGAGCTCGACCGCGAGGAGCTCGCCGGCGCACTCGGGGCAGTGCTCACCACCCCGACCGGGCCGCTGACGCAGGGCGCCCGGCTGTGCGACATCCCGCGCGGTGACCGGCTCGCGGAGCTGGGGTTCGAGCTTCCACTGGCCGGCGGGGACCGTCCGCACGCCCATGCCCGGCTGCGCGAGATGGCGGCGGTCCTGCGCCGGCACCTGCCGGACGAGGACCCGCTGCGCGGGTACGCGGACGCGCTGGCCCGCCCCGAGCTCGGTGGACAGGCCCTGCTCGGCTACCTCACCGGCTCGATCGACCTCGCCTTCCGGCACGGCGGCAGGTTCTACGTCGTGGACTACAAGACCAACTGGCTCGGTCCGCCCGGTGGGGAGCTGACCCTCGCCGACTACGCCCCGGCGCGGCTGGCCGCGGCGATGAGCCACTCCTCGTACCCGTTGCAGGCGATCCTCTACTCGACCGTGCTGCACCGCTACCTGCGCTGGCGCCTGCCGGGGTACGCGCCGGAGGCGCACCTGGGTGGGGTCATGTACCTGTACGTCCGGGGCATGGCCGGCCCCGCCACTCCGCTGGTCGACGGGCAGCCCTGTGGGGTGTTCTCGTGGCGGCCTCCGGTGGCGATGCTCGAGGACCTGTCTGCCGTCCTCGACGGCCGGCTCGAGGGGGTGCTGCGGTGACTGCATCGGACCCGGGCGATGCCGCGCTCAGCGTCACCGCGTCCGGCCGGCTCCGGGTGCTCAACGAGGCCGGGTTCCTCGACGGCAGCGACTGCGTCATCGCGGCCCGGGTGAGCACGCTTGTCGGGGAGGACGTCTCGGGTGATGCCGCACTCGCGCTCGCGTTCGCGGTCCGGGCGGTACGGGAGGGGTCGACGGCCCTGGACCTCGGCTCGGTCGCGGACCTGAGTGTGGACCTGGCCGAGGTGGGCGACGCTCGATCTGGCGCGCCTCGCTCCCGGCCGGAGAGTGAGCAGCTCGTGCGGCTCGGCGACCTGGCCGAGCTGCCCGACCCGGCCGAGTGGTTCGCGGCCGTCCGGGCGAGCCCCCTTGCCGCGCAAGGCGTGCTGCGCCCGGACCTCGGGCTGGTCTACCTCGAGCGCAACCACGCCGACGAGTGCCTGATCGCGAAGGCCCTGCAGGACCGGCGCGACCGGGAGGTGTCGCCGGTGGACCAGGTCGCCGTGACGGAGGCGCTGCAGGACCGGGGCCTCGACGAGGCCCAGCTGACGGCGGTCCGGCGCGTCACCCAGCAGGCGGTCACGGTGCTGACCGGCGGGCCCGGCATGGGCAAGACCTACACGATCGCCGGCGTGCTGGCCGCCCTCGCCGCCGGCAGCCGTCACACCCTGCGGATCGGTCTGGCGGCACCCACCGGCAAGGCGGCGGCGCGGATGAACGAGACGCTGCAGGACGCCCTCGCGAGCACCGCGTCGATCAGCCCGGCGGTCACCGTGCACCGCCTGCTCGGGAGCCGCCCGGACAGCCGGCAGCGGTTCCGCCACGACGCGCACAACCCGCTCCCCCACGACGTCGTGGTCATCGACGAGGCCTCGATGGTGTCCCTCAGCCTGATGGCCCGGCTGGTCGAGGCGCTCCCCCCGACGGCCCGGTTGCTGCTGGTCGGTGACCCCGACCAGCTCGCCTCGGTCGAGGCGGGCTCGGTCCTGGCCGACCTGGTGCGCGGGCTGGAGGGCGACGGCAGCGTCGTGCGCCTGACCAAGGACCACCGCCTCGACGACGACCGGGCCAGGCTCGCGCGGGCCTTCCGGACGGGCGCCCCTGGATCGGTGCTCGACCTGGTCGCCAGGGCGGCCACCGGCCTGACCTTCGTCGAGACCGAGGCACCGACGCTCGGGCAGTTGCCCGAAGTGGTCGAACACGCTTGGCAGCTGAGGGAGCTCGCGCTGGACGGGGACGTCGCAGCCGCCCTGGCGCAGCTGGGCCGGTTCCGGCTGCTGTGTGCCCACCGCACGGGCCCGTTCGGCACCCGCCACTGGAACCGGCTGGTCGAGCAGGCGCTGGCGGCGCGCGCCCCGGAGGTCGCGATGCACCCGATGTACGTCGGCCGGCCGATCCTGGTCACCCGCAACGACTACGGGCTCGGGGTGAGCAACGGCGACACTGGGGTCGTCGTCCGTACCGGCGACGGCCCGCTGGCCGCCGTCGAGACCGGTTCCGGCACCCGGGCGTTCGCGCCGTGGCGCCTGTCCGACATCGAGACGATGCACGCGATGACGGTGCACAAGGCCCAGGGCAGCCAGGCCGAGCACGTCGCGGTGATCGTGCCGCCCACGACCTCGCGGCTGCTCACGCGCGAGCTGCTCTACACCGCGGTGACGCGCGCCGAGCACCACCTCACGATCGTGGGCAGCCGCGCGGCGATCCGCGCCGCCGTCGAGACGCCCGCGCAGCGCTCCTCCGGGCTGGCCCAGCGGCTCGCCCGGCCCGGCGTCGAGCGCCGGGGCTGACACCAGCGGGTATGCCGCCGAGCCGGCTACGCGCGCACGCGACCCGGGCCACGTGGCGGGCACCGCGGGAGGGTCAAGGCTCGGGAGTGACCCGGAAGACCGGGTACCGGCCCGCCACGGCCGCGAACTCCTGGAGGGGGGCGTCGGGGTCCACCGGGATGTGCACGCGCCCACCCGGCGCGATCTGGCAGTAGCGCTTGATGATCGGGGCACGCTGCTGCGCGGGCACGTCCTCGAGGGTGACCCGGGTACGTCCACGGCGCACCAGGACCGCGCGACCGCCGGCGGCGCGGACGTTGCGGACCCAGTTCGTGTTCTCGCCGAGCATCGACACGAGGTAGTGCTCGCCGCCCAGGTGCACGACCACGATCGGGAGGGTCACCGGGCGCCCCGACGTGCGGCCGGTGACCTCCAGCGCGGCGGTCATACCGGGCCCCAGCCCGGTGGCGAACACCCGGGCCCACACACCGTTGACCGCCCGGGCCAACCGGTTCGGTCGCCCGCCGCGGTAGAGCCATCGGTTGAAGCGCTGGTTGGGCACGGCTCGCCCCTACGAGGTCAGGTCGTCGTGGTCGTCGTGGTCGTCGT
>NZ_JBDIAQ010000138.1:0-9332 GCF_039812505.1 Intrasporangium sp. | reverse complement strand
CCGCCGCTTCGGCGTCGCCCGCGGCTTCGGCTGCGCCCGCGGCTCCGGCTGCGCCCGCCGCTTCGGCTGCGCCCGCCGCTTCGGCGTCGCCCGCGACCAGGCCTGCCGCACCTGCGGCCCGCGCGGGCACGCCGGCCCGTCCGGGGCCGAAGCCGGCCGGTCCGAAACCGACCCCACGCGAGTCGGGTACCCGCGGCGCGCCCGCCCCGGGCCCCCGTCCCGCACCGCGTCCGGGTGCGCGGCCGGGAGCGCCGCGCCCGGGCAACAACCCGTTCAGCTCCAGCCAGGGAATGCAGTCCTCCCGTTCACGCCCCGGTGACGGGGGGCCTCGGCCGGGCAACAACCCGTTCAGCCCCAGCCAGGGCATGCCCCGTCCGCAGCAGCGTCCCGGCGGCCCCCGTCCGGGCGCCCCTCGTCCCGGCGGACCGCGTCCGGGAGCGCCAGGTGGCGCAGGTCCCCGTCCGGGCGGTCCGCGCCCGACCCCGGGCATGATGCCGGAGCGCAGCACCCTCGGACGTCCCGGAGCCCGACCCGCCCCCGGGCGCGGTGGCACCGGCGCCGGCGCCGGCCGCGGTGGCCACGGCGGTCCGGGCGGTGGGCGCGGCGGCTTCGGCGGTGGCCCCCGCGGCGGCGGACCGGGTGGCCGTGGCGGCACCCAGGGAGCCTTCGGTCGCGGCGGCAGCCGTCCGGTCCGGGGCCGCAAGTCCAGGCGTGCCAAGCGCCAGGAGTTCGAGCAGATGCAGGCGCCGACGATCGGCGGCGTCACCGTCCCCCGCGGCGACGGCTCGACCGTCGTGCGGGTGCGGCGCGGCGCGTCCTTGACCGACTTCGCCGACAAGATCAACGCGAACCCCGCCTCGCTCGTCACGGTGCTGTTCCACCTCGGTGAGATGGCGACGGCGACGCAGTCGCTCGACGAGGACACCTTCAAGCTGCTCGGTGCCGAGCTCGGCTACGACGTCCAGGTCGTGTCCCCCGAGGACGAGGAGCGCGAGCTGCTCGAGTCGTTCAACATCGACCTCGAGGCCGAGGCGGCCGCCGAGGAGGACGAGGACCTCGAGCCGCGACCGCCGGTGGTCACCGTCATGGGCCACGTCGACCACGGCAAGACCAAGCTGCTCGATGCCATCCGCTCCGAGCACGTGGCCGAGGACGAGGCCGGCGGGATCACCCAGCACATCGGTGCCTACCAGGTCGTCACCAGCCACGAGGGCAACAAGCGCGCCATCACCTTCATCGACACCCCGGGCCACGAGGCGTTCACGGCGATGCGGGCCCGTGGTGCGTCGGTGACGGACATCGCGATCCTCGTCGTCGCCGCCGACGACGGCGTCATGCCGCAGACCGTCGAGGCGCTCAACCACGCCCAGGCGGCCGGCGTGCCGATCGTGGTGGCGGTCAACAAGATCGACAAGCCGGAGGCCAACCCCGCCAAGATCCGCCAGCAGCTGACCGAGTACAACCTGATCGCCGAGGAGTACGGCGGCGACACGATGTTCGTCGACGTCTCGGCGAAGCAGGGCACCAACATCGACGGCCTGCTCGAGGCGGTCCTGCTGACCGCCGATGCCGCGCTCGACCTGCGGGCCAACCCGAACAAGGACGCGCGCGGGGTGGCCATCGAGGCGCACCTCGACAAGGGTCGCGGTCCGGTCGCCACCGTCCTGGTCCAGTCCGGCACGCTCCACGTCGGCGACGCCATCGTGGCCGGCAACGGTCACGGCCGGGTCCGGGCCATGCTCGACGAGCACGGCAACAACGTCGACCAGGCGCTGCCGTCCCGACCGGTCCTCGTGCTCGGCCTGACCTCCGTGCCGGGCGCCGGCGACACGTTCCTCGTGGCGCCGGACGACCGCACCGCACGCCAGATCGCCGAGCGTCGCGAGGCCGCGGCGCGGGCGGCCTCGCTCGCCAAGCGCCGCAAGCGGATCTCGCTCGAGGACCTCAACGAGGCCCTCGCCGCGGGCAAGGTCGACACGCTCAACCTCATCCTCAAGGGCGACGTCTCCGGATCGGTCGAGGCGCTCGAGGACGCGCTGCTCAAGATCGACGTCGGCGACGAGGTCGACCTGCGGATCATCCACCGGGGCGTCGGTGCGATCACCCAGAACGACGTCAACCTCGCCACCGTCGACGACGCGATCATCATCGGCTTCAACGTCCGGCCCGCCGAGCGGGTGGCCGAGCTGGCCGACCGGGAGGGCGTGGACATGCGCTTCTACTCGGTCATCTACCAGGCGATCGACGACGTCGAGTCGGCCCTCAAGGGCATGCTCAAGCCGGAGTTCGAGGAGGTGCAGCTCGGCACCGCGGAGGTCCGCGAGGTCTTCCGCTCCAGCAAGTTCGGCAACGTGGCCGGGTCGCTGGTCCGGTCGGGCGAGATCCGACGGGGCGCCAGGGCCCGCATCGTGCGCGACGGGACGGTGGTCGGCGAGGCCGAGATCGCCGGGCTGCGGCGGTTCAAGGACGACGTCACCGAGGTGCGCGACGGCTTCGAGTGCGGTATCAACCTCGGGTCGTTCAACGACCTGCGGGTCGAGGACGTGATCGAGACCTTCGAGATGCGCGAGAAGCCGCGCGCCTGACCGCAGCAGCAGACCCGGTGCCCGAGACGTTCGCGTCACGGGCACCGGGCCGTGGTGCCTGCTCCACAGCGGCTGCG
This sequence comes from Intrasporangium sp., assembly GCF_039812505.1. Taxonomy (GTDB): domain Bacteria; phylum Actinomycetota; class Actinomycetes; order Actinomycetales; family Dermatophilaceae; genus Intrasporangium_A. The sequence continues at coordinate 6,670 of NZ_JBDIAQ010000138.1, read as the reverse complement.
GACCCGCGCGGCGTCGCCCCGCAGGGCGGGGCGCGCTCGGGCGGGCAGCAGATCCCGCACGGCGGTGTCCCGGCTAGGGTGATGTCCTGGGCTGCCCCCAGCTCCCTCGCCCGCCCCCCCGAGCCCAGGAGGTCGTCATGGCCGATCCCGCCCGCGCACGCAAGGTCGCCGACCGGATCAAGGTCGTCGTCGCGGAGTACCTCGAGCACCGGGTCAAGGACGAGCGGCTGGGCTTCGTCACGATCACCGACAGCCGGGTCACCGGCGACCTGCAGCACGCGTCGGTCTTCTACACCGTCTTCGGCGACGACCAGGCCCGGCAGGCGACCGCCGAGGTCCTCGAGGCCTACCGCGGCCGGATCCGCTCGGCCGTCGGCAAGCAGATCGGCATCCGTCTCACGCCGTCGCTGGAGTTCATCGCCGACGCGCTCCCGGAGGGAGCCGCCCACCTCGAGGACCTGGTGGCCCGCACCCGCGCCCGGGACGCGGAGCTGGCCCGGGCTGCGGCCGGGGCCCGGCCCGCCGGGGAGGCCGATCCGTACCGGAAGCCGGCCCGGAGCGAGGAGGGCGACGACGGCCCCGGCCCCGGCGCCGATGCCTGACGGCCTGCTCGTCGTCGACAAGCCCGCCGGCTGGACCAGCCACGACGTCGTCGCGCGGACCCGGCGCGTGGTCGGCACCAGACGGGTCGGGCACGCCGGCACCCTCGACCCCATGGCCACCGGGGTGCTGGTGCTCGGCGTGGGCCGGGCGACCCGGCTGCTGACCTTCCTGACCGGGTGCGACAAGGCATACACCGCCACGGTCCGGCTGGGCCAGTCGACCGTGACCGACGACGCCGAGGGCGAGGTCGTCGACTCGCCCGGGGTGTCCGACCGGGCGGGCGTCGAGGCCGCGCTACCGGGTGCGGTGGCGCGGCTCACCGGCACCATCGAGCAGGTGCCGAGCGCGGTCAGCGCCGTCAAGGTGGACGGGGTGCGCAGCTACGCGCGGGTCCGGTCCGGCGCAGCGGTCGAGCTGGCCGCCCGCACGGTGACGGTGAGCCGGTTCGAGGTGCTGCGCACCACGCCCGCGCAGGCCACGGCCGAGGACGGACGGACCCTGCCGGTGCTCGATGTCGCCGTCGCCGTCGAGGTGTCGTCGGGGACCTACGTGCGTGCCCTGGCTCGCGACCTCGGGCGCGACCTGGGGGTCGGGGCCCACCTGACCGCCCTGCGACGCACCCGGGTCGGTGCCTTCACGATCGCGGCGGCCACCCCCCTGCCCGCGCTGGTGGAGCGGGGCGCACGCGAGGGCGTGCGCGGCATACCCCTGCTCTCCCCGGCCGAGGCGGCACGCCGCCAGCTGCCGGTGCACGAGGTGTCCGCGCAGGAGGCCGCCCGGCTCGCGCACGGGCAGCCGATCCAGGCGACCCCGGGCGGGGGCGCGGCGGTCGCGGCGATCGACCCCGCCGGCCGGCTCGTCGCGATCCTGGACGAGACCCGGCCGACCGCCCGGTCCCGGGTCGTGTTCCCGCTCGGTTGACGCGTGGGCCGGGGCCGCTCGGGCGACCACTACAGTGGTCGCCGTGCAGCGCTGGTACGGAACCGACGAGATCCCCGCCGACCTCGGGCCGACCGTCGCCACCCTCGGCAACTTCGACGGGGTCCACCGCGGGCACCGCGCGGTCCTGAGCCGGGTCGTGTCCGAGGCGCGCGACCGCCGGGCGGTCTCGGTGGCCGTCACCTTCGAGCCGCACCCCGTCGCGGTGCTCTTCCCCGACCGCGCCCCGACGCTGATCACCTCACTGGGACAGCGGCTCGAGCAGCTCGAGGCGGTCGGCCTGCAGGCCACGCTCGTGCTCGAGTTCACGCGCGAGTTCGCCCAGGAGACCCCGGAGGAGTTCGTGCGCGGCACCTTCGTCGAGGCCCTCCATGCCGACGCGGTCGTCGTCGGCAGAGACACCCGGTTCGGCGTGCGCAACTCGGGCGACGTGGGCACGCTGCGCCGCCTGGGCGCGACCTTCGGGTTCGACGTCATCGCCCTCGACGACATCGGCGAGGGAGCCCGCTGGAGCTCGACCCAGCTGCGGTCGGAGCTCGGGGCAGGCAACGTGGCCCGTGCGGCCGAGATCCTCGGCCGGAACCACCGGGTCTCCGGCACCGTCGTGCACGGCGACCACCGGGGCCGCGAGCTCGGCTTCCCGACCGCCAACCTCGAGCTCCGGCCCGAGGGACTGGTGCCCGCCGACGGCGTCTACGCGGGCTGGCTGCTGCGCCCCGGCCTGCCCGTCGGGCACCCGGACCGGACCCTGCCGGCGGCGATCTCGATCGGCACCAACCCCACGTTCGACGGGCAGGCCCGGCGCGTGGAGGCCTACGTGCTCGACCGGACCGACCTGGACCTGTACGGCGAGCCCGTCTCGATGGAGTTCGTCGAACGCCTGCGCCCCACCTTGCGGTTCGACTCGACCCAGGCACTCGTCGCCCGGATGGCGCAGGACGTGGCGCGCTGCCGGCAGATCCTCTCGGCGACCGTGCCGACCTGACCTACCGACCTGACCGGCCCGAACCGCCGGTCGGGCGGCGGATCGGTCACGGTGGGATCTCATCCCCTCCGGAGACGGCGACCGGCGCTCTCCCGCGTGGGATCATCCGCAGCAGGTGGCCCGCGCCGGGGCCGCCGTGACCCGAAGGAGTGCCGCCATGCCCCGACCCACGGTGTCCGACGAGCAGGTCGACCGGTCCGTCCTCGACGGGCGCGCCCCCAGCGTCGGTGCGCTGCTGCGCCGACGCGTTGCCGCCAGCCCGGAGGCACCCGCCTTCCAGTACTTCGCCGACCCGGACCGCCAGGAGCTGACGACCGTGACCTGGGCGCAGGCGTACGAGCTGGTCGAGGCCCTCGCGGCCGGGCTGATCGACCTCGGGATCGGCCTGGAGGACCGGGTCGCCGTGGCCTCGCAGACGCGCTACGAGTGGGTCGTCGCCGACCTGGCCGTCGTCTGCGCGGGTGGGGCGACCACGACCGTCTACCCCACCACGATCGAGGAGGATGTCGCCTACATCCTGACCGACTCGGGCAGCTCGATCGTGTTCGCCGAGGACGACGAGCAGGTCGCCAAGCTGGCCGGTCGGCGGGAACAGCTGCCCGGGGTGCGTCACGTCGTGACGTTCACCGGGTCCGCGTCCGACGACGGGTGGGTCACCACCCTGGCCGACCTGCAGAACCGGGGCCGCGCCGCACTGCAGGAGCGCCCCGACCTGGTGAGCAGCCGGATCGACGAGATCAAGCCGGAGCACCTGGCCACCCTCATCTACACGTCGGGTACGACGGGGCGACCCAAGGGGGTGCGCCTCGTGCAGGACAGCGTCGTGTACGAGGGCGCGGTCATCGAGGCGTGCGGGCTGCTCGGGCCGGACGACGTGCAGTTCCTCTGGCTGCCACTCTCGCACGTCTTCGGCAAGATGCTCGTCGCGACCGCGCTGCAGATCGGCTTCCGCACTGCGGTCGACGGCCGGATCGACAAGATCGTCGACCACATGGCGATCGTGCGGCCCACCTTCATGGCCGGTCCGCCCCGGATCTTCGAGAAGGCGCACGGCCGCGTCGCGATGATGTTCGCGGGCGAGACCGGGGTCAAGAAGGCGCTCATCGACTGGGCCCTGGGGGTCGGCGGGCAGATGCGCGACGTCAGGGAGCGGGGGGACTCGCCCTCCCCGCTGCTGGTGCTGCAGCACGCCCTGGCCACCGCGCTCGTGCTGTCCAAGGTGCAGGCCCGCTTCGGCGGCCGGGTCCGGTTCATGATCAGCGGCGCGGCCCCGCTCGACGCCGAGGTCGCCAGGTGGTTCGGCGCGGTCGGGCTGCTCGTGCTCGAGGGCTACGGCCTGACCGAGACGTCATCGGGCACGACGGTCAACCGCCCCGCACCCGGGTGCTACGCCTTCGGGTCGGTCGGCTGGCCGCTGCCCGGGACCGAGGTGCGGATCGACGAGCAGGACGGCGAGATCCTCGTCAAGGGCCCCGGCGTCATGCGCGGCTACCACGACAACCCCGAGGCCACCGCGGAGGTCCTCTCCGCGGACGGCTGGTTCCGCACCGGTGACATCGGCCGCCTCGACGAGCGTGGCTTCCTGCACGTCACCGACCGCAAGAAGGACGTCTTCAAGACCTCCGGCGGCAAGTACGTCGCCCCGGCGGCGATCGAGGCGAAGTTCAAGGGGATGTTCCCCTACGTGAGCCAGTTCGTCGTGCACGGCGCCGGCCACAGCCACGCCACCGCGCTCGTGACGCTGGACCCCGACGCGATCACGACGTGGGCCGCCACGCACGGGATGGCCGGCCGGAGCTATGCGGAGATCGTCACCTCTCCCGAGGCGCGGGCGCTCGTCCAGGCCGCCGTCGACGAGCTCAACGCCGGTCTGAACCGGTGGGAGACGGTCAAGCGGTTCACGATCCTCGACCACGACCTCACCGTCGAGGGCGGGGAGCTGACCCCGAGCATGAAGCTGCGCCGCCGGGCGGTGACCGCCAAGTACCGCGACGACCTCGACGAGCTCTACGCCGAGGCCTGAGCGGCGGGGACCGGCGCGGCGGTTATGCCGCCCACGTTCCGGGCGTGGGCGGCATACCCCTCCTACACTGGGGCGATGCCCGGCGAGTCGATCTTCCCCGCCCTCGAGCCGCTGCTGGAGCAGGTGAGCAAGCCGATCCAGTACGTCGGTGGCGAGCTCAACTCCGTCGTCAAGGACTGGCAGGTCGGCGGGTTCGGCCCCGGCGGCGTGGAGCTGACCACCCGGTGGGCGCTGATGTACCCCGACGCGTACGAGGTCGGGCTGCCCAACCAGGGCGTCATGATCCTCTACGAGGTCATCAACGAACGACCCGACGCGCTCGCCGAGCGCACCTACGCCGTCTGGCCCGACATGGAGGCGGCGCTGCGGGCGGCCGGGCTGCCGCAGTTCACCGTGGACGGGCACCGGGCGGTGCGCGACTTCGACATCCTGGGCGTCTCCTTCGCGACCGAGCTCGGCTACACGAACCTGCTCACCGCGCTCGACCTCGCCGGCATCCCGCTGTATGCCGCCGAGCGGGCTCTCGCGGACCCACTGGTCATCGCGGGCGGTCACGCCTCGTTCAACCCGGAGCCGATCGCGGACTTCGTCGACGCGGTCGTCATCGGCGACGGGGAGCAGGCGGTCCTGACGATCACCGACATCGTGGGGGAGTGGAAGGCCGCCGGCCGCCCGGGGGGCCGGCGCGAGCTGCTGCTGCGGCTGGCCCGCACCGGCGGGGTGTACGTGCCGTCGTGCTACGAGGTGAGCTACCTGCCCGACGGGCGGATCCGGCGGGTCGCCCCCCGCCCGGACTCGCCCGGCGTGCCGTGGCGCGTGGCGAAGCACACCGTGACCGACCTGGACGCCTGGCCCTACCCCAAGCAGCCGCTCGTGCCGCTGGCCGAGTCGGTCCACGAGCGGATGTCGGTCGAGATCTTCCGCGGCTGCACCCGCGGCTGCCGGTTCTGCCAGGCCGGCATGATCACCCGCCCGGTCCGCGAGCGCTCGATCACCGGCATCGGCGAGATGGTCGAGCGGGGCCTGGCCGCGACCGGGTTCGAGGAGGTGGGCCTGCTCTCGCTGTCCTCGGCCGACCACTCCGAGATCGCCGACCTCACCAAGGGGCTGGCCGACCGCTACGAGGGCACCCAGACCGGCCTGTCGCTGCCCTCGACCCGGGTCGACGCGTTCAACATCGACTTGGCGAACGAGCTGACCCGGGGGGGCCGGCGCTCCGGCCTGACCTTCGCGCCGGAGGGCGGATCCGAGCGGATCCGGCGCGTGATCAACAAGATGGTCACCGAGGACGACCTGATCAGCACGGTCGCCGCCGCGTACGGCGCCGGGTGGCGGCAGGTCAAGCTCTACTTCATGTGCGGGCTGCCGACCGAGACCGACGAGGACGTGCTGCAGATCGCCGAGGTCGCCCGGCGCGTGGTCGAGACCGGCCGGCGGGTGTCCGGCCACCGGGACATCCGGTGCACGGTCTCGATCGGCGGGTTCATCCCCAAGGCGCACACCCCGTTCCAGTGGGCCGCGCAGCTCGGTCCGGAGCAGACCGACGCGCGCCTGCTGAAGCTGCGCGAGGCGATCCGGGCCGACCGCAGCTACGGCTCCGCGATCGGGTTCCGCTACCACGACGGGCAGCCCGGTGTCGTCGAGGGGCTGCTCTCCCGGGGCGACCGGCGAGTCGGGCGGGTCGTCGAGGCGGTCTGGCGCGACGGCGGACGGTTCGACGGGTGGAGCGAGCACTTCTCCTACGAACGGTGGATGCGTTGTGCCGAGGAGGTCTTCACCGGGTCACCGGTGGACGTCGCGTGGTACACCACGCGCGAGCGCGAGCAGCACGAGGTGCTGCCGTGGGACCACCTCGACTCGGGCCTGGACAAGGACTGGCTCTGGGCCGACTGGCAGGACGCCCTCGACGAGCGTGAGGTCGACGACTGCCGCTGGACGCCGTGCTTCGACTGCGGGGTGTGCTCCCAGCTGGGGACCGAGATCGAGGTGGGCCCCACCGGCCGGAGACTGCTGCCGCTGACCGTCCTGGGTCACCGCGGCCCGGAGCTGGCCGAGCGGCGCTGACAACCCCGTCGAGCGGGAGCGAGAGGCCGGGTGGCCGAGGACTGCTGCACGCTCGA
>NZ_JBDIAQ010000137.1:0-9616 GCF_039812505.1 Intrasporangium sp. | reverse complement strand
CCGCGTCCGGTGGGTCGGTCCGAACAGGTCAGTCGGCCGTGGCCAGCACGACCCCGGACGCCAGCCGGTACGGCCGGGCGAGCATCAGCCCGCCGAGCACGCGGCGCAGCCGGGCCATCTCCGCGCGCACCGTCACGACCCGGGTCGGGTCGCCGTAGAGCACGCCGGCCAGGCCCGCGGCGTCCAACCCGTCCGGATGACGCCCGAGCGCGGTCACGATGTCGACGTGCCGGGGCGAGATGGCCTGCTCCCAGCACAGCTCGCCCTGCGGTCCGGCGGTCGTGACGTGCAGCCGCATCTGCGGGCCGGCCCGGACCAGCCGCAGGGTGACGGCGGACCGGCTCGCGCCGTGACCGGCCCGCAGCAGCCAGCCGCCGGGTACCGGCTCGGGCCAGCACGCGCCCAGGCCGTGCACGGCCACCGGCTCGCCCGGCGCCGGGGCCGCGACCCGCTCGCACGGCGGCAGCCCCGAGACGGCCGCCACCCAGCCGTGGTCGTCGATGACGAGCCCGGGACCGTCGATCCGCGCGAGGATCGGCGCGGCCACCTGGCGCAGGGCCCCCAGCCGCTGCTCGTGGGCGCACCACAGGGTCGACTCGGCCAGCCGGGCCGCGGTGGAGACCAGCGCCATCGTCATGGGGTGGAACGTGGCGGCCGGCCCGGAGACGTTCACGATCCCGAGCACGACCCCCGTGCGCGGGTCGCGGACCGGGCTGGCCGCACAGGTCCAGGCGTGGTGGCTCTTGACGAAGTGCTCGGCGGCGAACAGCTGGACGGGGGCGTCGTCGGCCAGGGCGGTACCGATGGCGTTGGTGCCCACGCTCCGCTCGGACCAGCGCGCCCCGATGGTGAAGCCCAGCCGGTCGGCCCGGTGCCGGACGGGGTTGGCGGCCTCCCGCCACAGCACGACGGCGTCGGGGTCGGTGACGATCATGACCTGCTGGGTGTCTGCCATGCCCGCCATGAGCGCGGTGCGAAGCACGTCGACGACGGGCCCGAGCCCGGACGCCTGCCGCCGCCGCTCGACCTCTGCCAGGGCCAGCGGCTCGGGGGCCTGCCCCTGCTCGGGGTCGACGCCGAGGGCGCGGGTGCGCTCCCACGAGCGCACCACCAGGTCGCGCACCGGCAGGTCGCGCACGGGCAGCTGGTACCGGTCCCCGGACTGCGTCTCCAGCCAGGACGCCCAGACGCGGGTCAGCCTCAGGGCGTGGGTGCGCAGCGAGCCGTCGAGGAGAGCCCCCGCACCGGACTGCACGGCACCATCTCCTTCGGGCGGACGGTACTGACGCCACGGGCCGTGGTGGGGACCAGCGTAGACGCCGGAGCGCCGCCCGGCCAGAGCCGCCGGCTCAGCCCGACGGGAAGGGGGTATGCCGCCGGACGCCGGCCCAGCGGCATACCCCTGGTGGTGGTCACTCGCCGGGGAAGGTGACTCCGACCTGGCGTCGCACCTCGTCCATGGTCGCCATGACCCGCAGCGTCGCGGCGTGCGGCATCGAGGCGGTCTCGAGTCGGCCCGAGACGAGGCAGCGCGCGAACTCTGCTGCCTCGTAAGCGAACCCGTGGGCGTGTGACGCGGGACCGCCGTCCCGCTCGGCGAGCACCGTACCGTCGGGCGCACGCCACCGGATGGTCGTCGGCGCGTAGAACCGGCTCGCCAGCTCGAGCCGCCCGAGCGTCCCGGTCACCGTCGCGGTGCACGGTCCGGCGGCGAGCATCGAGGCCGAGAGGAGCGCCAGTGCTCCGCCGGGCTGGCCCAGCACGACGGCGGTGCTCGCGTCGACGCCGCGGTCGGTCAGCCGCGCCCGGGCGGTGACCTCGCTCGGCCCGCCGAACAGGTGGTCGGCCAGGCTGACCGGGTAGACACCAAGGTCGAGCAGCGCGCCGCCGGCGAGCTCCGGCGTGGCGAGGCGGGCCGGGCCACCGGGGTACAGGCGCTGCGAGTGGTCGGCCAGGATGTGCACGACCTCGCCGACCAGCCCGCCCACCACCGCCCGGCGCAGGACGTCGTAGTGCGGCAGGTAGCGGCTCCACATCGCCTCGGCCGCCAGCAGGCCCGCCCGGCGGGCGGTCTCGAGGACCTCGCCGGCCTCGGCCGCGTTGCGGGTGAAGGCCTTCTCGACGAGCACCGGCTTGCCGGCCCGCAGCGCCAGCAGGGCGTGGGCATGGTGCTCCGAGTGCGGGGAGCTGACGTAGACCGCGTCGACCCGCTCGTCCGCGACGAGCTCGGCATAGCTGCCGTAGGCCCGCTCGATGTCGAACTCGTGGGCGAAGACGGCCGCGCGCGCGGTGTCCCGGGAGCCGACGGCCGCGACGGTCGAGGCGGTGCCCTCCCGGACCGCGGTGGCGAAGGACCGGGCGATCCCGCCCGGACCCAGGATGCCCCAGCGGATGGGGGGCGCCTCGCGCGGGTCGGCGATCTGCGGGACGGGCAGAGCCGCGGGTCGTGGGCCGGTCGAGCCGCTGGTCGTCATCCCCGCACGTCCCACAGGTGGTGGGTCAGCTCGTGCCGGAGGTAGCCGCCCAGGGTTCGGGCGGTGAACCCGAACCCGTCGCTGCGCAGTCCCGGCCAGTCCCACTGCCCGGCGGCCGGCCGCTCGAAGGCGGCCGCAGCCGCGCGGGACGCGCCCGCGAGCTCGGCGCCCACGACGGCCGGGTCGGACCGCCAGTACCGACCCCGCACCGCGGCCGCGTCCTGGTCCCAGTCGGCGAACGAGACGGTCCCCCGGCCCGCGCCGGCGAGGATCTGCTCCAGCCGCCCCCGCATCAGGTCGCAGACGTCCCGGACGTGGCAGCAGTACTCGAGCGGCGACCACACGCCCGCCGCAGGACGCCGGCGCACGTCCGGGCGGCCGAGCACGGCGGCATACCGCTGGCCGGCGTCACGGATGGCCTGCGCGAGGGCGGGCGGACCGACCTCGTCGGGGTCGAACCCGCAGTCCGGACATCGTCTGGCCAGCACCCACGTCCAGTCGGCGGTGTCGGCGGTCACGGGCCCGGGGTCGGTCAGCTCGTCGGGGTCAACCATGCCGACACTGTATGGCGCCTGGCGATCCCGCCACCGGGCCCCACCGGCGGCGGCCGGCGGCGGGATGACCCACGAGGGGCCGCAGCAGGCGCTCGGCTACCGTGGTCCGGTGCTCAGCGAGTGGTTGCCGTGGATCGTCGTCGGTGGCGTCCTCCTCCTCGGTACCGCCGCCGCCGTGCTGCTCGGGACGGCCGCCCCGGCACCCCTGTCCGGCAGGACCGTTCGCTGGCGGCGCTCACACGCCGACGATCCCGGTCGCGACGACCCCCCGCTGCCGGTCAGGCACGCCGCAATCGTGCTCAACCCGACCAAGGTGCCCGACGCGCTCCTGTTGCGGGCCGAGGCGCAGCGGATCTGCGCGGACGAGGGATGGGGCGAGCCGCGCTTCTACGAGACCACGGTAGAGGATCCCGGCGGCGGGCAGGCCCGGGACGCCGTCGGTGCCGGGGCCGCGGTGGTGTGCTGCCTGGGCGGTGACGGCACCGTGCGGGCGGTCGCCTCGGCTCTCGTCGGCACCGAGACGCCCCTGGGCATACTGCCCGCCGGCACCGGCAACCTGCTCGCCCGAAACCTCGAGACGCCGGTCGGCTCGCTCGAAGCGGCCCTCCGCGTGGCGCTGACCGGACACGACCGCCGGATCGACGTGGGCGAGCTCGTCCTCGCGCCTGCTCGCACCCGGCCGGCCGACCCGGATGGCGCCGAAACCGAGGAGCCCGCCGACGCCGGGCCCTCGGGGCGGACCGGTTCGGCGCGGACCGGGCCCAGGAGCGGCCAGCCGCGGCCGGGTGACGCGCGCCGAGGGGACGGGAAGCAAGCCGAGGCACAGCAGACGGAGGCCGAGCCGGAGCGCCACCACTTCCTCGTGATGACCGGCATCGGCATGGACGCGGCGATCATGCAGGGCACGAACGAGAGCCTGAAGGCGACCGTCGGATGGGGCGCCTACGTCGTCTCGGGGATCAAGCACCTGGTCTCACCCGAGTTCCGGGCCACCTTCCGGCTCGACGCCGAGCCCGGCTTCCAGCGCCGGTCGAGGGCCGTCATCATCGGCAACTGCGGTCGGCTGCTCGGCGGTCTCGTCCTGATGCCGGACGCCCAGGTGGACGACGGGCGGCTGGACGTCGTGATCGCCTCGCCCAAGGGCTTCGTCGGTTGGGCACCGGTCATCGCGCGGGCCCTCACCCGCCGCCGCAAGGGCCACCCGACGCTGGACCACAAGGTCTGCGAGCGGATCTGGGTGACCACCGACCGGCTGCTGCCCGTCCAGGTCGACGGTGACGTCGTGGCCAGGTCCAGCGACGTCACGGCCCGGGTGCTGCCGGCGGCCCTGACCGTCCGGGTCGCGAACCCCTGAGCTCGCGCCGCCGCGGGCCCGTCCGTGGACAGTCACTCCACTCGGACCTGCCGCCGGGTGCATACCGGCTCCGCCACAAGACCCATGCCACGCCACCAGAACCCGAGTGGCGAGGGACGGGATGCTGGGGGGAAGCATCGCGCCCCTCGCCCGGGAGCGCGCGATCGGGAGAATCGCGTCTGCACTGACCGTCAAGGGCGCCTCGGGGGGAGAGGCCTTGGGGGAGGGGGTTCGTCTCCTTGACGTCCTGATCATCTTCTCGCCCCGGAGGCAGGCCGGCGGGGCGAACCCCGATTTCTTGAACAACTCTTTACCTTTGCGGAAACTGCGATGACCTTTCGGTCGTCGGCGGCGCCACCGACCCGCCCTTGGGGAACCCCGAGGCCAGCTGCCGGCGACCGAGACCGGCGGCCGCTCAGCCGGCTTCCGGCCGCTCGGTCGACGCGGGGTCACGGCACCTGGCGCGCTCACGGCACGAAGCGGCCACCGAGGTTGAGGAAGGCGGCTGCGACCGGGTCCGTCGCGACGATCGCCTCGGCGAGCGCGACGTCGCTGGACCGGCCCGCGACCAGGCCACGGTGGTGGGCGACCATCGCCGCCGCAGCCACCGCGTCGGGGACGGGCGAGACCGCGGCAACGACGGAACGGGCCCCGAGCGCCAGGACGGAGGCGGCCAGGCCGAGCGCCTCCTCGCCGGGGCGGAACGAGACCGAACCGACGTCGCAGGCCGACAGGACGACATGGTCGGCACGCACCCCGGTGGGCTGCAGCTCGTGCGCGAAGACCGGCCCGTCGTGCAGCGCGACCGAGGAGAAGAGCGGCGACTGCACCTCGTGCGTGCCGTGCGCGGCCACGTGCACGACACCGGGCGTGGCCAGGGCGTCCACGAGCAGGCGGGCCCGCGACGGTCTGGCGACCACGGCCGCGTCTCCCCAGGTCGCCGCGATCGCCCCGGCCTCGGCGCCGGCCCGGGGCACGGCCGGCCCGACACTCACGTGCACGTTCCAGGGACCGGTGCCCGGCTGGGAGGTGGACCCGGCGTCGCGCCGGGCGAAGGCAGTCAGCGAGCGCGCCACCGTCAGCGGCCGTCCCGCCAAGGACGGCAGCAGGGCCCAGGGCAGTGCGGACACCTCGTGGCTCGTCACGAGGACCAGGCCCGCGGCGGCGAGCCGCCAGGGCCGCATCAGCGCGTCGTCCAGCTCGGCGGCATCGCCGCGCAGCGACCCCCAGACGGCCGGCCCGAGCGCGCCGAGGCGCTGGGTCGCGGCCACCCGCAGGTCGGCCCGGACCCGGTGGGCCAGCTCCACGACCCGGCCCAGCGGCATCAGCTGTCTGATGGTGGCTCGGCCGCGCACGATACCGACCCCCCACATGTGGTCGCCGACCGCGAAGAGCCAGACGAGGTCGCGGTCGGCGTCGGCCAGCACCTCACGCGCCTCCCGGATGCGGATCGGCGCCCCGCTGGCCGACCCGGCCCCGGCGCTGAGGGCCCAGTCGCGGGCGCGGATCTGCAGCTGGAGCCGGGCGGCGTCCCGCTCGAGCTCGGGGTCGGGCCGCTCCTCCGCCCGGATCCGACGGTAGGTGAGCCGGAGCCGCTCGGTCAGCCCGGCCAGCTCCACGTCGGCCGGCCGGCCCAGGGAGGGCAACCGGTCCGTCGCGCTGCGCCATCGCTCCAGCGTGGCCAGGACGGCCGGGGCCCCGTGGGCGAGGGCGAGGCGCAGGTCGAGGCTGCAGAGCCACGTGCCGTGGATGGACCGGGCGGTCCGGACATCGAGGCTCGCGCTGCCCCGCTGCCCCGCCTCGAGCCGGCGCGCCGCGCGGGAGAGCAGCCGCCGGGCCTTGCCGGGTTCGCCGGATGCCGCCAGCACCGCGGCCGTCACGCCACTGACGTTCAGCTCGTCGGAGAGCGACACGGGAGGGGCGGTGCGAGCCGTCAGCCGGGACTGCGCCGCGGTCAGGTCGCCGGCGAAGAAGAGCGCGGCAGCGGCGGCGACCCTGGCGTTGTCGGCCAGCCGAAGGTCGCCGAGCGAGGTGGCCGTGCGCACCAGCGCGTCGGCCCGACGGGCGGTCCGGTGGCCGAGCGACCGCGCGCCCCCGGCGTCGCGATGGCGCGCCTGCTGGTCGAGTGCGGCCATCAGGCCGGCCAGGCTCGCCCGCCCGGCCCAGGCGGTGGCGCCGAGGCGGGCGAACGTCGCCCGTGCCCGGTCCGCCGCCTCGGCCGCCAGGTCGCGGCGGCCGTGCAGCTGCTCGGCCCGCGCCAGCTCGAGGTCGAACTCCGCCCGCAGCTGGTCCTGTCCGTCGCCGGCCACCCCCGTGACGCTCCGGGCGCCGGCGTGCAGCACCTCGACCGCCTCCGAGACGAGGCCCGCCTCGAGCAGCACCCGACCCCGGTCCAGCAGGGGTGGGGCGTTCGAGAAGTCCGTCTCGATCTCGGCGGCCTCGGCCATGGTCGTCAGGGCACCGGGCAGGTCCCCGAGCAGATAACGGGCGAAGCCCTCGTTGTGGCGCGACATCTGCGCCTGGGCGAGGAAACCGTTCGTCTCCGCGATGGTCGCCGACTCGTGGAAGGAGGCCAGGGCCAGGTCCGGGTCGCCGGTCTCGAGCGCGAGCATGCCGCGGCTGAGGAACACCGAGCACCGCTCGACCGGGGTGAACGCCGACAGGCGCGCCACGGCCGCCTCGATGCCGTCCGAGGCCGACGCCAGGTCGCCGGCCCGCCCGTGCACGTTGGCGCGCTGGTAGGCCAGGCGCGCGCCCAGGTCGTCGTCGCCGAGCTCGGCGACCACCCGCGACGCCTGGGCGAAGCGGCGTTCGGCGGCGGGCAGGCCCGAGAGCAGGAAGTCGGTCAGGGCCAGCGTGGTCAGCGTCTTGCAGCGCATCGTGAGCAGGTCGGACCGGGCCACCCCCGCCCCGCCCCGGTCGATCGCGGCGAGCGCGGCCCGCAGCGCGCGCTGTGCATCCACCGGGCGACCCGCACTGTTGTCGGCGGCAGCCTGGTCCCGGAGAGCACGCACGTGCTCGAGCAGGTCGACGATCGCTGCCTCACCTCGTCACTCCGGGCCGGGTCACACCTCGATCGTGGGGGTGATCACCGGCCGCGTCCTCGGGTCGGACGGGTCGACCCTGATCACGAAATGAATCGGCCCATGAGGTAGATCATGGACGACGAAGCGGCCGTTCGCATCGGAATTGGCCGTCACTGCGCGGTCCTGCATGACCGCCTCCACCGCGGCGCCCGGCCGGGTGACCCAGCCGTCGATCCGCACCAGGTCCTCGTGACCCTCGCTCTGGCCGACCGAGACCATCAGGCCCACGGAGGGCGCCGAGAAGGTCACGGACTCGATCCGGGTCGGCTCGACGTGGGTGCCGGAGCCCCGTGTCGCCAGCAGCGCCGACTCGGTCAGCTCGGCGATCTCGGCGTGCAGGGCTTGTACGGTGATGGCGAACTTGAGCCGCTCGCCGAGCCCGGCAGGCACCGGGTCGACATGGGCGTAGAGGTCGCGGAGCTGGCCCAGAGTGGCGAGGTCGCGCTCGTCGATGGCGTCGTTGTGGGACATGTCAGACCGCCCATCCGGGGTCAGCGCCGAGGGCGACCCTCAGCTTGTCGAGGCACCGACCACGGGTCGGGCCGATGCTGCCGATCGGCATGCCCAGCGACGTCGCGATCAGGGCGTAGTCGGGTCGCTCGGCGAAGGCGATGACGCGCAGCAGCTCCTGGCAACGTGGCGTGAGGCGCGAGATGTGCTGCCACAGCAGCCGCTGCCGCTCGCTGAGGATCGACTGCGACTCCGGGTCCAGCTGCCGGGCCGGGGTATCCGGGACCTCCTCGACGCCCACCTCGCGGCGCTCACCACGCACGAGGCGCCATACCTCGCGCTTGACCACGACGACGAGCCAGCCCAGCACGGCCGCCGGCTCCTTGATCGTCTCGGCGTGGTCGACGAGCTGGAGCAGCGCCGTCTGGATGGCGTCCTCGCACGTCGAGGCGCCGGCGCCCTGTGCGCGGGCGGCGTGCCACAGCACGGGGGAGACCAGGTCGACGAGGTCGGCCAGCCGTTGCCGGTCGCCGGCCAGGTAGTCCGCGAACGCCTGGCCGGACAGGGTGCCGACGCCGTCGCGTGCCGCGGGGCTCATGTCCCGCTCCCCTTCGGCCCGTTGCCCGCCGGCCCGCTCGCTGCCGGCCCACCTCGTGCCAGGCACTCCTTGAGGGCGCGCACCGCGCGCCTGCGCATGGCCTCGTCGGTGACGTCGGTCAGATCGCCCGTGGCGGCCAGCTCCGCGGCCAACTCCGCGGCCAGGACCGGCGTGGCGAAGGACGTGCCGCTCCAGGCCGCGAAGCCACCGGTGTAGTCGTCGGGGTCGACGGTGCGCCGCCGGCCGTTCGCGCCGGTCACCACCGTCGGCTCACCGGCGCCGTTGACCTGCGGGTAGGTGCTGATCACCGAGACGCCCGGCCGGCACGCGCTGACCACCGGCTCCTCGTTGGAGAAGAGCGCGATGCTCGTGCCGTCTGGGTTCTGGGCGCCGACGCTGGCCAGCGGAGGCCGGCTCGAAGCAGTGATCCGGGCGGGCGGGTCCTGCGCCAGGGCGGCGGGGACGAAGGCCTGGGTGCTCGCATCGTTGCCGACCCCGGCGACCACGAGGATGCCGTGCTCGGCGAAGCGGTCGAGCAGCTGCTTGACCGGGCTGGAGAGGTAGGAGCTGTCCTCGGCGTAGTACCCGAGGGACAGCGAGACGACGTCGACGCAGTCGCCGGGGCGGTTGCCGTCCTGGCCGTCGACGTGCCGGTTGAGCAGCGCCGTGAGGGCGTCGAGGACGTCGCCCTCCTCGGCCACCCCCTCGTCGTTCATCACCGGGACGGTCAGGATCGTCGCCTCCGGGCAGCCCTGCCGGATCAGGCCGGCGATGAAGGTGCCGTGTCCCTGCACCGGTGGCGCCTCACCGGTGAGCAGGTTCATCGGGGTCGGCGCGGCGGCGGCCTCGTCGGGCACCAGCTCGCCGTCCGACACGGCCAGGCGCAGGACCCGCTTCGGGTCGGTGAACCACGGGTGCCGGGCAACGACCGTGTCGAGGACGGCCACGACCGGGTTGCGGGGCAGGTCCCTGGCGCGCCGGGCCGGGTCCTCGATCGTGACGCTGACCGGCATCCGCCCACCGCGCCCGGGCACGAGGTACTCGCTGAGCGGGCTGCCGCCGATCCCGCCCCCGTAGGGGATGCCGCCCCAGTAGCCGAT
>NZ_JBDIAQ010000136.1:0-9687 GCF_039812505.1 Intrasporangium sp. | reverse complement strand
CTGACCAGAGGCATCATCTGGCGGTCGATGTCGTCGCCGAACATCCATGCACCGAAGCCTTCGCTCATGTCGCAGTTGATGTCGATCCGAGACTTGGCCATGTGCGCTCCTTCGCTCTGCCACGACCGTAGGGGATCTGAGCGCGGGTCCACCAGAGCGGGCACTGTCGACCCGGAGTGCTGCACTGTCGACCCGGAATGCTGCACTGTCGATCAGGAGTGCTGCACTGTCGACCCGGAGTGCTGCACTGTCGACCCGGAGTGCTGCACTGTCGATCAGGTGACCAGGAAGCCGGCGAATGCCATCGAGAGCAGCATGATCGGCAACGCGACCAGCAGCACGGCGAAGAGGTACATCAGGGCCGAGGCGACCGGCACGGGCAGCCCCCAGATCCGGGTCGGCTCGAGCAGCGAGATGCGCACCTTGGCCACCGAGGCAGCACCGCTCATGGCGATGCTCCCGGCGGGGCTGGGGCCGCCCGCCATACCGACGATGGCACGGGCGGTGGGCACGATGCCGACCTCGCGGACGGCGGCCCGGTCGGCCAGCACCTCGATGAGCAGGTGCACCTCCCGCAGGGCGGCGTCGGACCGGGCGAACGGCGGCACCGCCTCGTGGACGACGGAGAAGAACTCGAGGATCAGGTCGTGCCGGGCCGCCAGGTGGGCCCGCTCGTGGGCGAGGACCGCCTCGAGCTCGTCAGGCGGCAGCCGGTCGATGGTGCCCTGGCTGAGCACGACCCGGCGACTCAGCCCGGGCAGGCAGTAGGCGGTCGGGGTCGGGTGCTCGATGACGCGCAGGTGGGGGTCGTCGTGAGCGGCGAGGACGTCGATCAGCTCGCGGTGGCGCCGGCGAAGCACGCGCAGGTTGTGCCCGACCCGGTGTGCGGCCACGAGCAGCCGGGCCAGCACCAGTCCGCTGATCGCGCCGGCGAGCGCGACGAGCCCGAGGTAGTCGGTGATGCGGGACTGCTGCCGGACGATGAACGGCACCGCGACCGGTGCGGTGAAGAGCGCGGCGAGCAGCGCCGCCACCGTCATCGACTGCCAGACGGCCAGCGCGGCCCGCGGTGCCCGCCGGAAGCTGGTGAACCCTGCCATGAGCCGCGGCACGGGCCACGCGAGGGCCACGGCCAGCAGCGCCAGCGGCAGGATGTACACCGCGTATCAGGTCGCTCTGCGTCGTTGGCCGCGCCCACCGGCGGCGGAGCCGGATGCCTGACGGGCCTCGAGCTCGGCCAGCGCGGCCTTCAGCTCGTCGATCTCCTCCGGGGTCGACTCGTCGAGGAAGTGGAGCAGGACGCTGCGGCGATCCCCTCCCGCAGCGAGCTCGCCGAGGGCGTGGTGCATCGTCTCCGAGGTCAGCTCGTCACGGGTCGAGGCAGCGTGGTACCGCCAGGCCCGGCCGTCACGCTCCCGGGTGACCAGGCCCTTCTTCGCCATCCGATCGAGCACCGTCATCAAGGTGGTGTAGGCGAGGTCGCGCTGCACCCCGACGACGTCGTGCACCTCGCGCACGGTCAGGCCCTCCGGATGGGACGGGCCCTCGGTCCAGAGGTGTTCGAGGACGGCGCGCTCGAGGTCGCCGAGGCGGTTGCGTGGTGTGGCAGGCATGGTGCTCCCATTTTACTAGGACGGACGGCTTTACTGGCACGGACGCCGCATGGTGACCACCTCGTCGAAGAGCTCCAGGCCCTCGGGTCGGTGCGTGGCCATGACGATGGTGGGGTGACGGCCGGAGAGCGACCCGTCTACGGTCGGCAGGTCGGTCGGCAGGTCGGTCAGCAGGTCGGTCAGCAGGTCGGTCAGCACGGCGCTCGCCGTCGGCGGGTCGAGGTGGGCGACCGGCTCGTCGAGCAGGATGACGGGTCGGCGGCTCACGATCGCCCGGGCGATCGCGAGCCGCGCCAGCTCGCCGCCGGACAGGCCCCGTCCACCCAGCCCGATCCGGGTGTCCAGCCCGTCCGGCAGGACGGCGAGCAGGGGCCCCAGCCCGGCCCGGTCGAGCGCGTCGGTGAGGTCGTCGTCCGTCGCGTCCGCCCGCGCGAGCGTCAGGTTGGCCCGCAGCGTGCTTGCGAACACGTGCGGTCCGTCGTCGACGACCGCGATGCGCTCCCGCACGGCCAGGGTCGGCAGCCGGGCGATCTCGACGCCGTCCCATGTCACCGAGCCGCCGGTCGGCTCGAGGTGGCGGGCGATGACGGCCAAGAGGGTGGACTTGCCGGAGCCGTTGGCCCCGAGCAGCGCCACTCGGGAACCGGCAGGCACGTCGAGGTCGATCGGCCCGACGTCGGTCCGCGCTCCGGTCCACGAGGCGGTGAGGCCCCGGGCGGTGAGGTGCGGTACCGCTGCCGTCAGCGGCAGGGCGGTGTCCCCGCCTGCGCCGACGGCGGGGCCAAGACCCAGCAGGTCCTCGATCCGCCGCTGGCTGCCGCCGGCCCGGGCGAGCGCGCGCATGGCGTCCGTGAGCGGCACGACGACCTCCCCTAGCGCGACCGGTGTCAGCAGCAGCAGCGCCTTGACCGGCGCATCGAGCGGCAGCGGCCAGACGACGACGGCGGTGAGGATCACGGCGGCGCCCACGAGGAGCAGGAACGCGGCGGACGCGGTCGCCCGGCCGACGCTCTGCCGCCGGGTCGCGGCCAGCAGGGTGGTCTGGGCAGCGTCGAGCCAGCCGAGGGCGGTTGGCCAGCCGCCGACCGCGCGCAGCTGGATCGCCTGGCTCGTCATGAGCTCGCTCACTCGCGTCACCTCCGCTCGGGCTGCGAGCAGCTCGGTCAACGACCGGGACTCGAGCCGGTAGCTGATGACGCACACCAGCGAGATCGCCGTCGCCAGGCCGCCGAGGACCACGCCGACGCCGGTCGCGAGCCAGCTCGTCAGGACGATCGCGAGCGCCGCGGCGACAAACGACGAGATGACCGGCACGGTGACGCGCACCTGGGCGTCCACGACGTCGTCGAGGTCGTCGACGACACCGGTCAGCACGTCCGCCCGCCGTCGCCGGCCCAGGCGTGCCGGGGTCAGCGGGATGAGGGAGGCGTATGCCGCCCACCTGCGTCGCGCGAGGAGCGCCAGGGCCGTGTCGTGGCTGACCAGCCGCTCCCAGTAGCGGAACACCGGGCGGGCGATGCCGAAGGCCCGGACCGCGACGATGGCCGTCATGAGGGTGAGCAGGACCGGCTGCTGGGCCGCCCGGACGATGAGCCAGCCGCTCGTGGCGGTCAGGGCCATCCCGGAGGCGGCGGCGATGCCGCCCAGCAGACCGCCCTTGACCGTGCCCCAGGTCGGTCTGGCCACCCGCAACCCGGCGCGACTGCTCGGGGGCTGGGCGGTGGCCTGCGCCGGGCCGGATGTCGTGGGAGCGGCGGCGGCCCGGGGTGGGCCGGCAGACGTGGACGACGAGGTGGCGGGCCGGGTCGGACGCGAGGTGGTCGTCATGGGTGCACCTGCCCGGCGGCGAGGGGTGCGGTGGGAGCGGGGGTGGCCGAGGCTGGGACGGGAGTCGTCACGACCGTCGAGGGGCCGGCGGTCGTCAGGTGCCGGACCGAGTCGGCCAGCGCCACCAGCTCGGGTCGGTGGGTGACAGCGATGACGACCCGGCGCTGGGCGAGCTCGAGGATCAGGTCGTGGGCGAGCCGGGCTGCATCCGCGTCGAGGTGCGCGGTCGGCTCGTCGAGCAGGATCAGCTGCTCGCTCGAGAGCCAGGCCCGGGCCAGGGCGATGCGCCGGCGCTGTCCGGCCGACAGCCCGAAGCCGTCGTCGCCGAGGGCTGCGTCGAGCCCGCCCGGCAGGCCCGCGACGACGCCGTCGAGCCCGACCCGGCGCAGCGCGGCCCACAGCCCCTCGTCGCTGCCAACCGCACCCCCACCCCCGACCCGGGTCGATGTATTAGCGCGGCCCGCAGGCCGCGCTAATACATCGACCCGGGATAGCGGCGGGGCGGGGAGCGGCGGGGCGGGGGCCAGCGGGTGGGACAGGGTCAGGGCCTGGCGCACCGAACCGGCCGGGATGAACGGTCGCTGGGTCATCAGGTGGGCCGCCGGGGCGACGATGGTTCCACGGGTCGGGGTGCGCAGGCCGGCCAGCAGCTCGAGCAGGGTCGACTTGCCCACACCGGAGGGTCCGGTCAGGACCGTCAGGCCGGGTCGCAGCCGCAGCGAGAGGTCCCGCAGCACCGGGGCGAGCTCGGCGGCATACCGGTACTCGACGTGGCGCAGCTCGGCGAACGGACCCTGCGGGGTCGAAGCGGCCGGCAAACTGTGGCGTTCGGCTGCGAGCGGTCCGTCCGAGGTCGACCCGACCGGCGCACGCCCCGGCCCACTCGCGAACGGCCCGTTCGGGGCAGGTGTCAGCTGACCCAGGATCTCCTCGAGCGCCACTGCGCCGTCGGCGGCGGCGTGGAACTCGGCCCCGACACGACGGATCGGCCAGTACGCCTCGGGGGCGAGCAGGATCGCGACGAGCCCGGTGGCCAGCGGCATGGTCCCGAAGGAAAGACGCAGTCCCACCACGACGGCGACGATCGCGACCGAGATGCTGGCGAGCAGCTCGAGGGCCGCCGAGCTGAGGAAGGCGATCCGCAGGGTGGCCATCGTCGCGCGGCGGTGTCGCTCGCTGACCTCGGCGACGACCCCGACCTGCTTCTCGGCCCGGCCGTAGCCGACCAGGGTCGGCAGCCCGCGGACGACGTCCAGGAAGTGTCCCGACAGCTGCGCCAGGGCGGCCCACCGGCGTGCCGTCGAGCTGGCCGTGGCCTTGCCGATCAGCGCAGCGAACAGCGGCAGCAGCGGCAGGGTCGCCGCGACGATGACCGCGCTCGGCCAGTCCACGACGACGAGGGTCACGATCGCGAGGGCCGGCACGAACGCAGCGGTCAGGAGGGTGGGCAGGTAGCGGGCGGCATACGGCTCGACGGCACCGGCTCCGGACGTCGCGAGCGTCACCGCGGTGTCGGGGTCAGGCCGCTGTTCGGCAGGTCGGCGTCCCCACTCGCGAAGCAGGGCCGAGCGCAGCCGGGTCGAGACCGCCGAGCCGGCCCAGGCGGCCACGAGGTCCGACGTGGCCCCGAGCGCGGCGCGGGCCGCGAAGGTCCCGGCCAGCCAGAGGGCCGGGGTGGTGAGCGGCATACCGGCGACGACCGCGACGAGCAGGGCGGTCAGGGCGAAGGCCGTCGCGACGCTGAGGGCGCCGCCCAGCACCCCGACCGCGGTCAGGACGGCGATCGGGGGGCGGACCGAGGGGACGGCCCGGAGCAGGCGCAGGTCGAACGGCTTCAACGGTCTGGGGTCCTCCGGTCAGTGCGCGTGCTCGAGCACGACGTCGGCGGGGATGTGCTGCGTCGTCAGGCGCTTGCGGAAGACCCAGTAGGTCCAGCCCTGGTAGAGCAGGACGATCGGGGTGAAGACGAGCGCGACGACCGTCATGATCGTGAGCGTGTAGTGCGAGGACGAGGCGTTCGCGGTGGTCAGGCTGAACGCCGGGTCCGTCGTCGACGGCATGACGTTGGGGAACAGGATCAGGAAGTAGGTCGCGACCGCCAGCGCGATCGTGGCAGCGGTCCCGATGAACGCCATCCCCTCGCGGTCCTTGAGGTTGAACCAGAGGCCGACGACGAGCGCGGCCGCGGCGAGCACGGTGGTGATCCACGAGGCGGCGTCCCCGCCGTGCAGTCCGAGGAGGAACAGCAGTACCACGGCCAGGCCCGCGGTGGGCAGGCCGACGCGAGCTGCGACGCGACGGGCGTCGGCGCGGATCGGACCGTCCGTCTTCAGGGCCACGAAGATCGCGCCGTGCGTGACGAACAACGCCACGAAGGTCAGTCCGCCGAGCAGGCTCGTCGGGCCCAGCAGGGTCAGCAGGTTGCCGGTGAACTCCTTGTCGGCGTCGATCGGGACGCCGAGCACGACGCTGGTCAGCGCGACACCCCAGAGGAACGCTGGCACGAGCGAGCCCCAGAAGACCGCCACGTCCCAACGCCGTTTCCAGGACTCGTGGGGTCGCTTGTGCCGGTAGTCGAAGCCGAGGTTGCGGACGATCAGCGCGACCAGGATGAGCAGCAGGGCGAGGTAGAAGCCGCTGAACATCGTCGCGTACCAGTGCGGAAAGGCGGCGAACGTGGCGCCACCGGCGGTCAGCACCCACACCTCGTTGCCGTCCCACACCGGACCGATCGTGTTGAGCATGACGCGGCGCCGCTTCTCGACCTCGGCGTCCGCGGGGGTGGGTGGCGCCTCGATCGCCGAGCGCTTGCGCCCGCCGAGGAAGGGCAGCAGGATCCCGACGCCGAAGTCGAAGCCCTCCAGGACGAAGTAGCCGGTCCAGAGGACTCCGATGATGACGAACCAGACGGTGCTGAGCTCCATGACGCTCCCTTCGGGTCAGTAGGCGAAGACGAGGGGGGCGTCCTCGTCGCTGTCGGTGGGCTCCTCGGGCTCGTACGGCTCGGCCCCGCGGCGCACGTAGGTAAGGAAGAGCTTGACCTCGACTACGGCGAGGGCGCCGTAGAGGAGGGTGTAGACGGCGAGCGAGGTGATCACGTAGCCCATCGAGACCCCGGGCGAGACGCCGTTGCCGGTCGTCATCAGGCCGAAGACGAGCCAGGGCTGGCGGCCGACCTCGGTGAAGATCCACCCGAAGGAGTTGCCGAACACCGGCAGCAGCGGCGCGGCGATGGCCGCCCAGTGCAGCCACCGGTGCGTCGGGACCCGGCCCTTGCGGGTCAGCCAGAGCACGGCGGCGCCGATGCCGGCGGCGGCGAAGCCGGCGCCCATCATGAGCCGGAACGACCAGTACGTCGTCGGGACGTTCGGCACGAAGTGCGTGGCCGGGTCCTGGACGCGGGGGTTGCCCGAGGCCCCGAACGTGGCCAGGTACTCCTCGCGCAGGTCGTTGATGCCCTGCACCGCCCCGTCGAAGGAACCGGTCGCCAGGAAGCTCAGCAGACCGGGGACCTCGATCAGTGCCCGGGTGTGCTGGCCGTCGAGCGAGCCGACCGTCAGGACGGAGAAGGGAGCGCCCTCGCCCTCCGGGACCGAGTCGTAGAGCGCCTCCGCTGCGGCCATCTTCATCGGCTGGACCTCGGTCATGATCTTGCCCTGGATGTCGCCGGTGACCGCGACGCCGAGGCCCGCGACGAGGGTCAGGACGGCGCCGATGCGGGCCGCCTTGCGGTAGAGCGGCACGTCGGGGGCGGGTGTCCCTGCCTCGGCCTTCAGCGCCTCACGCCGCATCAGGTGCAGACCCACGCCCATCACGACGCCGCCACCGACCATGTACGCGGCGAGGATGACGTGCGGGAAGGTGATCAGCTGCACCTTGTTGGTCAGCACGGCCAGGAAGTCGGTCAGCTCGGCCCGACCGGTCGCAGGGTTGTACTGGTAGCCGACCGGGTGCTGCATGAAGGAGTTGGCCGCCAGGATGAAGTAGGCCGACAGCAGCGTGCCGACGTGCACGACCCACATCATCGCCGCGTGCAGCCGCTCGGGCAGGCGGCCCCAGCCGAAGATCCACAGGCCCAGGAAGGTCGACTCCAGGAAGAAGGCGAGCAGCGCCTCGATGGCGAGCGGGGCGCCGAAGATGTCACCGACGAACCGGCTGTAGTCCGACCAGTTCATCCCGAACTGGAACTCCTGCACGATCCCGGTGACCAGCCCGAGCGCGAAGTTGATCGTGAAGAGCTTGCCGTAGAACTTCGCCAGGCGCAGCCACTCGGGGTTGCGGGTGCGCACCCACCGGGTGTGGAACCAGGCGACGACGAGGGACAGACCGATCGTGATCGGCACGAAGAGGTAGTGGTAGACGGTCGTGATGGCGAACTGCCATCTCGCCAGGTCGGTGGCGTCCATCGGGTCTCCCGCTCGGCTTGCTGACTACAGGACGTAGTAGATACTACGGTACGTAGTATGCGGGTCTCGAACGGGGTCCCAAGGGTTCGGTATGTCGCTCACCCCCCGTCCCGGTCGGGCGTGCCCTCTGCGTCGTCGACGGTGCGGTGCGCGCGTCCTCGGGTGCGGGCTCAATACAGTGGTGTCGGCCAAACACGGTGATGTCGGGTCAACACGGTGATGCCACAGTGTCGAAGAGGGAGATCTCATGACTGGTCGCAGCGCACCCCCTGGAGCAACGTCCGGCAGGCAGCCGCGGTGAGCGGTGCCTCGCGCATCGACGTCGGTGTCGACCTCGAGGCGGCCGAGCCGCCGTTCGAGCAGGTACGCGACCAGATCACCCGGCTCATCGCCGCGGGCCGGCTCCTGCCGGGTGACCGCCTGCCGACGGTGCGAGGGCTCGCGGCGGAACTCGGGCTCGCGGTCAACACCGTGGCGCGGTCGTACAAGGAGCTGGAGGCGGTCGGGCTCGTGGAGACCGGCGGACGGGCCGGCACGGTCGTGGCCACCAACGAGCGCACCGCACATGTCGCCGCTGCCACCCTGGCGAGCAGGTTCGCCGTCGCGGCCCGCAGCGCCGGCCTGGCCGACGACGAGGCCGTCGATCTGGTCCGGGTCGCGCTGCGCGAGGCACCGTCCACCTGAGGACCGCTGCTCCGGTCGCGGCCGGGCCGGCGGGACAGCTCGTCGGCCCGGCCGCTGTCGCTCGCTGGATTGCCTTCCTCATGTCGGCAGGTCCCCTGATGGCACGATGGGCGCCGTGATGTACGAGCGCGTCCTGCGGCAGACCCTGTTCCGGCTCGGGGGAGGTGACCCCGAGGTCGGTCACGAGAAGGCGCTCGACGCCCTGACCGTGCTGTCAGGGCTGCCCCCCGCGATCGCCCTGCTGCGCCGGCAGTTCGGCATCGACTCTCCGCGAACCGTCTTCGGCGTGCGCTTCCCGAGCCCGGTAGGCCTCGCGGCCGGGGTGGACAAGAACGGCGTGGCGCTGCGTGCTTGGCCCGCAATGGGGTTCGGCTTCGTCGAGGTCGGCACGGTGACCCGGTACGCCCAACCGGGCAACCCGAGGCCCCGGCTGTTCCGGCTCCCCACCAGCCGAGCGATCGTCAACCGGATGGGCTTCAACAACGACGGGGCCGACGTCCTCGCCGCGCGTCTGCGCGCCCTCGGTCCGGTCGGCGTGCCCCTCGGCGTCAGCATCGGCAAGTCCAGGGCCACACCGGTCGAGGAGGCGGTCGACGACTACCTCCACTCGGTGCGGGTCCTCGGGCCGCACGCCGACTACTTCGCGGTCAACGTCAGCTCGCCCAACACGCCGGGTCTGCGCAGCCTCCAGGACCGAGGCGCCCTCGACCGGATCCTCGGTGCGCTCCGGGGCGAGGCCGGCCCCACCCCGCTGCTGGTCAAGATCGCGCCCGACCTGACCGACCGGGCGATCGGCGAGGTGCTGGAGGTGTGTGCCGAGCGCGCGGTCGACGGCCTCATCGCGACCAATACGACGACCGCCCGCGACGGGGTCGCCCTGCGCGACGCGGTCGCCGCCCGGGAGGCAGGCGGTCTGTCCGGGCAGCCCCTGGCCGAGCGGGCCCGCCGAGTCGTCGGCTTCGTCCACCGCGAGGCGCCGGACCTGCCGATCGTCGGGGTGGGCGGCATCACTACCGTCGAGGACGCCCTGCGCATGTTCGACGCGGGTGCCTCGCTGGTGCAGCTCTACACGGGGTTCGTCTACGGCGGCCCGCCGCTCGTGCGCGCGATCAACCGTGCGGTCGTCGGCCACTGATCCTCGCCGGTCGGTCGGTCGG
>NZ_JBDIAQ010000135.1:0-9711 GCF_039812505.1 Intrasporangium sp. | reverse complement strand
ACCGCTATCTCGCCGACGTCGGTGCCGGTATGCCGCACCGGCACCGTCGTGCCGGTCCCGACCGTCGCGCCGGTCCCCACCGTCGCGCCGGGCTCGGCCGGCATTTCGGCCGGCGGCCAGGACCTCGACCAACGCTCCCCGTCGGCCAGCCAGAGCCGGACCTCGGCCCGCGCCTGCCCGGTGGTCCGGGAGGCGGCCTCGGCCACCCGGGGCGCCACCTCGTCGACCGGCAGCGTCGCCGCGAGCTGGCGGGTCAGCACCCGCATCACCTCGTAGCCGTCGGCCCGGTCACCGAGCAGCAGCCGCGCCACCAGCCGGTCGATCGGGTCGCACAGCAGCCACAGCAGCACGGCCACCACCACGGTGACGCCGACCACCCCGGCGAACGGCGGCTGCCCGGTGCGACCCGAGACCGCGCGGTAGCCCCACGCCGCGCCACCGTAGACCGCCGCCGCGAGCACGAACCGAGCCACCGCCCGCGCGGCGGCCAGCCGCAGCCCACCTCGACCCCTCGTGACGGCGGTCATTGCGCCACCGCCGCTGGACGTGGGAGCGGCGCGGCACCGAGCAGCTCGGTCCCGCCCTCCGCGCGGGAGGACATCCTGACCCATCCGCCGAGCGCGGCGAACCGGCGGGCGAGGTCCGCCACGCCCCCGACATTGCCCCGGGCGGAGGGCGCCGGGCCGGTCCCGTCATCGGCCACCGAGAAGGTGACCTCGCCGGCCAGGAACTGCACCCGGACGGTCACGACCCGGGCCGCGGCATGCTTGGCGGCGTTCTGCAGGCCCTCGAGGCAGGCGAAGTAGACCGCCGTCTCCAGGTCGGTCGGCAGCGCATCGGGGCCGGCCCCGAGCCCCGCGTCGACGGTCACCTCGACCGTCAGGCCGCTGCCCCGGGCCAGCCGGGCGGCCTCGAGCAGGCCCCCGGACAAGCCCAGCCGGCGCAGCACGGCAGGCCGGCCGTCGCCGCTGAGCTCGGCGACGTCGCGGGCTGCGATCTGTAGCAGCCGACGCAGCTCGGCACGTCCCTGCGGCGTGCTCACGCCTGCCTCGTGTCCGGTCCGGGCCGCGATGATGGCGGCGACGAGGGCCTGCTGGGCGCCGTCGTGCAGGGCGCGCTCCAGGACCCGCCGCTCGGCGTCCTGGGCCGCCACCAGACGCCGGCGTGAGAGCGCCAGCTCGGCGGCCCGCGCTGCCAACGCGTCGACCTGGCGGGCCAGCGTCATCGTCAGCGTCGCGTTGTGCACCAGGAGGCCGGCGTGGGCGGCGATGTCCGAGCCCACGCCCTCGTCGGCGGACGAGAGGCGTTCGCCCGGGGGCAGCCGCACGGTCAACAGCCCGAGCAGCTCGCCGTGGTGTCGGATCGGCCAGCCCTGCTGGGCCTGGACCGCCGCCGTGCGGGCGGCCGCGGAGCGGTCCTCGCCGGTCACTTGCACCTCGTGGGGGCCGACGCGCTCGGGTGCCGACGCAGCGAGCACCATACGGTCGTCCTGCACGAGCCACAGGCCGGCGGACACGGCCCGGGTCGCGGCCACGAGCACCGCCACGATGTGCTCGAGCTCCCGCGCGGGACTCAGGTGCTCCAGCGAGCCGGCCAGGGCGCGCACCGCCTCCGTCGGGCTGAGCACCTGCCCGAACACCACCCGGTTGGCCCACCGGCGGCCGGCCACCCGCAGGGGCTCGACGAGCGCCGCCGCCAGCGCCAGCGTCAGGGCCGTCACCCACAGCCCGCCGCCGGCCAGGTGCGCACCGGTGGCGACGGCGAGCACGTAGGCCGCCCCGAGCAGCAGGGCCAGCAGCCCGTAGACCAGGATGCGGCTCAGCAGCCGGTCGATGTCCCAGAGCCGGTAGCGCACCACCCCGGCGAAGAGCACCACTGGCACGATCGCGAACACTGCCGGGAACAGCCCCTCGATGGCCTCCTGCACGGCGGCCGCCTGCCCCCCTGTGCCGGTCGGCTCGCCGACCGCCCAGGCGCCGAGCCACACCAGGGCGAGCGCCAGCGCGGGCAGGAGGCCGGCACAGAGCAGCCGGGCGGTGGCCCGGTCGCGCTCGCCGGTGGCCGGGTCGAGGATCCGCAGCACCTGGGCGGTCCCGCCGACCAGCGACACGGCGATCCCGAAGAACGCCACGAAGAACCGGGGGTGGTCCAGGAAGCTGCCGTGCCAGCTGATCACGGCCACCGCAGCAGTGGTGACGACCACGACGACGCGCAGGGCCGGTGCGGGCAGCCGCACCCGGCGCGGGAGCCGCCCGTCGGGGAACAGCAGCACCGCCCACACGTACGCCACCCCGGAGACGATGTGGAAGGTGAAGTGCAGGACCGCGACCGGCCAGGGTGAGCCGATCAGGTGGAACACGCGGTGGCTCGGCAGGTTGAACGTCGCGGCGGTGCCCAGCAGCGCGAACGCGAGCAGCCGGGGCACGAGCCGGTCCGGTCGCCGGACGAACAGCAGGACGCCGAGGGCCAGGTTGAGGACGCTGAACAGGTACTGGACCCCGGTCTCGAGGGCGGTGGTACGGTCCGGCGCCGCTTGGGCCAGGTCGGGCCCGGCCATCGGCATCGGCACCAGGCCCAGCAGCAGCCAGGCCAGCAGCCCGGCCAGGTAGAGGCCGAACAGGATCCGCACGGCGCGGCGCTCGATGCTGGACAGGTCCACGCGCACCTCCGGATCGTTGGCGGCATCTTCACGATAGGCCGGATGCCCCCTGTCGGCCGGGTGGTCGGGGCAGCCCTCAGGTCGTATGCCGCTCACCACCGGCAGGTGCACCGGCCCGCCGGGTGGCACGCTGGGGGGATGACCGACCATGACGCTGTGGGTGGCGACGCTGTGGGTGACGACGCTGTGGATGCGGACTCCGTGGGTGTCGCACTGCTCCGGGACGGGTTCGACCGGGTCCGCGAGGGGGTGGCGGCCGTGGTCGACGGGCTGGGCGCCGACGAGCTCTGCTGGCGGGTCGACCCGGAGGCGAACCCGCTCGGCTGGCTGGTCTGGCACCTGACCCGCCAGCAGGACGCCCAGGTCGCGCACCTGTCGGGGCTGCCCTCGCCGTGGCGGGCGCAGTGGAGTGAGCGCGTGGGGCTGGCCTACCCGGCGCGGGCGAGCGGCTACGGCATGTCGCCCGACGAGGTGGGCCGGTTCTCGGTCGGGGACGGCCGGCTGCTCGTCGGCTACCACGACGCGACCCACGACCTGACGATGCGCTGGCTCGACGCGATGACCGACGAGGACTGGGGCCGGGTCATCGACCCGGGCTGGGACCCGCCGGTCATCGTGGCGGTCCGGGCCGTCTCGATCCTCGAGGACAGCGAGAAGCACCTGGGGCAGGCCGAGTACCTGCGGGGCCTGCTGCTCCGCCGCCGGGGGAAGGCCTCGTGACCGGCCCGGGCGAGCCCGGGTGGACGCGGGCCGGGTCGGCCGGGCCTGGCTCGGCCGGGCCTGGCTCGGCCGGGGCCGGGTCGCCGACCGGGCAGTCCCTCCCGGGCTGGCTCAAGCAGGCGTTGCGGCTGCCGAACCGGCTCTACGAGCGCGGCTGGGGCCGGCTGCTGGGGCACCGGTTCCTCCAGCTGACCCATGTCGGGCGCCGCAGTGGCCGGACCTTCCACACGGTGCTCGAGGTCGTCCGGTACGACCCGGGCACCGGTGAGGCTACGGTGCTCTCCGGCTTCGGGCCCCGGGCCGACTGGCTGCGCAACGTGCAGGCCGGTGGCCGGGTGCAGGTCAGCTTCGGGGTCGGACCGCGGGCGGCGGCATACCGGGTCGTCCCGGTCGAGGAGGCCGAGCGGGTGCTGGCGGACTACGAGCGGCGCAACCGGCTGGTCCGGCCGGTGCTGCGTCGGGTGCTGAGCGGGCTCGTCGGCTGGGACTACGACGGGTCGCCGACGGCCCGGCGCCGCCTCGTGGAGCAGCTGCCGGTGGTGGCCTTCCGGCCGGCGTTCGTGGACACCCCCGACGGGGCGGCCCGGAACATGTGATAATGGGGCCCAATGACTCAGGCGACCCTAACCCGACCCCACCACGCGCCGACCCCGGTCGCCACGGTGGCCGTCGTCGCGGCCCTTGTCGGTATCAACCTCGCGAACCACCTGCTGCACTGGGACACGATCTGGCTCGGCCCGCTCGGCGCGGCCGCGCTGCTCGCCTTCGCCCGGTGGTCCGGGTTGAGCTGGGCCCAGCTCGGCCTCGGCCGACACCAGTGGCGGCCGGGCCTGCGTTGGGGTGGCGGGGTCATCGCCCTCGTCGGGCTGGTCTACCTGGCCGGCGTGCTGCTGCCGACGACCCGCACGGCCTTCCTCGACGTGCGCTACCACCTCGCCCCGGCCGGTGCGCTGCTGAGCGCGCTCGTGATGATCCCGGTCGGGACGGTCCTGTTCGAGGAGATCGCGTTCCGGTCGGTGCTGTGGGGCTTCCTGTCCCGCCACGTGAAGATCTGGTACGTGGCGCTCGCCTCGTCGCTGCTGTTCGGGATGTGGCACGTGCTGCCGGCGATGGCCTCCGCCGGGGCCAACCAGGCCATCGCGATGGCGGCGATCCGGCTCGGGCCGTTCGCGAACCTCGCGGTCGTCGCCGGGACGGTGCTGTTCACCACCGCCGGCGGCCTGGTGGCGGCCTGGCTGCGGCGCCGGTCCGGCAGCCTGCTGGCCAGCGTCGGCATGCACTGGGCGACCAACGGGCTCGGGGTCCTGTTCGGCCTGCTCGCCTGGCACATCGTGCGCTGAGGCCGACTCGCGCCGCGCCCGCGTCGCCGGTCGCCCCCGCAACCCGTCGAGCGGGCACCCGGTCGCCGGACGAGCCTCACGCCCGGCGCAGCACCACCAACGTGTCCAGCGCCTCGTGCACCTCGCCGTCGGTCTCGACCGGACGGACCACCAGCTCGGCCGACTCCACCTCGACCGGTTGGCCCGCAACCTCCGCGACCACGTCGTCGGGGTCGTAGAGCACCGCCGGGTCCTGCGGCCCGCCCCACCCTTCGCCCCGGTTGCGGGCGGCATGGCCGACGACCACGACCCGTCCGTCGGGCGCGGCTGCCGCGATCCCACGCGACCACGCCCTGCGCCGCTCGTCCGCGGGCAGCTGCAGGTAGGAGAACAGCACGAGGTCGTAGGGGCCGCCCTCCGGGGCCGGCGCGAGGGCGTCGCCGACCAGGGCGGTGAAGCGGTCTGCCGCGGCACCGAGCTGTTGCTGCGCGAGGCGTCGGGACCGCTCGACCGCCACCTCGGAGAAGTCGACCGCGACAACCGACCACCCTCGCCCGGCCAGCCAGATCGCGTTGCGGCCCTCCCCGGCGGCCACGTCGAGCGCGCGGCCCGGCGGCAGGCTCCCGGCGACCTGCTCGACCCACCGGTTCGGGCCGGCCGACCACACGAGGTCGACGGCGGCATACCGGTCGTCCCAGTCCTGTGCCTTCATACGGCACATCATCCACCCGCGAACGGGACCGCCCGGCGCGCCGGGCGGAAGCGCCCACTCGACGGGCCGCGCCCGGTACTTGCCAGAATGGACCGTGCCCGCGCCCCGCGACACCCCCGCACCGTTCGACCACAAGCGCCTGCTGCTGGGCGCGTCCTCGCCGTCGCGCATGCGGGTGGCGCTCGTCAGCGGCCTCTCGCTGGGTGTCGCCGCGACCATCGCGACCTTCGTCGGCAACCCGAGCCACGCCCTGCTCGTCTCGCTCGGGGCGTTCGCCGCCATGTACGGGATCGACCGTCCGTACCGGCACCGGGCCTGGCTGCTCACGGTCGTCACGTCGCTGTTCCTCGGGGGCGTCGTCTTCGGTGCCGTGACCGAGCGTCTCGCCGCCGGCCTGGGCGCCGAGCCCGGCACCGTGGCCGCGGGGGGCCTGGTCGTGATCGCGGGGATCACGCTCCTCGCGGCCCTGGCGACCTTCCTCGCCAGCGCCCTGCAGGTCGGTCCGCCGGGCGGGTTCTTCTTCGCGCTGGTCGCCTCGATGGCCTCGCTGCTGTCCTCCCGCGGGATCTCGGTCGGCGAGCTGGCGGGCCTGACCCTGCTCGGCGCGCTGACCGGGATGACCCTCTCGCTGCTGCCCGGTCTGCGCACCCCGCACCGCCCGGTCGCGAAACGGCTGCACGCGGCCGACGCCGCCCTGACCCGGCACCTGACCGCACTGGACGCGGGCCGGGCCACGAGCCGGACCGCACCGATGCCGCCGTCGCCCTGCAGGCCGCCTGGATCGCCATCGACGAGGCGGGGCTGCGCGACAGCGACACGAGCCAGGCCCTGCACGCGATGCACGCGCGCTTCGCGGCCACCCTGTCAGGAGAGCCCGCCCCGGTACTGGATCGCGCCCACCGCGACCGTCGCCAGGCCGAGGACATCCCGCTCGGGGCGCCGCGGCGCGGCTACCTGCTGCGACGCGCCCTGCACACCGGCACGCTCCCGACGATCCTCGCCACGCGCGTGCTGGTCGCGTGCGCGGTGGCGGGGACAGCGGCATACCTGCTCGGCACGGGGCGCCCCGACTGGGCGATCATGAGCGCCATCCTCATCCTGCACAGCGGCGTGGACCGTCTCGTCGGCACGTACAAGGCACTGCACCGCCTCGTCGGCACTGTCGCCGGTCTCGTCCTGTTCACGCTCGTGTATGCCGCTCACCCCCACGACTACGTCCTGATCGTCCTGCTCGCCCTCCTGCAGTTCCTCATCGAGCTGGTCCTGGTGCGCAACTACGCCCTCGCCGTCGTGATGATCACGACGCTCGTCCTGCTCGTGACGAGCGTGCCCGGGCAGGACCCCGCCGAGGTCATGCGGGACCGCCTGCTCGACACGGTCATCGGGGTCGCCGTCGCGGTCGTCGTGCTGTGGACGGTCGGGCAGAGCCTGCTGCGGCGCGCCCTGCCGGGCCAGCTCGACCGGGTCGAGGCCGTGACGGCCCGGCTGGAGCGGGTCGTGACGGCGACCGGCCCGACCTCGGACCCGGCGCTGGCGGCCCGGCGCGACCTGCAGTTCGAGCTCATCGAGGCGGTCCGGATCGCGGACACCGCCTACCGCAACGCCCCGGACGACGCCGGCGTGCACTGGCAGCGTCACCTGGCCGGCCAGGATTCCGGCTACCGCCTGCTTGCGGCATGCTGGTCCCAGCCACGACGTGCGTGACCGCGCTGCCGGAGGGGACCCACCATGACCGACCTGCGTCTCGGAATCATCGGCTTCGGGCTGCGGTCCAGCCTCGCCAGGTGGGCCCACCGGCCCGGCGAGGGATCGGTGGTGACCTTCGTCTGCGACGACGACGAACGCGGCCGCCGCGACGCGCTCGAGCGGGTCCCCGGCGTCGCCGTGACCGGCCGGCTGGACGACCTGCTGGGCAGCCACCGGGACGAGATCGACGCCGTGCTGGTGCTCACCCCCGACCACCTGCACACCGAGCACGCGGTGCGCACGCTCGAGGCGGGCCTGCCGACCTTCCTCGAGAAGCCGGTCGCGACCACGATCGAGGGCGCCGACCGGATCCTCGCGGCGGCCTACCGCACCGGCACCCGGCTGTACGTCGGCCACAACATGCGTCACATGCCGGTGATCACGGCCATGCGCGAGGTCATCCAGCGGGGGACCATCGGGCAGGTCCGGGCGATCTGGTGCCGCCACTTCGTCTCGGCGGGCGGTGACTACTACTTCAAGGACTGGCACGCCGACCGGCGCAACACGACGGGGCTGCTGCTGCAGAAGGGCGCCCACGACATCGACATCATCCACTGGCTCGCCGGCGGCTACACCGAGCGCGTCAGCGCGATCGGCTCGCTCAGCATCTACGGCGACATCACCGACCGGCGCGACAACTCCGACCGCCGGATGTGGGACTGGTACTCCCTCGACAACTGGCCACCGACCGCCCAGCGCGAGCTGCACCCGATCGTCGACGTCGAGGACATCTCGATGGCCAACCTCCTGATCGAGGGCGGCGTGCTGGCCTCCTACCAGCAGTGCCACTTCACCCCGGACTACTGGCGCAACTACACCGTGATCGGCACGAGGGGTCGCGTCGAGAACTTCGGGGACGGCCCGGGCAGCAAGGTGAAGGTCTGGACCACCCGGACCGACGCCTACCGTGAGGACGCCGACGAGGTGATCACCATCCCCGCGGCCGACGACGCCGGGCACGGCGGCGCAGACCCACTGCTGATCGCGGAGTTCGTCCGCTTCGCGCGCGACGGCGGGCCCACGATGACCTCACCGGTCGCGGCCCGGATGTCCGTCGCGGCCGGGGTCGCGGCGACCGTGTCCCTGCGTTCCGGCGGCAGCGCGGTGGTGGTGCCCCCGCTGGATCCCGACGTGCTCGCCTGGTTCGAGCGCAGCCAGGCGCCCGTCTGACCGCGAGGTCTGACGTCTGACCTGTCTGACCTGTCCCCCTGTCCCCCCGTCCCCCCTCCCCGGGTCGAGAGTGCAGCTTTCCGGGTCGAGAGCGCACTGTCGATCAGGAATGGCGCACTGTCGACGAGGGGTGGGGCGCCGTGCGCCGGGTCCGCTCCGGCAGCCCGATCACCACCGCCGCCGCGAGCACGATGCCGAAGCCGGCCAGCTGCGGCCAGGCGAGGTGCTCACCGAGCACGAAGACGCCCAGCACGATCGAGACGATGGGGATCAGGTAGGTCACCGTCGAGCCGATCGTCACCCCGGCGCCGCGCACCACGTCGAACTGGAGCATGTAGGCCAGGCCGGTGCCCACGATCCCGAGCGCAAGCACCGCGAGGATCGCCCCGTATGCCGCTGGGCCGGCCTGCGTGGTGAGGCTCCACGGCGCGGGGCCGGGTCGGGCGAGCGCCCACCAGACCAGCGTGACCGGGATCATCAGGACGCTGCCGCAGACGAGCATCGCGGTGGGCTGCGACAGGCCCCCGAGGTCGACGTGGGCGAGCATCCGGCGCAGGTAGGTCCAGCCCAGGCCGTAGGACATCCCCGCGGCGACCACGATCGCGAAGCCGACCAGGTCCGGTCGGCCCGCCGCCTGCCACGGCTGCATGATCGTGACGACACCGAGGAACCCGACGACGACCGCCACCAGCTTGGGCCGGGTGAGCCGGTCGCTCGGCAGCAGGGCCCAGCCGAACAGGACCGCGGCGAGCGGGGTGGTCGCGTTGCCGATGCCGGCCAGGGCCGAGCTGACCCGGGTCTCGCCGAGCGCGAAGCCGGTGAAGGGCACCGCGGTGAGGAAGACACTCGAGACGAGCAGGTGTCCCCAGGTGCGCCTGCCCCGCGGCAGCCTGCTGTGCGTCACCCGCAGCAGCAGGAGCAGCACGGCGGTGCCGGCGAAGATCCGCAGGGCGGCGATCTGCACCGGGGCGAGGGCGTGCAGCCCGAGCTTCATCAGCAGGAAGCTGGAGCCCCAGATGAACGCGAGGGCAAGGTACTTGGCCTGCCACGGGATTGGAGTGTCTCGTCGCACCCGACCATCTTGGTGCTCCGACGGGCGCGCCCGACAGGCGGGCGGGGGGATCGCCGGCCGCGCTCCGTGCCGCGGGAGGTGCGTCATAAGAACCCACACCGGTTGCAGTTGTCGTGGTCGCGCCCCCGGGTTCGCCACGAGAACCCACACCGGTTGCAGTTGTCGTGGTCGCGCCCCCACGCTACCTACGGGCCGTCGCCCACATTCTGGACATCGTTATGGATCACATAACGGCGCCTTATAGATTCCGATCCCATGACGGTGACGGAGACAGCACCCCGCACACTCCGGGGCCCGAACGCCGGCCGGTCCA
>NZ_JBDIAQ010000134.1:0-9806 GCF_039812505.1 Intrasporangium sp. | reverse complement strand
TCGGTCGAGTGGGCAGTCCCGGCCCCGCGTGATCGTGCGGTATGCCGCCGAGCCGGCTCGGCGGCATACCGCGGCAGGACACCACCCACA
Source organism: Intrasporangium sp. (assembly GCF_039812505.1). GTDB lineage: Bacteria > Actinomycetota > Actinomycetes > Actinomycetales > Dermatophilaceae > Intrasporangium_A. The sequence continues at coordinate 9,716 of NZ_JBDIAQ010000134.1, read as the reverse complement.
ATCCGGCCGCGGCGCGATAGTCCGTGGCCTCCCGGGCAGTACACCACCCACAATCCAGCCCCGGCGCGAAAGTGGGTGGCCTCCCGGGCAGTACACCACCCACAATCCAGCCCCGGCGCGAAAGTGGGTGACCCCCCGGGCAGTACACCACCCACAATCCAGGCGCGTGCGCGACGGTCTGTGCCCTCCCGGGACCCAGAGCACCCACAATCCAGCCCCGGCGCGATAGTCCGTGGCCTCCCGGGCAGGACACCACCCACAATCCCGCCGCGGCCCGATAGTCCGTGGGGTCGCGGCGCGGTTCCAGACCTCGCCCTCGAGAGCGGCGAGCCGCCCGGGCTCGACGCGCGCGTGACGCGCTCGCCCGCACCCCGCACCGGGCGCCCTCACCCCCATGGTGACGCGAGCCGGGCATACGTCCCGGGTGCGAGCGCGCGCACCACCATCGGCACCCGCAGCCACCGTGGCACCACCACGAGCTCCCGGTTCTGCCGCACCGCCGCGACGAGCCGGTATGCCGCCGAGCCGGCTCGGCGGCATACCGCACCCCGGGCGCCCGCCGGCGCCCGCCGGGCAGGCCCGGCTCGCGTACATTGCTCGCGTGAGCGAGACGAGCCGGCCGACCACCCTCAGCCTCATCGTGACCGGCACCGACCGGCCCGGCGTGACCGGGGCCCTGCTCGGTGCCGTGGCGCAGGTCGGGGCCGAGGTGCTCGACATCCAGCAGGTCGTCGTGCACGAGCACCTGACCCTGGCCCTGCTGCTCCGGCCGGCCTCCCCCGACCCGGCGGGCGCCCACGCCGCCCTGGAGCGCCTGCGTGACGCGGCGGCCGTGGCCGCGCACCGGCTCGACCTGACCCTCAGCGTCACCCGGGGCGCCGGGGACAACGCCCGGCCCCGGCACGGCCGGGCCGCCGTCGTGGTGCTCGGCGCACCGCTGCAGGCGCGGGCCGTCTCCCTCGTCACCCGGCAGATCGCCGAGCACGGGGCCAACATCGACCGGATCCGCCGGCTCTCGCGCTACCCCGTCACGACGGTGGAGTTCGGCATCTCCGGCGCCGACGTCGAGCTGCTGCGCACCCGCCTGGCCCTCGTCGCGGCCGAGGAGGGCATCGACATCGCGGTGGCCCCCGGTGGCCTCGCCCGGTTGGGCCGGCGCCTGGTCGTGCTGGATGTCGACTCGACGCTGATCCAGCAGGAGGTCATCGAGCTGCTGGCCGGGCACTGCGGCCGCGAGCCCGAGGTCGCCGCCGTCACGGCCCGGGCCATGGCCGGGGAGCTCGACTTCGAGCAGTCACTGCGCGCCCGGGTCGCGGTCCTGGCCGGGCTGCCGGCCGCCGTGCTCGACGAGGTCAGGGACGCCATCGTGCTCACCCCCGGCGCCCGGACCCTCGTGCGCACCCTGAAGCGGCTCGGCTACACCGTCGGTCTCGTCTCGGGCGGGTTCATCGAGATCGTGGGCGGGCTCGCGGACGAGCTCGGCATCCAGCACGCCCGGGCGAACCGCCTCGAGATCGCCGACGGCGCCCTGACCGGGCGGGTGCTCGGCGAGGTCGTCGACCGCGCCGGCAAGGCGCGCGCGCTGCGCGAGTTCGCCGACCTGGAGGGGCTGCCCCTCAGCCGGACCGTGGCGATCGGGGATGGTGCGAACGACCTCGACATGTTGGCGGTGGCCGGGCTCGGGGTCGCCTTCAACGCCAAGCCGCTGGTCCGGGAGCAGGCCGACACGTCGGTGACCGTGCCCTACCTCGACTCGGTCCTGTTCCTGCTCGGCATCTCGCGCGAGGAGATCGAGGAGGCCGACGCCATGGACGGGGCTTCGACCGAGCCGTCAGCCGCGGGTCTCACCCAGTTGTCGAGCCAGTAGCCGCGGGCGACGACCCGACCCCGCTCACTGCCCCATCACGTGCACGCCACCGTCGACGTGCACGATCTCGCCGGTGGTCGCCGGGAACCAGTCGGACAGCAGCACCGCGCAGGCCTGCGCCGCGGGGACGGCGTCGCGGATGTCCCAGCCGAGCGGCGCCCGGTCGCTCCAGACCTGCTCGAACTGCTCGAACCCCGGGATCGACTTGGCCGCGGTGGTGCGGATCGGCCCCGCGGACACCAGGTTGCACCGGATGCCCTTGGGCCCGAGGTCACGCGCGAGGTAGCGGTTCGTCGACTCGAAGGCGGCCTTCGCGACGCCCATCCAGTCGTAGACCGGCCACGCGAACTGGGCGTCGAAGGTCAGCCCGACCAGGCTCCCGCCCTCGCTCATCAACGGCAGCGCCGCGACCGCCAGCGACTTGAGGCTGTAGGCGGAGATGTGCACCGCCGTCGCGACGTCCTCCCAGGTGCCGGACATGAAGTCGAAGGCGCCGGGAGGGGCGAACCCGATCGAGTGCAGCACCCCGTCGAGCCGGTCGACGTGCTGCCCGAGCCGCTCGGCCAGCGAGTCGAGGTGGCCCTGGTCGCTGACGTCGAGCTCGAGCACCTCCGGCGTGCTCGGCAGCCGCTTGGCGATGGTCTGCGTGATGCGCATCGTGCGCCCGAACGAGGTGAGCACCACCTCGGCGCCCTCCTCCTGGGCGATCTTGGCGACGTGGAACGCGATCGAGCTGTCCATCAGGACGCCGGTGACGAGGATCTTCTTGCCTTCGAGGATTCCCATGCCTGTCACTTTCTCGTAGGGGAGGTCAGCTGCGCACGCGAGCGAGCTGGGCGGCATACCGATGATGTCGTATGCCGCCCACCGGCGTCAGTGCCCCATGCCCAGCCCCCCGTCGACGGGGATCACCGCACCGGTGATGTAGCCGGCCGCGTCGCTGGCCAGGAACCGCACGGCCTCGGCGATCTCCTCGGTGCGGCCGAACCGGCCGGCGGGGATGCTGGCCAGGTATGCCTTCTGCTGCGCCTCCGGCAGCGCCGCCGTCATGTCCGTCTCGATGAAGCCGGGCGCCACCACGTTCGCGGTGATGCCGCGCCCGCCGAGCTCCCGGGTGATCGACCGGGCCAGGCCGACCAGCCCCGACTTGGAGGCGGCGTAGTTGGTCTGCCCGGGCGAGCCGTACAGGCCCACCACGCTGGAGATCAGGATGATCCGGCCGTGCCGGCGCCGGATCATGCCCGTCACGGCGCGGCGGGCGCACCGGAACGCGCCGGCCAGGTTGGTGTCGATGACCGCGTCGAAGTCGTCGTCGCTCATCCGCATCAGCAGGGTGTCGCGGGTGATCCCGGCGTTGGCCACGAGCACCTCGACCGGCCCGCCGAGGATCTGCTCGGCGTCCTTGAAGGCCTGGTCGACGGAGGCGGAGTCGGTCACCTCGCACCGTACGGCCGCCAGCCCCTCGGGGGCGTCTCCGGAACGGTTGGTGACCACGACGTGGTGGCCGTCGGCGGCCAGGGCGCGGGCGATGGCCAGCCCGATCCCCCGGTTGCCGCCGGTCACGAGGACGTTGCGCTGCTCGGTCGTGGTCACCCTGTCTCCCTCGTCGGTTTCGGTGATTTCGCGGTGATGTCGCTGGGCGGCACGGTAACGGACTACCGGCGGGTATACCCGGTCGGGGCGGGGCTTATGGTTGAAGCGTGGGACATGGGAAGCAGGCACCGGTCGTCCACACCGTCACCTCGGCACAGACGTCGAGCACCGACGACCAGGCGCAGCGCATCCGGCGCTACCTGACGATGATGGGCATCCGTATCGTCTGCTTCGGCCTCGTCTTCGTCTCGAGCGGATGGCTGCGCTGGGTCGAGATCATCGCGGCGGTCGCGCTGCCCTACTTCGCCGTGGTCATCGCGAACGCGGTCCGCCCGCGCGAGGACGGCCACATCACGCCAGTCACCCCGGAGCAGGACAAGACGAAGCAGCTCGGCCGGTGACCGGCCCGGACGAGCCGGCGGCGTACGTCTGCAGCGCCAAGGGCTGCCGCGCCGTCGCCCGCCATGCGGTCGTGTGGAACAACCCCAAGCTGCACAAGCCGGACCGCCGCAAGGTGTGGCTGGCCTGCGAGCTGCACCGGCAGTCGCTGGCCGACTTCGTCGCGCTGCGGGGCTTCCTGATCGAGGTCATCCCGGTGGAGGATCTGACCGACGCCGACGGCTGACCGCCGGATCACCCGCCGCCCCTCCGGGGCCGGCCGACGCTTTGCAGGAGGATTCCGGAATGACCACCGCCGACCGCCGCCGGGCCGCCGCGCTGGTCCCGGGTCTGCTGGTGGTCGCAGGCATCGCCGTCTGCGCCACGTACCTCGGGTCTCTGGCGCCCATCGTCGGCGGCCCCGTGGCCGGGGTCGTCATCGGTGGGGTGGTCTCGCAGGTCGTCCGCGTGCCCGACCGGCTCGCGGCGGGGATCCGGTTCTGCGCCAAGACGGTCCTGCAGCTGGCGGTGGTGGTGCTCGGCTTCCGGCTGTCCCTCGCGCAGATCGCGCAGGTGGGCGCGAGCTCGCTGCCGACCATGGTTGGCACGCTCGTCATCTGTCTCGTCGCGTGCTACTACGTGGGCCGCCTGCTCGGCATCGACGGCGACCTGCGCACGCTGATCGGCGTCGGGACGGGCATCTGCGGCGCCTCCGCGATAGCCGCGGTGGCCCCGGTGGTCCGGGCTCGCAACAACGACATCGCGTACGCCATCTCGACCATCTTCCTGTTCAACGTCACCGCGGTGCTGCTCTTCCCGCCGCTCGGCCACCTGCTGGGCATGAGCCAGGACGCCTTCGGCCTGTTCGCGGGCACCGCCGTGAACGACACGTCCTCGGTCGTGGCGGCGGCGACCGTCTTCGGCAACGAGGCCGGTGACCATGCCGTGGTGGTCAAGCTGACCCGCACGCTGATGATCATCCCCGTCAGTCTGGGGCTCAGCGTGCTCGTCGCGCGGCGGGACCACGGGCAGCGCCCGGGCGGGCTGCTGGCGAAGGTCCCCAAGAAGCGGCTGGTGCCGTGGTTCCTCGTCGGCTTCCTCGTCGCGGCCGCACTCAACAGCCTCGGCCTGGTCCCGGGCGGGATGCAGGACCCGCTGCAGTTCGCCGCGGTCTTCCTGATCACCATGGCGCTGACCGCGATCGGGCTCACCACCGACCTGGCGGCGCTGCGGCGCGCCGGCTTCCGGCCGCTGCTGCTGGGCGCGGTGCTGTGGGTGGTCGTGTCGGTCTCGAGCCTGGCGATCCAGTACCTGACACGGTGAGCCGGCCCGGCCGGCCCGGTGCGCGCCGCGGTGCGGCCAGCGGCTCAGCCGCCGATGGCGCTCATCGGCCGGTCCGGCTGGACGAAGTCGGGGTCGCCGATGCCGTGCCCGCGCCGCTTGCGCCACATCTCGCCGCGGACCAGGTCGCGCAGCTGCTCGTCGCTGGCCCCGGCGCGCAGGGGGGTGCGCAGGTCGGTCTCGGTCCGGGAGAACAGGCAGTTGCGCACCTGCCCGTCGGCCGTCAGGCGGGTGCGGTCGCACGCCGCGCAGAACGGCGCCGTGACGCTCGCGATGATCCCGACCGTGCCGGGCCCGTCGTCGACGAGGAACCGCTCGGCCGGGGCGCTGCCCCGGTCCGCAGCGGGCAGCGGGGTCAGGGTGTACCGCTCGGACAGGCGGGCCTGGATCTCCTCTGCGGTGACCATGTCGCGCCGGTCCCAGGCGTGCTGCGCGTCGAGCGGCATCTGCTCGATGAACCGCAGCTCGTAGCCGCGGTCGAGGCACCAGCCGAGCAGGTCGGCGACCGCCTCGTCGTTGACGCCGCGCATCGCGACGGCGTTGACCTTCACGGGGGTCAGGCCGGCGTCGGCCGCCGCCTTCAGGCCCGCCTCGACGTCGTCGATCCGGTCGCGGCGGGTCAGCCGGGTGAACGTCTCGGCGTCGATCGTGTCGAGGCTGACGTTGACCCGGTCGAGGCCGGCGTCGGCCAGGCCCTGGGCGACCCGCGCGAGGCCGACGCCGTTGGTGGTCATGGCGATCCGCGGGCGCGGGGTAAGCGCGGCGATGCCCGCGACGAGCTCGACGATGGAGCGCCGCAGCAGCGGCTCGCCGCCCGTCAGCCGCACCTGGGTCACCCCGTCGCGGACGAACACGCCGATGACCCGGAGCAGCTCGTCGTCGGTGAGCATCTCGGCCTTCGGCAGCCACGGCAGCCCCTCGGCGGGCATGCAGTAGGTGCAGCGCAGGTTGCAGCGGTCGGTCACCGACACGCGCAGGTCGCGCGCCACGCGACCGAACTGGTCGACGAGGCCGGCCGGGCGGGCGAGCGGCAGCGGGTGCGTCATACGCCCTACTGTAAGCCGGGTACCGTGCAGGGGTGCTGCGCCTGTGGCTGACCCGCAGATGGCTGGTCGGCACCCTGCTCGCCATCGTGTTCGCGATGGCGTGCTTCATGCTCGGCCGGTGGCAGTGGGGCCGGTACGTCGAGAAGCAGACCAAGGCCACCGCGATCGCGACGAACTACGACGCCGCGCCCGTCCCGCTGACGCCGACGCTGCTCGAGCGTCCGCTGCGCCCCGAGGACCAGTGGACGCGGGTCACCGCGCAGGGCAGGTATGCCGCTGACGCCGACCTGCTCGTGCGCAACCGCACGCTCGACACCGTCCCCGGCTTCGAGGTGCTCACGCCGCTGACCACCGGCTCCGGCACGCTCCTGGTGGATCGCGGCTGGGTGCCGAACGCCACGACCGCCGCCGAGGTCCCCGGGGTGGACGCGGCGCCGCCGGGCCCGGTCGAGGTCACGGGGTGGCTGCGCACCGGCGAGCCGTCGCTCGGGCGCGACCTGCCCGCGGGCCAGCTGGCCAGCATCAACGTCGCGGACGCGCGCGCCCAGCGGCCGGCGGTCGGCCCGGCGGACATCTACCTGGTGCTCGGGTCGCAGTCACCGCCGACCGCCTCCTCGGGTCATCCGGTGACGCTGCTGCCGCGCCCGACCCAGGACCTGGGCCCGCACCAGGCGTACGCGATCCAGTGGTGGATCACGATGCCGGGCGGGATCGCGTTCGTCATCTGGGCGATGCGCCGCGAGCTGCTGGCGAGGGGTGCGGCCGGCGACGGGACGCCGGCACCGCCGAAGCCGAAGAAGGTCCGGATCTGGGACGAGGAGGACTACTGAGCGCTGTGCGCCTGGGCGACCGGCTCGAACCCGTCGTGCGCTCCGTCCGGCACGCCGGGCAACCCGTGCCGGGCGTGACCGTCCCGGGAGCGGCCGAACTGGGTGGCGTGCAGGTGCGCGTAGAGTCCTCCGGCCGCGAGCAGCTGCTCGTGGCGCCCGGTCTCGACGACCCGGCCCTCGTCGAGCACGACGATCAGGTCGGCCTGCCGGATCGTGGAGAGCCGGTGGGCGATGACCAGCGACGTCCGCCCCTGCAGCGCCGCGTCGAGGGCCTGCTGGACCGCGAGCTCGGACTCGGAGTCGAGGTGCGCGGTCGCCTCGTCGAGCACGACGATGTCGGGTGCCTTCAACAGCAGCCGGGCGATCGCCAGGCGTTGCTTCTCGCCGCCGCTGAGTCGGTGGCCGCGGTCGCCGACCACGGTGTCCAGGCCCTCGGGCAGGTCGTCGACGAGGTGGGCGATCTGGGCGGCCTCGAGGGCGTCACGGAGCTCCCCGGCGGTGGCGTCGGGCCGAGCGTAGAGCAGGTTGGCCCGGATCGTGTCGTGGAAGAGGTGGGCCTCCTGGGTGACGACACCGATGCGGTCCCGCAGCGAGGCCATCGTGACGCCACGCAGGTCGGCTCCGCCGACGCGGAGGGTGCCGGAGGTCGGGTCGTAGAGGCGCGCCACCAGCGAGGTCAGAGTGGTCTTGCCGGCGCCCGAGGGACCGACCAGCGCGACGAGCTCACCCGGCTCGACGGCGAGGGACACGCCGTGCAGCACCGTGCCGCCGGCCCGCCGATCGCCGGTCGATATCGACTCGAGCGAGGCGAGCGACACCTCGTCGGCGGACGGGTAGCGGAAAGTCACGTCGTCTAGCTCGATGCCGAGCGGTCCGGCCGGCAGGGGCCGTGCACCCGGCCGCTCGTCGACCAGCGGCTGCAGGTCGAGCACCTCGAAGACCCGTTGGAAGGAGATCAGCGCGGTCATCACGTCGACCCGCACGTTCGACAGGGAGGTGAGCGGCCCGTAGAGCCGGGCCAGCAGCGCCGCGAGGGCGAGCAGCGTACCGACCGTCAGCGACCCGGCCACTGCCATCAGCCCGCCGAAGCCGTAGACCATGGCGGTCGCGGCCGCGGCGATGAACGTCATACCAGCCATGAAGAAGGAGCGGTTCAGCGAGATCTCGACGCCGATGTCGCGGACGTTGCCGGCGCGCTCGGCGTACTCGGCGCGCTCGCGGGCGGGGTCGCCGAAGAGGCGCACGAGCAGGGCCCCGGCGACGTTGAAGCGCTCGGTCATCCGGGTGCCCATGTCGGCGTTGAGCACCATCTGCCGGTGCGCCAGCGCGGCCAGGCGACGCCCCATGAACCTGGCCGGGATGAGGAAGAGCGGCACGAGGGCGAGCGCGCCGAGCGTCAGCTGCCAGGACAGGGCGAGCATCGCGCCGACGACGAGCACGACCGAGACGACGTTGCTGACGACGTTGGACAGCACCGAGGTGAAGGCCTGCTGGGCGCCGATGACGTCGTTGTTGAGCCGTGAGACCAGCGAACCGGTCTGGGTCCGGGTGAAGAAGGCGATCGGCTGGCGCAGCACGTGCCCGAACACCTCGCAGCGCAGGTCGTTGATCAGGCCCTCGCCGATCCGGGCCGAGAACCACCGAGAGATCACGGTCAGGACCGCGTCCAGGATGGCGATGCCGGCCACGACCACGGCCAGCCGGACGACGACGGACGAGTCGTGCGGGATGACACCGTCGTCGATGATGTCCTTCAGCAGCAGGGGGACGGCCACCACGAGGATGGAGTCGAGGACCACCACGAGCAGGAAGGCCACGATGGGGCGGCGGTACGGACGCGCGTAGCCGAACACCCGGCGCCGGGTCCCGGGCGCGAGGGTGGCGTCCTTCACGGACGCGTCGCGCGAGAGCGACCGCATCATCATCCACGGTGACCCGGACATGGCACCCCTCCCTTCAACCCCCTATGTAACCCGGCTGTGGTGACACCGATTCCCAGGGATGGCCGTCGATAGGAGCGCGCTCGAGGGTGAGATTCCAAGGTCGACCCGAGTCCACCACGGCACCGGTGACGCTCGTCACAGATGAGTTGGGGGCGGGAAGGACTTCTGGGCCGCGACCTCCCCGGCCACCAAGCATCAGCCGCAATGAGGCCCGCCCCACCGAGATGAACCTATCGGGTGGTTGGAAGAGAGCGCCGGCTTCTGATGGTTGGTCGTCAGCGGTTGCGGATGACGGAGTTTTCTGGGCCGCTGAAGTGGCGGAGCCGCTCAGGCTCCGCCACTCCGAACCCGGTGATGGGCGTCACGCCACGCCTCGACGTTGTTGCTCATCCCCGTAGTCAGGACGGGGCTTCATTGCGGCGAGCCTTTTCAGCACGGTAGGGCGGTACTGGCGGGCTCATCCCCGTCGTCAGGACGGGGCTTCATAACGGTGTCCAGCGACCGTGACAGACGGCGGCCTCATCCGATGTGGTACACCACCACCAGTCGCGGACTCGCCGCGAGCCGTAGCGCCCGACACCTCCGAGCCGGCACGCAGGCTCCCGCACACATTCTCATCGGCGGCTCAGCAGCAACGGGATCTGCGCCCGGCGCTCTCGTGCGGCCTGCTCCTCAGCAGAGGAGTCCGCCGCGCCCCGCAAGAGAGGCTTGAGCGCCC
>NZ_JBDIAQ010000133.1:0-9806 GCF_039812505.1 Intrasporangium sp. | reverse complement strand
GCTCCGGTGTCGGCGCCTGCCCGGCGCGCTTCCTCGATGACACCGGCCGGCCTCCTGTCGTGTGCGGACTCCCGAGCCTAGCCGTCGGCTGGAGCCCGGTCCCCGGGTGTGCGTCAGGACGGCCCCGGTCGGGCGAAGCCGGCGAGCCACGCGACGGGCCCAGCCGATGTTCCGGGTCCCGGGCGCGAAGGAGCCCCGCCCCAGATCGGGGCTTCCTCACCACCTGCTCCGCCACGGGGAGCAGCGGGCCCACTGCTCCCCGTGGCGGAGCAGGTGGTGAGGGTCACGCGGCCGGGCCGGTCGACCGGGCGCCGTTCCCGTCCCCTTCGTTCCTCGCTCCAGTGGGCTCGGCGGGTCGGCAGCACTGCGGACGGATGGCCACTGTCGGCGCCTTGTGTCCGGGACGGCGCCGGCGATCGGAGCCACCCCCATACCCAGCCGGCCCGGGCGAACTGGTTGTCCACAGCTGTTGCGTGGCAGACGACCGGACGACGGCCGGCATGGCAGGCTGGCCGCGAGACGGACGGAAGGTGGGCCATGGGCAAGGGCCGTAGGCGACGGAACGGGTCTGGCACCCAGCGTGGGAGCACGCCTCGACAGCCAGGTGCCTCGTTCGGCGCACGGAGTCCTCGAGCGGGTGGGGACGCCCCCGGGCAGGCGGACCCGGAAGTGCTGGCGGCTCTGGTGCCGGCACTGCTGCACGACGCGCTGGCCGCCATGGACCGTGGTGACCAGTCGGGGGCCGACGCCGCAGCGGTGGCCTTCGCACGGGTCTGCAACGCGCCGGTGACCCGGCGCGTCGTCGTCGCCCACTTCGTCACCTCGCTCACCGACGCGACGACCGAGGCGTGGCGACGTGGGTGGCAGCCGGCCGACGTCCATCGCTACGCCGGGAAGGCGCTCACGGCACCGGAGCAGGCTCTCGTGACCGACGTGATGAGCCTCGAGCTGGGGCGCTATGCGGCCGCGACCGTCGACCCCCGGTGGCTCGGGCAGCTCGACGAGGTCGGCGGCGGTGTCTGGTGGGCGGCCTCCGAGACCCTACTCGACGCCCACCGGGAGCGCGGTCTCGACTGGCCGACACTGCTGACCCGGACGCTGGCCGTGCTGCACCTCCTCCTGACGCTGCCTCGGCTCGAGTGCCTCACGCCGCTGCCGGGGTCGGTGGTGCCACCGCGCCCTTCCCCGTCCGCCCCTGGTTCCGGACAGCCGGACAGACCCACGGTCGACGAGCGGATCCTGTCCCGCGTGCGGCAGCTGCTGGCCAAGGCCGAGTCGACCACCTTCGAGGCCGAGGCAGAGACGTTCACCGCTGGTGCGCAGGCACTCATGGCGCGACACAGCATCGACGCCGCGCTGCTCGCCGCCGGCGGTGACGAGTCCGGCGCTGCGCCGGACCGGCCGCACGGTCGTCGGATCGGTATAGACAACCCGTACGACAGCGCCAAGGCCATGCTCCTGAACGCCGTCGCCTCGGCCAACCGGTGCAAGCTGGTCTGGAACCGCGAGCTCGGCTTCGGCACCGTCGTCGGCTTCGAGGCCGACCTCGAGAGCGTCGAGGTCCTCTTCACCTCGCTGCTCGTGCAGGCCACCCGGGCGGTGACCTCCGCCGGTTCGCGCACCGACGCGTATGGCCGGAGCCGGACGAGGTCCTTCCGGCACTCGTTCCTGATGGCGTATGGGGCCCGCGTCGGCGAGCGGCTCCAGCAGGTTGCCGGCCAGGAGGTCGACACCGCCACCGCCGAGGGTCGCTCCGCCGGACGCGAGCTCGTCCCACTGCTGGCGGCCCGGGCCGAGCACGTCCAGCAGGTGGTCGATGACTGGTTCCCTGATCTTCGCGACAAGGCGGTGCGGGTCGGTCGCGACGCCGAGGGTTGGCACTCCGGCCGCGCCGCCGCGGACCGGGCCCATCTCGGAGTCGGGGAGCAGATCGCGTCTGCCTGACGTTCTTCGAGGCAGGGCCGACGCCCGCTCGGCCTTGGCCGGTGTGCGACCGATCCACGCGGTCCCACGCGGCAGACCGCAGGCAGTTCACTCCGCGCAGTTGGGGCATGCGCCGGACAGCGGCATCTCCATGAAGCAGGTCGGGCACACCGCGCCACGCCGGACCGTGCTGGAGGCTGCGTGACTCCGAGGAGGTCGGCTCTGGCGGCGAGGCCGGGTCCTGCGCGCCGCCGGGGCGAGATGCGGCGCGGCGTCCGCAGGGACGTCGGCGCCCCAGTGCCGGTAGCACTCCAGCCGGGTGGTCGCTGCCTGCAGCTCCCGCGCCACGGGGTCCTCGATCCGTCCCAGCCCGGCGGCGCGGAGCACCTCGTTGTACCCGGCCCCGACCTGCCCGTCCTGCTGGTGCACGACCAGGGATGCCAGAGCCGGCTCGCCACGCACGTTGCTGACCTTGGTGAGGTCCACGAGCAGGGCGGCGACCCAGTTGCCGGCCGCTGCCTTGGTCCACAGTCCCGACCGCTGTTGGATCTGCTCACCGAAGTCGGCGTAGGTGATGACCGCGTCGTAGCGCCCAGCGGTCTCGACCAGGATCTCGTACGCGTGCTTGGCCCAGTACGGGCGAGCCACGCTCGGCCGCACGTAGTGCTCGGGCTCGGTATTGACCATTCCTCCATGGTTGGCCCAACCCGGGTCCTCACTCAAGGGCTCACGGCCGCGGGTCGCCTGCCCATGTCGAGATGCGGATGAACAATCGGACCGCGGCCCGATAGTGGGTGTCGACGCGGCCGCTAGCCCACCGACAATCGGACCGCGGCCTGATAGTGGGTGTCGACGCGGCCGCTGGACCACTGACAGTCGGACCACGGCCCGAAGCAGGGTGCAGCGGTGCCGGCGCAGGGCCTTGACGACGCGGCCGGACCGCAGGGGCGGCAGCTCGCAGCGTCGGTCAGAGCGCCGCCGGCAGGGTGGCCAGCACGTGGGCGTAGTTGACGCGCTCCTGCTCGAGCCGGACCGACGTGCCCAGCTCGTTGTCGCGCAGCATGCGGTACACGTGAGCCTCGTCGGGCGTCAGCCGCTCGAGGGTGGCCCGGGATGGGGTGGGGTCGGTGGTCCACTGGTCCGCATGCCCGGTGAGGGTCTGCAGGTCCATGAGCACACTGCGCACCTGGGGGAGCCGGCTGCGCAGTCGGTCGAGGATGACGAAACCGTCGGTGTCCAGGTCACCCCAGTAGACGACGTCGCGATCGCGCAGCCAGGGGATCCGCCCGAGGCGCAGCACGTCGAACCCGGCCCCGAAGAACGCGATCGCGCCCACCACCCGGGGCAGGGCGAGGAAGGTGATCTCGTTCTCGACGACGAGCACCTGCCGGGCCGCGGGCTCGAGCGTGGCGAGCTCGTCGACCCGCACCGTGGCGTCGGTCAGCCCGTCGAACAGCCCGGTGCCGTCCAGCGACCGCAGCCGGGTCATCGCCGGTTTGTCGCGGAAGCCGTACCTTCGCGCGAAGTCCCTTCCTGCCGTGCGGGACTCGTCCGCGAGGCCGGGAGCGATCGCGTCGAGCAGCTCGGCCAGCAGCGACCGGTGGCCCTCGATGAACTTCGTGTCCACCCCGGGCACGTCGATCTGACGAAGGTATGCCGCTGTCCCCGCCTTCGCGCGCAGCCACAGCGCCGTGTCGATGACCTTGGGCCAGATGTCCGCCCGGTCCAGCGCCTTCATCGGGTGGGCGATCGCCCAGCCGGCGATGGCCTGGTCCGCGGCGGCGCTCAGCTGCAACAACCGTCGGTAGGCGGCGACCTCCTCGGTCACGCGCAGCAGGCGCCACACCTGGTCGGGTTCGTCGAACCAGGCGGCCCGAGGCAGTGCGTTGGACCCGACGAGCCGACCGCCGACCGCCTTCGTCTCGAGGCGGAACGCGGCCGACCGACCGGACCCGGCGGCGCGCTGCAGTGACGCGGCCCAGTCCTGCACCGCCCCGAAGTCGCCGGCCAGCTCGCGCGCGGTCGGTGCGCGCAGCGGGACCCGGATCGGGCTCCACGCCTGGTCGCCCACGACGGTGCGCAGCAGCTCGCCCCGGTCCCAGCGTCGCCGGAGCACGGCTCGGACCTGCTCGATCCTCGTCCAGCCGTCCTGCACAGCGGTCATGCCTCGTGGCTCTCCACCAGCCCGGCGACACGGGCGATCGCCGTGGCGGCCCGCTCCCGCTGGTACTCCTCGATGGTCAGGTTGTGCAGTCGGGAGGACCGTCCGCTCGGGTTGTCGACGAAGCCGACCCGGCGGACGAACGGCTCGATGGTGTGCACCTTCTGTAGGGGAGTCACCACGAGCAGCTGCAGCCCGAGCCGTTTGAACAGCTGCAGCGCGTATCGGGTCGACTCGTCCGACCCGCGGCCGAACGCCTCGTCGATGACGGCGAACCGGAAGGTGCGAGCTGACCCACCGGACGTGTCGAGGCGGAACTGGTAGGCGAGCGAGGCGGCGAGGATCGTGTAGGCGAGCTTCTCCTTCTGGCCGCCCGACTTGCCGTCGGAGTCGGCATAGGTCTCGTGCTCCTCGTCGGACTCGCGCCACCGTTCGGAGGCGTTGAAGACGAACCAGTTGCGCACGTCGGTGACCCGCGCCGTCCACTGTCGGTCGTGCTCGGCGAAGCCCTCACGCCCCCGGAACCGGGCGATCAGCGCGCGGACCTGGTCGAACTTCTGCTCCGAGTAGAGGTCGTCGGTCTCACCGCCGAGTACACCCTCGGTGCAGGCCCGCAGGTCGGCGCGGAACTGTCGGATCTCGGTGAGCGGAGTGGCCACGGCGTCGAGCCGGATGAACCGGTCGGTGTTGTAGTCGATGTCGCGCAGCGAGGTGTTGATGATCCGGATGCGCTCGGTGATCTCCTTGGACTGTTGCAGCAGTCGGGTCTGGAAGCCGGCGATCTCGCGGATCGTGTTCTGGTTCAGGAAGCGCTTGAAGTCCGCCTCGAACCGCGGCAGGTCGTCTCGCGCCACTCGCTCGCGAAACTCCCGGAACTCGCCGGCCGCCTCGATGCTCGCGTCCATCTCCGTGGTCTCGGCGGGGTAGTCGCGGCGCAGCGCGTCCATGAGCCGCTCGGTGCGCGAGGTGGCGCTGTTGAGCCGGCGCGACAGGGTCGTCGACTGTTCGACCAGCTCGGCGCGCAGCTGCTCGGCGACGCCCGGGACGGCGTCCGTCCTCGCGACCCCGCGAGAGCGCAGCGTCGAGGCCGCCTGCTCGACGGCGGGCCGGGCCGACGCCGCCATCCCGGCCAGCACCTCGGTGTTGCGCTGCCGGTCGGAGTCGAGGTCGGCCAGCCGGCGCTCGAGCCCGCCCAGGGTTCGCTCGTGCCGGCCGCGCCGCTCCTCGGCGTTGCCCAGCTCGGTCTCGACCACCGCGAGGCGGGCATCGATCTGCGCGAGCTCGCGTGAGGCGTCGACCAGCAGCGCGAGCTCCCGCTCGACCTCGTGCAACGCCCGCGAGCAGGACCACCAGTCGATGTCGCGCACGTCGTCGACGACGAGCACCCGGGTCAGTGCCTCGCGGCGCTGCCGCAGCTCGCGCTGTCGCGCCTCGGCCTGCCGGATCGCGCCGTCGACGGAGTTCAGCTGCTCCTGCACGCGCGTGCCGCGCTCGATGAGGGCGTCCTGCTTGGCCTTGTTGTCCCAGCCGAGGACGTAGCGGGACTGGTCCTCGACCCGGTGCCGGTCGTCCTTCTCGTGGAAGCTGCCCGACTTGACCTGACCGCGCACGGTCACCGCCCGGCTGACCCGCCGGAAGTCGTCGAGGCTGTCGACGCACTCGTGCGCGGCCCGAGCGGTGAGCTCGGCGCCCAGCCAAGCGGCATACGGGCTGTCGCGCAGCTCCAGCTTGGCGGCGAGGGTGCCGGAGACCGGCGCGGCGGGCTGGTGCCGCTCGGCGGGTCGGACCCGGTGGTAGACCAGCCGGGTGCCGAGGTGGTGGCCGTCGACCCAGTCGGCGACCCGACGGTAGTCGGCGTCGTCGACGATGAGCGACAGGGCGAAGCCGCGCAGCACGCGTTCGGCGGCCCCCCGCCAGCGGTCCTCGCCGGGACGCACCTGGAGCAGCTCGCCGACGAACGGGACCCGCGCCTCGGCGACGCCGGACTCCTCGCAGAGGCGGTCGCGCAGGGTCAGCAGCTCGCGCGGGATGCTCGACCGGCGCTGGCGCAGGCTGACCAGCTCGGCGCGGATCTCGTCGGACTCCGTCCGAAGCCGGTGCCGTTCGACCACGTGCTCGTTCTGTCCCTCCCCGACCCGGGTGCTCTCCTCGTCGACGGCGGTCTGCGCATCGAGCGCCTCGCCGCGGATGCGTGGGAACTCCTCGGGGTCGGCCAACCGCTCGAGCCCGGCGGCGGCCAGGTCGTCACTCCACGCGCGGTGCCGCTTCGCGCGGGCCTGCTTCTCCTCGGTATGCCGCTGCCTGGCCTCCTCGAGGGCGCCGACCCGTCCGCCGGCGTGCCCCGCGCGGGCGTCGCGCAGCCCCTGCTGCTCGGCGCGCAGCGTCGCCACCTCACGCTCGGCCCCCTCGTGTGCGGCCCGCTCGTGGGCGAGCAGCACCTCGGTCTCCTCGGCGGCCGCGCCGAGCAGCTCGAGCGTGACGGTGGCAGCGGCATACCGGAGGGCCTGTTGGGCGTCGGTCGCCGCGGCGAGGTCGGCACCGAGGCGGTCCACCTCGTCGCAACCGGCGACGATCGGGTCGAGCGCGGCCAGCTGCGCGCGCGCCTTGATGACGGCGTCGTGTGCCGCGGTGAGGTCCTCGAAGTGCTCGATGAGCCCCCGCACGCGGGTGGCGGCGTCGAACGGCTCGAGCATGTGGGCGCGGACGAACTCGGTCAGGTTGCCGACCGACTTCATCGAGACGGTCTGGTGGAACAGCTCCATCGCCTGGCTCGACGGAACGCCGAGGGCGCGACGGTAGGCCCGTTCGTACTCGGGGAAGGTCGCGTGCGGGGTGATGCCGACGCCGCGGAGGCGCTTCTTCAGCGCGGTGACGTCGGTGCCGAAGTCGCTGAGGTCACGGACTATCCCGAGCTCCCGGTCGGCCACGACGTAGAAGCGGTTGGGCTGGCCGGCATGGTCGTCGGGCAGCCAGAAGACCTGCGCGAGGGTCACCGACGAGTCGAGCCGCTCGTTGCGGAACACGGCCAGGACGGCGCTGTGGGAGGTGTGGTCGCGCAGCGCCACCGGCCGGGACAGGCCGGTCGTCTCGCTCCGCTCGGACTTCCAGTGGCCCAGGACGTAGGAGCGCAGGCTGCGCTCCCTCGTCTCGGCGCCGGCCGCCTTGTTGTAGGAGATGCGCTGGGCCGGCAGGAGCAGGGTGGTGATCGCGTCGACGAGGGTCGACTTTCCCGAGCCGATGTCGCCGGTGAGCAGGGAGGTGTGGCCGCCGAGGTCGAAGCGCCACACCGCCCGGTCGAAGGTGCCCCAGCCGAGCAGCTCGATGTGGTCGAGCCGGTAGCCGGGGGCGCCGAGGCAGCCGTCGAGAGGGAGCTCATCCATCGGTCCGGTCCTCTCGGTCGGGGGCGCCGGGGGAAGTGGTGGCGCCGGCGGCAGCGTCGTCGGGCTCGAGCGTGGCCAGGTACTCGCGCAGCCGTTCGTCGAGCTCGGCCAGCCACTGGGCGTCGACGTAGGCCTTCAGGATGCGGCGCACCTCGTAGGTGTGCTCCTGCCCGATGATCCTGCGCAGGAAGCCCAGCGCCTCGACCTTGCCGATGAGCGAGTCGACCTCGGCCGTCAGACGCACCTCGTTGGTGCCCTGCGGAAGGTGGACGCGCAGCAGCTCGGCGATCTGCTCACGGGTCAGCACGAGACGCGGGTCGCTGCTGCTTGCGTCGAACTCGGCCAGGCGTTTGCGCAGCAGCGCGAGCAGCAGGCTGACCCGGAAGGAGAGCCGGTGTCGCGGGACGAGCCGAGGGATGTCGACGTCGTCGAGGTCCAGCTGGCGCAGGTGGGCGTATCCCTCGGCCTCGTCGATGACCAGCTCGAGACCCATGACCGCCATGTGGTCGCGGACCCGCGACTGGTGCCGGCGCAGCAGGGTCCACCCGTTCGGGTTGTCGGCCTGGTAGATCACGCCGCGCAGCAACGGGATGACGATCCGGGACAGGCTGAGCGCGTCGTCGGTGATCGCGGGGGTCGGGCTGGGTTGGGCGGTCATGCCGGGTCCTTCCCGTCGGGGCGGACATAGAGCAGCGTCGGGATGTCGGCCTCACGGCACAGGTCGTCGTCGGTCCAGGTGACGCGTTGTCGGGTCGTGTCGTCGATGACCAGCTCGATGCCGTCCTCGTTGAGCCCGAAGTAGGCCATCAGCTCGGAAAGGCCCTGCTCGGGCGGGGCGTCGTCGAGGATCTCGCCGAGGCTGACCTGGGGGCGGTGCCGCAACGCGGCCCGGACCTGGCCGACCAGGCGGGCGTGGTCGACCTGGTCGACGTCGAACAGCACGCTCGTCTCGGCCGGCTCGGCTGCCTCGGTCACGGCGCTGACGATCTGCGGCCGGGCCGGCGGCGAGTAGAGCGGGCGCTCGAACGGCAGGCTGATCTCGGGCCGGATACCGGCCAGCTCCATCTGGATCTCGGGACCGACGCCGTGGATCGCGGGGCCGGCGTCGCGCGCGGCGACCGAGCTGCTCTCGATGCTGCGGAGCAGCTCGATGACCCGGCGGTTCTCGAGCCAGACCGTGTCGTCGAGGAACCGACGCAGCTGGTCGGAGAGGGTCCGCACCGTCGACTGGGTGCGGTCGGCGGCGGCGAGCCAGTCACGGTCGATCCGGCGCACCCGGTCGTCGGCGACGATGGCGTCGAGGTGGTGCACCGCCTCGAGCAGCCCGGACAGCTCGTCCTGCCGGTCGGCCGACAGCAGGAAGTCGTAGAAGGCCTGGAAGCTGCGGCCCTGGTCGGACTCGGAGATCGCGTTGCGGTCGCCGAGCAGCTCGTCGAGCAGCTCACCCTTGGACCCGTCCCAGCCCGCGATCGTCTGGCGCATCTGCCGGTCGAGCGCGCGGAACTTCACCTCCACCTCGCGGAAGTCGGACAGCAGCTCACGGGCCGTGCTCGCGAACTGCTGGTAGCGGTCGCGTTGGCCGGTCGGGTCGAGCACGTCGATCTCGCCCGCCTCCGCGCGGGCGATCTGCTCCTCGATCCGGGCCTGCTGCGCCCGCAGCAGCTCGAGCCGGTGCTCCGGGTCGGCGTCACTGCCCTGGACGATCTGTCGCAGCAGCCCGACCAGCGTGTGCAGCCGCGACTCGGTGCCGACGAACGCTCGCTCCTGCAGGCTGGCGACCCAGGCCACCGCCCGCTCCAACGCCGGCGTGGCGTCGACGTGCGGCTCGTCGCTGCCGTCGACGTAGTAGAGCCGCAGCCAGGCCGAGTCGGAGCCCGCCCAGTCGGCGACGTACGCCGAGGCCGACTTGGGGTAGGCGTCCTGCCCGAGCTGCTCGCGAAGGGCGTAGAGCTCGTCGTCGAGGCGGCTGACCAGCTCGGCCCGGGTCAGCACCCGCACGTTCTGCTCGACGAAGGTCCGGCCGAGGAAGCCCACGATGAGCGGTGCGTTGGCCGCGCGCAGCAGCCGCCACGCGGGATGCCCGTCACGCAGCCGGGCCAGGTCGTCGTGGGTCAGCATGGGGACCTCCTTTCGCTGCGGCGAGCATAGGCGAGCCCACCGACAGTCCCCGGCGGAACGACGAACGCGGCACGACGAACGCGGAACGACGTCCGGCGGCGCCGCTCGACGACCGGCCCCAGGGCCCGGCGGGCCACCCAGGGGCTGTCGGCACGTCGGTGACCACCGCGGTGCCATGCTGTGAGGCACAGCCCCGGACATCCGGCTGGCACCTCGACCAAGGA
>NZ_JBDIAQ010000132.1:0-9845 GCF_039812505.1 Intrasporangium sp. | reverse complement strand
GTTCTGGCCGGTGATCCACGAATCCTGCATACGCGAGGCCCCGGCCTCAAGACCCCGGGCAACCCGCGACCCTCATAAGGTCTGACTCCCCGATCGAGAGTGCACTTCCCCCGATCGAGAGTGCACCTCTCGTGATCGAGAGTGCAGGACGCTGTTCGCTCTACAGGTCTGCTGCACGGGTGATGAGCGCTCGAGGGTCACTCGGCGTTCGACAGGCGCTTCTTCAGGACGACCAGGGGGAGCAACCACCCGCCGAGGGAGCTGACGAGCCAGACGATCAGGGCACCGATCACCCAGCTCGAGACCCCTGAGATGCGCAGCCCGTCGGCGAAGAAGGATGCCACGGCCAGCGCGACCACCGTCGAGACGAGCCCGAAGCCGCCGACGAGCGCCGGCGCGTACTTCTTCGTCATCTTCAGGACGAAGGGGGACAGGATGCTCTGGGCCAAGGCGAACACGACCGCCGACACCACCAGACCGGTGGCTGTCACGTGGAACCCGTCGACCACCCACGCGGCGACGAGCAGACCCACGGCCGCGGAGACGACGAAGATGGCGGCCCGGATGAGCAGCCGGATCATGTAAACCTCCTTGGCCACCAGCA
This sequence comes from Intrasporangium sp., assembly GCF_039812505.1. GTDB lineage: Bacteria > Actinomycetota > Actinomycetes > Actinomycetales > Dermatophilaceae > Intrasporangium_A. The sequence continues at coordinate 9,241 of NZ_JBDIAQ010000132.1, read as the reverse complement.
CGGCACCGGCCCTTGGCAGGGCTGGTCCGGGTAGGTGGCGTCGACGGGGTTGGAGCGAGCGGGAACGGAGTGTCTCCGGCGATCCCCGACCCACTGCACACCCAAGGTCGGCAACCCGGCGACGGCTGACGCACCGAGTATCGCACCCGGGGCCGCTCGGCACCGCAGATGCCGCCCTCGTGGCGGGTCGTCGCCTGCACCGCCCGGCCCCTGACCGGGCGCTGCACTCCTCCCGCTCGGGCGAGCTCCGGCCGACAGGCGATGGCCCGGCCCCGAGCCGGGGTCGCCAGATCCACCCGCTTTCGGGGATGCTAGGGGGGTGCTAGCGATCGTCTGCCCTGGACAGGGTTCCCAGACCCCCGGCTTCCTCACCCCCTGGCTCGAGCTGCCCGGTGCCCGCGACCACCTCGCCCGACTCGGCGCGGCCGCCCGGCTCGACCTCGTCGAGCACGGCACGGTCTCCGACGCCGACACGATCAAGGACACCGCTGTGGCCCAGCCGCTCATCGTGGCGGCCGGGCTGGTCTCGCTCGGCGCCCTCCTCGAGGCCGACGACAAGCCGGGGGTCGGTGTCTGGGCGGGCCACTCGGTCGGCGAGATCACCGCCGCCGTCTCCGCGGGAGTGCTGGCCGAGGAGCAGGCGATGGAGTTCGTCCGGGAGCGGGGTCAGGGCATGGCGGCCGCGAGCGCGGTCACCCCGACCGGCATGTCGGCTGTCCTCGGCGGCGACCAGGACGAGGTGCTGGCCACCATCGCAGACCACGGCCTCACGCCGGCCAACGTCAACGGCGGCGGGCAGATCGTCGCGGCCGGCACCCTCGAGCAGCTGGCGGCGTTCGCGGCCCAGCCGCCCGCCAGGACGAGGGTCATCCCCCTGAAGGTGGCCGGCGCCTTCCACACCTCGCACATGGCTCCCGCGGTCGAGTCCCTGACGCGGGTCGCCGCGACGATCACCCCCGCCGACCCGACGGCGACGCTGTTGTCCAACGCCGACGGGCAGGCGGTCACCAGCGGCGCCGAGGTCGTCCGGCGGCTCGTCGGCCAGGTGAGCAACCCGGTCCGCTGGGACCTGTGCATGACCACGATGCTCGACCTCGGCGTGACGGGGCTGGTCGAGGTCTCCCCCGCCGGTACCCTCGTCGGGCTCGCCAAACGCGCGATGAAGGGGGTCCCGGCCGTGGCGCTGAAGACCCCCGACGACCTCGACGCGGCACGCGACCTCGTCCGCGAGCACACTGAAACCTCCCACTCCACCAACTGAGAAGGCCATCTCGTGAGCACGACTGCAACAGCACCCACCCCCAAGGGCACCGGCACCATCCTGGCCCCGACCCCCGCCCGGCACTCGCGCATCATGGGCGTCGGCGCCTACCGTCCCGCCCGGGTCGTGCCCAACTCCGAGATCGTCGCGCAGATCAACTCGAGCGACGAGTGGATCCGCGAACGGTCCGGGATCGTCAGCCGGCACTGGGCGGCTCCCGACGAGAGCGTCATCGACATGGCCGAGGCGGCCGCCCGCCAGGCCATGGAGCACGCGGGGATCACCCCGGAACAGCTCGGCTTCGTGCTCATGGCGACCGTGACACACCCCTACCAGACACCGGCCGCCGCGCCCGAGCTGGCCGCGCGGCTCGGCTCGAACGCCCCCGCGATGGACATCTCGGCCGCCTGCGCCGGGTACTGCTACGGCGTCGGCATCGGCAGCGACCTGGTCAAGAGCGGCACGGCCGACCACGTGCTGGTCATCGGCGTGGAGAAGCTTTCCGACTTCACCGACCCGTACGACCGCGGGACGGCCTTCATCTTCGGCGACGGTGCGGGGGCCTGCGTCATCGGCCCGTCCGAGACCCCGGGCATCGGCCCCACGATCTGGGGATCCGAGGGCGAGCAGCGCGACACGATCAGCCAGACCCAGCCGTGGACCGGCATCCGCAAGAGCTTCCGCGGCCGCACCATGACCGAGGCGGCCGGCGGCCCGCCCAAGGACGAGGCCGGCGAGGAGGCGACCCCCACGGCCGCCCAGTGGCCCACGCTGGGCATGGCCGGCCAGGCCGTCTTCCGCTGGGCGGTCTGGGGCATGGCCCCGGTCGCACAGAAGGCCATCGACGCGGCCGGCATCACCGCCGCCGACCTCGACGCCTTCATCCCGCACCAGGCGAACATCCGGATCATCGACGCGATGATCAAGCAGCTCAAGCTGCCGGCCGACATCCCGGTCGCCCGCGACATCGTCACGACGGCCAACACCTCGGCCGCCTCGATCCCGATCGCCACCACGCGCATGCTGGCCGAGAAGGAGATCCCGAGCGGCGGCCTCGCGTTGCAGATCGGATTCGGGGCCGGACTCGTCTACGCTGCGCAGGTCATCGTCCTTCCCTGACGAGACGCGTTCTCCCGCTGGTCCCGCGGGTCATCGGGACCGAGGCAGGCACCGCATCCCCAGCACCATCACCCCAACAAAAGGAGCAGTCAGATGGCACAGTCCGAGCAGGAGATCCTCGGGGGTCTCGCCGAGATCGTCAACGAGGAGACCGGCCTCGACACCGACGAGGTCGAGCTCGACAAGTCCTTCACCGACGACCTCGACATCGACTCCCTCTCGATGATGACGATCGTCGTCAACGCCGAGGAGCGGTTCGGTGTGAAGATCCCCGACGACGAGGTAAAGAACCTCAAGACGGTCCGCGACGCGGTCACCTTCATCTCCAACGGCCTGGGCTGAGGACTTCCCGGCGTGACCGACCCGGCGGCCGGTCACGCCGGGCCCGGCCCCCGCCACCAGCAACCCTCACTTCTGCGACAGAGGAGCACCTCATATGACGTCCACTCGCGACCAGCGCGTCGTGGTCACTGGACTCGGCGCCACGACTCCCGTCGGGGGCACGGTCCCCGAGACCTGGGACGCCATCCTTGCCGGACGGTCCGGCGCCCGCACCATGGACTTCGACTGGGTGGCCAAGTACGAGCTGCCCGTCCACTTCGCGGCAACGATCCACACACCTCCCATCGAGGTGCTCAAGAAGGTCGAGACCCGGCGGCTCGACCCGTCGAGCCAGTACGCCCTCATCGCGGCCCGTGAGGCCTGGCAGGACGCCGGGGCCCCCGAGATCGATCCGGAGCGGCTCGGCACCGCGATCGGCTCCGGGATCGGCGGCGTCTGGACCCTGCTGGACCAGTGGGACGTGCTGAAGGAGAAGGGGCCGCGCCGGGTCTACCCGCTCGCGGTGCCGATGCTCATGCCGAACGGCCCGTCGGCCGCGGTCTCGCTCGAGCTGCACGCCCGCGCCGGTTCGCACACGGCGGTCAGCGCGTGCTCGTCCGGGGCCGAGAGCATGGGGCTAGGAATCGAGATGATCCTCTCGGGCCGGGCCGACGTCGTCGTGGCCGGCGGCACCGAGGCCGCCGTACACCCGATGCCGATCGCCGGCTTCGCCGCGATGCAGGCCCTGTCCACCCGCAACGACGCGCCCGAGAAGGCGTCCCGGCCGTACGACGTCGACCGCGACGGCTTCGTGCTCGGTGAGGGGGCCGCAGTGGTGGTCCTCGAGTCCGAGGAGCACGCCAAGGCACGTGGAGCCAGGATCTACGCCGAGCTCGCGGGCGTCGGCATGTCGGCCGACGCGCACCACATCACGGCCCCGGAGCCCGAGGGCGCGGGGGCGGCCCGCGCGATGACCTTCGCCGTGCAGAACGCCGGCGCCGGCCTGGCTGACGTGATCCACATCAACGCCCACGCGACCTCGACCCCGGTCGGCGACGTCGCCGAGTACAACGCGATCCGCCGCGCCTTCGGCGACCTGACCGACGGCATCGCCGTCACGGCGACCAAGTCGATGACCGGGCACCTGCTCGGTGCGGCGGGCTCGCTCGAGGCGGTCCTGACGATCCTCTCGCTGTACAACCGGGTCATCCCGGCGACAATCAACCTGGACCACCAGGACCCCGAGATCTCGCTCGACGTCGTCACCGAGAACCGCAAGCTGCCCGACGGGGACCTGCTCGCCCTGAACAACTCCTTCGGGTTCGGCGGCCACAACGTCGCCCTCGCCATCCGCGCCTACTGAGGCCAGGGGCACGCGGGCGCAAGCGGCATACGGAGGGAACGGTACAGGCCCGGGCGCACGAACCGCCCGGGCCTGTACCGTCGTCGGCCGGCCCGAGGGCCGGCCGGCACGACCTCAGCCGACCTTGTGCAGCCAGCGCACCGACGCGCCCTCGCCGGCGTACCGGAACGGCTCGAGCTCGGCGTCCCACGGCGAGCCGAGCAGCAGGTCGATCTCGTGCCGCAGGCCCTCCGGGTCGCCGGCGTTGCGCGCGATCGCCTCTCGGAGCCGGTCCTCGTTGACGACCACGTCACCCGAGACCGACATCCACGCGTGGTGGATGCCGAGGCTCGGCGTATAGGTCCACCGGGAGCCGTCCGAGACCGGCGAGGCCTCCTCGGTCACCTCGTAGCGCAGCCCGTGCCAGCCGCGCAGGGCGCTGGCCAGCCCGGCACCGGTGCCGACCGGGCCGGTCCACATCAGCTCGGTCCGGACCATGCGCGGCTGCACCGGCTGGGCCACCCAGTCGAGGGTCACCGCGCGTTCGAGCACGGCCTCGACGGCCCAGCCGATGTGCGGGCACAGCGCGGCCGGGGTGCCGTGTACGAACAGCACCCCGCGCGTAGTGGTGTGCGACGTCGCGGCAGACATCCGGACCTCCTCGAGTGCAAGGGACGTCTTCCCCAACGACCTTGCGCTCCCTGGCCGGCTCTGCCGTCTCGCCGTGTCCTGCCTGACCGGTCGTGCCCGGTCAGTCCTGCCATCTTCTCAGTGGTTCGTTCTCAGTGGTTCGCTCTCAGTGCCCTGTCCTCAGTGGGTATGCCGCTCAGCTGACCCGCGAGAGTCGCCGCCTATTGTGCCCCATCCGGAACAGTCACACCAGCAGACGCACCGCCGCGGCGTTCACTGGTCGGCGGTGTCGGCCGGCACCCCGGGGAAGATCCAGATATCGCCGTCGCGGACCTCGAGCCGGTGGGTGCTGACCGGCTCGGTCGCCGGCAGGCACATGGGACGGCCGTTGCGGAGGCAGAACCGTGAGGAGTGCAGCGGGCACTCGACCTCGCAGGCCTCGATCCAGCCCTCCGAGAGGGAGGCGTCCTCGTGGGAGCACGTGTCGTCCATGCAGTAGTAGGTGCCGTCGTCGTCACGGAAGAGCGAGATGGGTTCCTCGGTGCCGGTCAGCTCGAGGGGCAGCAGCAGCGCCTCCCCCGGCTCGACGTCGTCGATCGCGGCTACCCGGATGCCCTCGGTCATGGTGCTCCTCTGTCGTGGTGCGGACGCTTCGAGCGTATCGAGCGCCGCACGGCACGATCCCGGCGGATATACTCCCGGCGACCCTGTCCGGACGGGCAACGGGTCGTCCGGGGCAGTAGCTCAGCCGGTCAGAGCAGCGGACTCATAATCCGTCGGTCGTGGGTTCAAGCCCCACCTGCCCCACCCGCTGCCACGCCTCGAGTCCCTGCCCGACACATGAAAGCTACGCGGTGCGGACAGCCACCCACGCCACCGGCAACGGGTGCACCGCGGTGGGAAGGCTCGTTCGAGGACGCCGAGCAGGTCATCACCCCTCAATAACTCACACCCGCCCGATCCGTTCGTCCGGCCTCAGTCGAGCCACCAGGTCCTCAAGGCGGTCCCGAAGGGCGAGAAGTACATCGCCGCCGCGATGACGCCTACGACCACGAGAGCCCACACGAGCCGCCGGGCAGTCGGGGTCAGGTCCTCGGGTGGCCACCCCAGGATGCCGCCGCCCACGACGGCGCTGCCGACCGCGAGGACGGGCAGGACCGAAAGAGCCGCAACATCGGCAATCACCCACAGAGAGATCCAGAGGAAGCCGAGCAGTCCGCCGACCGCGTACTGATCGGCCGCGGGCCAGACCTCGGATGGGTCGTGCATACCGCCCGACAAGTAGACACCCGGTGGCAGGTCGTCGAAGTCGTTGACGTAGTACGGCAGCACGAATACGAACACCCAGGCCGCCGTGGCGGCGACAAGCGTGGCCAGCCACCAGCCGACGACACGGACGGTCAGGAAGGTGGGCAGTCGTGCGGTGGCCGTCTGTGTCATGGTCAGTCCAGCCACCAGGCGTTCAAGGCAAGGCCGAGCGGAGAGAAGGTCACCGCGAGCATGACGGCCCCGAGCCAGACCAACGCGAGGCGCTTGCTCAGGGAAGGATGCCTCGTGCTCGTCGCCGCCTGCGCCATGACGCCCCCCATCCTGAGCCGAGGCCCCGAACTCGCCTCCCGTCTCGCCCACGGTACGCTCGCCTCGCGCCCGATGCGGTCGGTTCGGCAGATGTCGGGAACCTGGCTCGGAACCCAACGGTCGTCCTGGTCAGTCGGCCCAGCGAGCCTGGCCGAAGGGCGAGAAGATCAGCACGGTCAGCAGGGCGGCCGCGATCGCGACAGCCCATAGCAACCGGCGCGCGGTGGGCCTTATGTCCGTGGGGAGGAACGCGAGGTTGAAGCCGGCCAGCAGGGTGCTCAACAGCGCGACGACGGGTGACACGAACAAGGCAATGATGAAGGCCACCGTCCACAGAGCGTTCCACAGGAAGCCGAACACCCCGGTGGAGTTCAGCGGGAAGGGCCAGAGTTCATCAGAGTCGTAGAACGGCCCCGAGTAGTCGGCCGGCAGCGGCTCGTCGAGGTCGTTGACGTAGTAGGGAACCACGAAGCACAGCACCCACACAGCCGTACTCACGGCCACGGCGGCGAGCCACCACGCGACGACCCGGACGGTCAGGGCGGTGGGCATCTCGGTCTGCGTCTCTGTCACGTTCCGGCCCATCCCCCCGATACAGGACCGCGCTCCGACGCGGCGGTTGCGTGCCGCCAACGATATGTGGCAAGTGGACCTCGCGTGACCGGATCGGCGGATGTTGCGGGAACACTCCCGGACCGACGAGTCTCCGCATCCGGAGCGCCCCCAGCGCCCTCCGTCGCCAGGTTCCGCCGGCAACCCGAGCGGATCGCTACCACTGGCGGACCGGGCCTCGGACCCGTCGGACACCGCATCAGCCATCGGGAGGTCGGGCCGAGGTCCCGGCGGCGCACCAGGACGGCACCGACCGAGGATGGCGCTGAGGCCCGAAGCCCACGGCAGGAGGATCAGGGTGAGCAGACCTCCCAGGCCGAAGATGAGTCCAACCACGACGCCGACGGGGCCGTCGATCGCACCCAGGGCCATCTCCGGCCAGAGGTTCTGTGGGCTGTGTCGCTACTGCGCTACTGGTATGCCTCTGCCGACAGGTGGTCCAAGTCGTTGCCGTAGTACGGAACCATGAACATGAGCACCCAGACCAGACCGCCGCCATGCCGGCCACGACGGCCAGCCACAGGGCCGCGAACCAGACGGGCAGAAAGGCGGGCTCCTCGTGGGTCCGGGTGTGTGTCCGGTCCAGCTGCGTCTGGTCCGTCAGTCCAGCGACCAGAACCACGCGTCGCTGCCGACCGGCGAGAGGTACGTCGCGAACGACACGACGGCCAGGACCACCACGACCCACATGAGCCGCCGGGCCGGCGGGCTGAGCTCCCAGGGCGGCCCCCAGGACGACGGCACCAGGGCGAAGCCACCGAAGGCCGCGCTGGCGAACGCGATGACGGGCAGGAACAGCGCGGCGAGGAGCACAGGCGTGATCAGGATCTGCAGCAGGACGCCGGACAGCCCACCGACCGTGTCCAGGGCCGCCTGGGGCCACACGCTCGACGGGTCCACGTACACCCCGCCCGGTAGGTCGTCGATGTCGTTGCCGTAGTACGGGACCAGCATGAGCAGCACCCAGGCGGACACGGACATCCCCAAGGTGGCCAGCCACCAGGCGACGCGCCGGACCGGCAGGGGCTTCGGTCCCTCGTGAATCTGTGTCGAGTCCATCAGTCCATCCCCCAGGTCATCAGGTAGCTGCCGACCGGCGAGAAGTACAACGCGGTCGTCGCGACTGCGAGGAGCACGACGAGCAACACCAGCAGCCGCGCGAGCGGGCCGAATTCCTTGGGGGGTCGTACCAAGGCGATGCCCCCGAGGACGGCACTGCCGATGGTGACGTAGGGCGGAAGGTCGAGGCGTAGAACCCGATCGTCACCGGGATCTCCAGCAGGACGCGGGGCAGCCCACTGACCCCATCCACCGCGGTCACGGGGCACAGGCCCGACATCTTGTAGCTGCTCACGTACACCTCGCCCCATGGTTCGTCGAGGTCGTTGCCGTGGTACGGAACCACCACGAGCACCAGGAAGGAGGCCACCGACGCCACAGGGTCGCCAGCCACCAGGTGACCAGTTTGACCGGAAGCGGTGGAGGCAGGTCCGGGTCTGGGCCCGAGCCGCGACGGCCCCTGCCCCCGTCCGTCTGTGTCCGGTTCGTCGCCGGCCCGTCCGTCGGTGCGCGGTCCACCAGTTCAGCCCCCCAACCGTCCAGCCCGCGTCCAGGACTGCGACCCCGTGCCCGTCCGCGCGCGTGTGACCCAACGGTACGTCGGATAGGCGCGCGAGGTGGCCGATTCGACTTTTCTCCGGAGCCGGTGCCCTTGACTTTCGCGGTTACGCGGCTTCGGCGGCTGCACAGGCGAGCTGGTAGTCGCGGATTATGTTGGGGTCGAGTGGTTCTGGGGTGGTGGCGGTAAATCGGGCGGCGATCAGGGTGCGGCGCAGCTTGGCGAGCATGTCCTCGAACGCGGGCTCGGTCTTGCTGGTGTACCAGGGCTCGGCCGCGAGGCGGCCGACCAGGTCGCCCGGGTGGTGCCCGGCCGTGGCGTACCAGTAGGTGACCAGGGTCTGGGTCAGGAACTGGAACGGGACGGTGCGTTCGACGGCGCGAGGGAGGCGGTTGCGGGCCTGCCCGATGCCGAGGACCTGTTTGCCGGTCGCGTTGGCCACCTCGATGGACCACCGGTCGGCGTAGCGGGCCACCAGCTGCTCGGGCATGGCGGTGCTGTCGGTGGTGAACAGGGCCAGGTCGTACCCGGTGGCCGTGGCTTCGTCGCGGACCAGCACGAGCCGGCCCGGGGTGTCGGCGAACGAGCCGTACCAGAGTGCCTCGATGACCGTGACCTGGACGGTGTCGGTACGCCCGTACCGCTGGACCGGCACGGCACGCCACGACGCGCCGGCGGCCAGCTCGGTCAACGACCCGAGCCTGGGCCCCTTCTTCGCGGGCCGCCCGCGCCGCCCCGTGCGCGGTGGGGTGGGCCCGTA
>NZ_JBDIAQ010000131.1:0-9959 GCF_039812505.1 Intrasporangium sp. | reverse complement strand
CGGTCGCCCCAGCCCAGGTCGAGGTCGTCCTGCGTCGGCCCGTACCCCTCGCCGTCACCCAGCGCCGCGGCGGCTCCGGTCCCCTTGCGGAACACGCGACGTCGCCTGGGCCCGCTCCGGACCGAGCTGCTGTCTGCCTCTGGACCGGCCTGCACCGGCGCACCGGCCTCGACCGCTGAGCCCGGCTCGACAGGCGCGGTCGCGTCGACGTCCGCATGCGCCGAGACCCCCTCCCCCGTCCGCCCCGGCCGCGGTGCGAAGGGCTGGTCGCGAGCCATCGAGACGATGCGGGAGATCTCCCGGGCGGGGTCGCGGAACACGTCGGTGGACCAGACCCGGACCGGCTTCCAGCCGAGACGCTCGAGCTGTTCGGCGCGCAGCCGGTCACGTTCGCGCGTGCTGCGGTGGGCGGCATACCGTGGCCCGTCGGTCTCGACGGCAAGCAGGCCGCGTCCGACGTGGTAGGGGTCCTCGACGGCCACGTCGATCCGCTCGGCTCCCTGCCCCAGGTCCTCGTGCACGGTCAGGCCGGCGCGGCGGAGCCGTTCGGCGAGGTCGTGACGCAGCGGGTCGGCGGTGGGGACCGTCGTCTCGGCCCGCGGTAGGTCGACACCACCGGACTCGGCGTAGGCGAGGAAGTCGCGCAGCATCACGGCGCCCGGGGACTTCAGCCGTTCGGGGTCGAGGTCGGCGGCGCGCAGTGCCGACACGACGGTCATCCGCCGCCGGGCGCGGGTCATCGCGACGTTCAGGCGCCGTTCGCCGCCCGGCTCGTTGAGCGCCCCGAAGCGGTGCAGGACCCGGCCGTGAGGGGTCTTGCCGTAGCCGACCGACAGGATGACCGCGTCGCGTTCGTCGCCCTGCACACGACCGACGTCCTTGACGAAGAAGCACTCGGGCGCGTCGGGTGCGAAGAAGGACGCCAGGCCGGGCTGGTCGTGCAGGGCCGCCGTGACGGCCTCCTCGATGCACCGGGCATGGGCGGTCCCGAGGGTGACGACCCCGAGCGTCTCGTCGGACCGGGTCCGGGCGTGCTCGAGGACGAGCTGCACGACCCGCTCGACCTCGGAGCGGGTGGTCTCGATGGCCTGCACCCCCTCCTGGACCGTCGCGAGCCCCTCGACCGGCTCGAACCGGACCGGGGAGCTCAGCGCGACACCGGGGAACGTCGTCAACGACCCGTCGTACATCGCGGCGTTGGCGAAGGCGAAGAGCCGCTCGTCGCGCGACCGGTAGTGCCAGGCCAGCCGGCGCGTCGGCAGGATCCTCGCGAGCACGTCGAGGAGCGACCCGACGTCCTCGCCGGCCAGGCCCGGTCCGTCGGAGGTCGGCTCGGTGTCGGGCACGACCGTCGAGAAGTCCGTGGGCGGCAGCTGGCGCTCGTCGCCCACCACGACGACCTGTCGGGCCCGTGAGATCGCCGAGACCGCCACGGCCGGGTGCAGCTGCGATGCCTCGTCGAAGATGACCACGTCGAACCAGCGCCCGGGCGGCAGGGTCGACGCGACGACCAGCGGGCTCATCGCCCAGCAGGGCCGGATCGCGGTCAGGGTGGCACCCGCTCGGGTCATCAGGTCGCGCAAGGAGGTGTGCCGACGGGACCTGCCCGCCTCGGCCCGCACGAGCGCCTCGTGCGTCGGGTGGTCCGAGACCACCTCGCGGACGTTGCGCGCGACGGCCCCGCGCACCCGTTCGACGGTGGCCCGGAGGTGGGCGTGGTCGGCCGCGACGTACTCGTCGACGACGCGATGCAGCGCCGCTCCGTCATGGGCGCCGTAGTCGGGGTCGCGCACGGTGATGTCCTGGGCCAGCGAGGCCCACCACACGTGCTCGACCTCGGCGGGCACCGCGTCGGCCGGCACCCCCCGGGCGGCGAGCTCGTCGATCACCGCCCCGAGACCGGCGGCCCGCACCTCGTCGAGCGCCCCCGTGACGTCGGGCAGCACGGCCAGCCGGTCGGCCCGTGCGGCCAGCGCCGCCAGGTGCGCGCGCAGCTCGTCCAACGGCAGCGCCCGCAGGTCGGGCGGCTGCGGGCCGGCCACGACCCCGCCCGTGTCGGGCACGACCCCGGACCCGCTCCCGGCCGGGGCCGCCTCGCCGGCCTCCGACCCGGGCACGCTCCCCGGGGCGAGCCGGGCGGCGAGCCAGTCCAGGTCGGACCCGACCAGCTCGAGCAGCTCGATCCCCTCGTCGAGGCGCGGCGAGATCTCCGGACGACCGCCACCTCCCACCAGCCGGGCCCAGTGGTCCCGCTGCTCGCTCGCCGCGACGAGCTCGCCGTGCAGGTCGGCCGGTGGCCGGCCCGGACGCAGCAGCCGCCTGGTCTGGCGGGCGACGCGGCGCCGGGTGAGCCACCCCAGGCGGCTGTCGTGCTCGAGCCGCCACTCGCGGCTCGCCGTCGCCGCGATCGGCTCCGCGAGCGGGACGTCGAACACCTCGGGCCGGAAGACCTCGAGGGTATGCCGCACCCGCCGCATCGTCTCGAACGCCGCCTGCCAGTCGGCCAGCGAGCCGCCTTGCGGCACACGGGACTCCGCGAGGATGTCGTTGAGGCGGTCGGCCACCTCGGCGAGCTCGCCGGTGCTGAGCCGGGTGGTGATGTCCAGGGCCCGGGTGGCGTCGGCGGTCGTGAGGATCCGCGCGCCGAACCACGGGTCGTCGCCGTCGGAGGTCCAGGCACCGAGTCCGACCGCGTCCCGCAGCCGGCGCCCGAGCCCGACCGCCCGGGTGCGGCTCAGGCCGAGGATGTCCGGGCGCCCGATCCGCACGTGCGAGGTCGGCGCCGGGCGCCGGGCGGCCAGCTGCGCCATCGCCTCCTGCACGTCGTGTGCCGAGACCCCCCAGGGGTCGCGGGTGCAGTGCAGCGCCCGGACGTGGCGCACCAGCCGGGAGCGCCGGTCGCGAAGCGTGTCGGCGTTGGGGTCGCCGGCCGCCGGCTTGCGCTGCAGGGCCGCAGCGAGGCTCTCAGCCAGGGCGGTGGCCACCGCGCGCCGGTTCGCCTCGCCGTCGTGCACGTCGAGGACCAGGTCGCCGAGCCCCAGCCGGCCGAGCCGACCCACGGCCGACTCGATGGCCGCGCGTTTCTCGGCGACCAGGAGCACGGACCTGCCCTGGGCAGCGAGTGCCGCGACCAGGTTGGCGATCGTCTGGGACTTGCCGGTGCCCGGCGGGCCCTCGATGACCAGGTGCGCCCCGGCGCGCACCGCGTCGATCGCCGCCTGCTGGGACGAGTCCGCGTCGAGCACCAGGTGCTCGCGCTCGGGATCCGGGTCGGGGTCGCCCTCCGGCACCTGCAGCCGCACCGCGGCCAGCGCCGACTCGTCGCCGGCCAGGGCGGCCACGACGTCGTGGTCGGCCAGGCCCGCGCCCTGCAGCGTCAGGTCGGCGACCATCGGCAGCTTGGCACAGGAGAACGTGCCGATGACCAGCCGCGGCGCGATGTGGAAGTCCGGGACGGCCGCACAGGTGTGGGTGAGCGCGGCGTACGACGGGTAGGGGTCGAAGGCGTTGCCGACCTCCGCGAGGTCGGCCAGCGCACCGGCCTCGACCTCGATGCCCTGCTCGGAACGCAGGTACTCGCGCAGGACCGGGTTGAGCTCCGCCTCGGGCCCGAGGACCACGTCGAAGTCGTCCTGCGTGGCGTCGGTCGGGCGCAGCACGCAGGCGCGCAGCAGCACCGGTGCGGCCGGCGGGCGCCTCGCCCGCGGCACCGTCCAGGTCGCCATCCCGATGGCGATGAAGCCGGCCGCGATGCCCCGCTCCTGCTGCAGCTCGAGCGTCTTGCCGCGGATCGCCCGGGCCCGGTGCCGGGCCTCCTCGAGAGCGCTGCGCTCGCGGAACAGGTCGCTGAGCCGGGTCGGCTTGCCCGCCAACAGCATCGAGACCCCACCCGGGTGGGCCGTCGTGAGGTCGAGCGTGCCGGCCGTCAGGTCTCGGTACCACAGCAGGGTGTTGCGCCCGCCGAGGTCGACGAGGACCCGCTGCCACTGGGCGACGGCGGCCGCCACCCGCTCGGCACGCGGGTCGACCGAGGCCCGCGAGGCGGTGGCCGGACCGGCCGACGGGGCGTCAGTCATTGCTGCAGGCTAACAAGGGGACCGCCGCGCGGCGCGGAGGCGGTCCGGTATGCCGCTCGCCTCCTCCCGGGGGGACGGCACGCGAGCGCGCGCACGCCCCGTGGGAAGGTGGGCGGCATACCCCCTACTTGACGCTCCCGGCGGTCAGGCCGCCGACCAGGTGCTTCTCGATCACCGCGAAGAGGATGACCACCGGCACCACGGCGATGACCGAGGCGGCGAACAGCTGGTCCCAGTGCTGCTCGTAGCCGGTGACGTAGGAGCGGAAGCCGACGGTCAGCGGCTTCTTGTCGTCGTCGATCATCAGGGTCAGGGCGACGACGTACTCGTTCCACGCGGCGATGAACGTGAAGATCGTGGCGGTGACCAGCCCGGGCAGGGTCAGCGGCAGCATCACGCGGCGCAGCGTCTGCAGCCGCGAGGCTCCGTCCAGCGCGGCGGCCTCCTCGACCTCCACCGGGATCGAGGAGAAGAAGCCGTGCAGGATCCAGATCGCGAAGGCGAGGTTGAAGGCCGCGTTCGTCAGGATCAGCGCTGCGTACGTGTTGACCATGTTCAGCTCGAAGAACTGCCGGTAGAGCCCGACCACCAGCGAGGTGGGCGCGAACATCTGCGTGACCAGCACGAGGAACAGGAACGCGCCCCGGCCGGGGAAGCGGTGCCGGGAGGTCATGTACGCGGCCGGGATGGCGACGACCACGACCAGCGCGGTCGAGCCGAGCGAGATGATCAGCGAGGTCTTGAGCCAGTTCAGGAACCGCTCGTCCCCGAGCACCTGGGCGTAGGTGCTCCACTGCCAGACCCGCGGGAGCAGCGAGGGCGGCGTCGTCTTGACGTCGCTGCTGGTGCGCAGCGAGTCGAGCACCATGACGATGTAGGGCGCGAGGAAGACCAGCGCGAGCGCGGCGCCGGCGACCGCGAGCCAGACGCGGCGGGCGCCACCGGGTTTGCCGTGGTATGCCGCTGGGCCGGCGGGAGCGCCGGGCCCACCCGGTCGGGTGGTGGAGGTCTCCGCGGTGGTCGCGGTCATTTGGTGGCCTCCGCTCGGGCGTTGATGATCTTCAGGTAGATCGCGACGACCACCAGGATGAGCAGGACGTTGAAGATCCCGGCCGCCGCGGACATGCCCACGTCCTTCTCCTGGCTCTTGAAGGCCAGCTTGTACATGAACGTGATCGTCGTGTCGTGGGTGAAGCCGGGGTTGCGGTCGTTGAGGGTGTAGATGATCGGGAAGCTGTTGAAGACGTAGATGACGTTCAGGACCGTGGCCACCATCAGTGCGGGGCGCAGCAGCGGCAGGGTGATGAACCGGTAGCGCTGCCACGGGCCCGCGCCGTCGACCCGCGAGGCCTCCATGACGTCGGTCGGGATCGCGTTGAGCCCGGCGATGAAGACGAAGACCGTGAACGGCAGGGAGACGAAGATGCCGACGACGACCATCGAGAACATCGTCCACGAGTCGTTGCCGAGGAAGTCGACCGGTGCGCTGATCAGGTGCAGCTGCTGCAGGACGTGGTTGATGATCCCGTAGTTGTAGTCGTAGAGCAGCACGAACAGCTGGCTGGTGACGATCAGGCTGGCCGCCCACGGGACGATCACGGCCCAGCGGACCAGGCGCCGCCCGGGGAAGTCCTTGGCCAGGAACTGCGCGATCCCGAGGCTGAGCAGGATCGTGAAGGCGACCACGGCCACGACCCAGATCACGGTGTTCGTCAGCACCGTCGGCAGGTCGGGATGCTCGAGGACCTTCGCGTAGTTGCCCCAACCGGCGTCGCCGGTGCGCAGCCCGGTGATCGAGAACTGACCGCGGGAGGCCTGGAAGAGCTTGACCGCGGGGAAGAGGACGACGCCGAGGATCAGGACGAGCGCGGGCGCGAGCCAGAGCAGGGCGACGAGGGGATGGACCCGGCCGACCTGTGCCCGGCGACGCGCCGGGACCGCGGGGCGGACCGCGGTCCCGGTGTCGATGGTGCCTTGCGCCATCGGCGTCAGCCGCCGTTCTCCGCGGTCTGCTGCAGCTTGTCGAGGACGGCCTTCGGGTCACCCGTCATCGCCGAGCCGAGGTTCTGCTGGACGGCGAGCTTGATCTTGTCCCAGGTGGGGTCGTCGGTCGGGGTCAGCTGGGCGTTGGGCAGGGTGTCGAGGTAGACCTTGAGCTTCGCGTCGCTCTGGAACGCCTGGATGCCCGACTTCGTGACGGGCAGGAAGCCCTCGGCCTTGATGAACGTGTTCACCTGGTCGGGCTGGTAGTACAGCTCGTAGAAGGCCTTGACCGCCTTGAGGTTGGTGTCGCCGGGCTTCTTGAACGCCATCAGGTAGTCGGTGACGCCGAACGTCTTGCTGGCGGAGCCGTCGTTGCTCGGGAACGGCGCGACGCCGTAGTCGACCTTCTTGTCCTTGTCGAGGTCCGCGGCGAGCGGGCTGAAGCCGATGACCATGCCGGCCTTGCCCGACTTGAACAGGTCGAAGGCGTCGGCGCGGTTGGTGCGGGCCGGGTTGTGCTGGGTCACCTTCTCGTCGGTCAGCTTCTTCAGGAAGGTCAGCGTGGCGACGTTCTGTGCGGAGTTGATCGTCCACTTGCCCTGGTCCTTCCAGGTGCCGCCGTTGTTGAACAGCCACATGGAGAACTCGCCCTGGGCCTCCTCGGGGCCGAGCGGCAGGGCGTAGCCGACGGTGCCGTTGCCGAGCCCGGTGAGCTTCTTGGCGTCGGCCTCGAGCTCGTCCCAGGTCTTGGGCGGTGCGTTGAGGCCGGCCTGCTTGAAGAGGGCCTTGTTGTAGAACAGGGCGCGGGCGCTCGACAGGTCGGGGAAGCCGTAGAACTTGCCGTCGTAGGTGCCGTACTTGACGAACGTGTCGAGGATGTCGCTCTTGACCGCGGCGGGCAGCACCTGGTCCGAGTCGTAGAGCAGCCCGTCCTTGGCGTAGCTGGCATAGGCGTTCAGGTTCAGGATGTCGGGCGGCTGGTTGTTCTGGATCATCGTCGAGCTCTGCTGGTCGATGTTGTCCCAGCTGACGATCTGGACGTCGAGCGTGTAGCCCGTCTTCGCCTTGTACGCCTTGGCGAACGCGTCCCAGAAGGCCTTCGTGTGGTCCTTCGAGTACTCCGCCGCGACGAGCTTGATCGTGGTGGCCTGGGCCCCCCCGGTGCTGCCGTTGTCGGCTGCGTTGCCGGCCCCGGTGCCGCCACCGCAGGCGCCCAGGGCGAGCGCCGCCGCGGCCACGCCGGCCAGCGCTGCGTACCTCGTCGTTGACTTCATCTCTCTCCTTCGTGCTTGCTCAGGACGGCACGGGACACCCAGCCGTATGCCGCCGTCCAACCTAGAACGCGGACTGTGTCGATGCAAGAGCGTTCCTGCACGAGACATCACCGATCTGATCACAATCACGCAACACAGACCGGAATGTGCCGGTTCGGACCAGCCGGCAAGGTCTCGGACAGGGACGGAGCCGGAGTGCGCGCGCGGATGGCGCGTCCGGATGGTGCGGGCTCAGACCGCGTGGATCGTGACCCCAGCCTTGCGGAGGGCGGCCAGCTCCTCGGCCGGCGCGTCGGAGGTGGTGACCAGGTGGTCGATCCGGTCGGCCGGGCAGATCGAGGCGAAGGTGCGCTGCCCGAGCTTGTCACCGGTCGCCACGCAGATGACCGTGCGGGACCGGGCGATCATGAGGCGGATGATGGCCGCCTCGTCCTCGAGTCGGCAGGTGGCCCCCTCGGCCGCGGTCAGCCCGTTCGTGCCGACGATCGCGGTGTCGAGCCAGAGCTGTTCGAGCACGAGCTGGGCCAGCGGTCCGGTCAGCTCGTAGGACTCCGGCCGAGCCACTCCACCGAGGGAGACGCACTGGACGTGCGGGCGCAGCACCGCCTCGGCCGCGATGTTGAGCGCGTTGGTCACGATCGTGACGGCCCCTCCGGCGGCAAGGTCCTCGCGGGCGGTGATCGCCCGGGCCGTTGCGGTCGTCGTCGTCCCGCCGTTGAGCCCCACGACCTGGCCCGGTCTGATCAACGCGGCGGCCGCGGCCGCGATCCGGCGCCGGCCGGCGTCGGCCTGGCTGCTCCGGTAGCGGTAGGGCAGCTCGTAGGCGACCGACGTGGCGACGATGCCGCCATGGTGGCGGGTGACGAGCTGGCGCCTGGCCAGCTCGGCGAAGTCGCGCCGGATGGTCGCCTCGCTCACCGCGAGCAGGCCGGCTGCCTCGGTGACGCCGAGCCGTCCCGAGGTCGCCAGCCGGTCGAGCATCGCGGACAGGCGTTCGGCGCGGTTGCGCCCACCGTCGTGGGTGTCCTCGGTCACGAGAGCGACTCTATCGCGCGGATGGACGGTGGACATGCCTGTCTCTGCTCATTTACAGTAGGAAGCGATCAGAGACAGTCATCGTTCACCACAACGTCAGTGCCGTAGCGTCGGTACTGCCACGTCTCATCACCTGCTACGTCGTGAGGACCCGCCCATGCCGACCGCCCGCCACCTTGCTCACGAGATCTCGACCCAGCCCGACGACTGGGCGCGCGCCGCGCAGCGCGTGCCCGACCTGGCCGGCGTGCTGCCCCGGCGCGGGGAGCGGGTGGCCACGATCGGCTGCGGCACGTCGTGGTTCATGGGCCAGTCGTACGCGGCCCGTCGCGAGTCGCTCGGCCAGGGTGAGACCGACGCCTTCGCCGCCTCCGAGCACCGGTTGGCCCGTGGGTACGACCGGGTCGTGCTGATCAGCCGGTCCGGCACCACGACCGAGGTCATCGAGGTCCTCGACGGGCTGCGGGCCGCGGGCACTGCGCACGTCGCCTTCGTCGCGACCGCCGGCACGCCGATCGCCGAAGCGGCCGAGGGACTCGTGCTGATGGATGACGTCGACGAGCAGTCGGTCGTGCAGACGCGCTTCGCGACGACCACGCTGGCGTTGCTGCGCGCCTCGCTCGGCGACGACCTCACCCCGGCGATCGAGCAGGCCCGCGAGGTGCTGGCCCAGGACGCCGAGACCGCACTGGGGGCGGTCGCCGACGCCGAGCAGGTGACCTTCCTGGGGTCCGACTGGACCAACGGGCTGGCCACCGAGGCAGCCCTCAAGCTGCGCGAGTCCGCCCAGTTCTGGTCGGAGTCCTACCCCGCCATGGAGTACCGCCACGGGCCGATCAGCATCGCCGCGCCGGGGCGGGCGGTGTGGGCCTTCGGCGCCGTCCCGGCCGGCCTGCGCGAGCAGGTGGCGGCGACCGGGGCGCACTTCGAGCACCGCGACGTCGACGCCCTGGCCGAGCTGGTCCGGGTGCACCGCCTCTGCCTCGTCAAGGCCGAGCGCGCTGGGATCGACCCGGACGCCCCGCGCAACCTCACGCGCAGCATCGTGCTCAGCTGAGCCACAGCCGGGTCGCGCCGAGGGTGCACCAGCGCGTGCCGTGACCGAATCGCCTGATGCCGCACCCGGTCCACAGGCGTCGACAGCATCTCCAGCGCGCGCCAGCGGATGTCTGCGCCAAGGCTATAGGAGCCGAATCATCCGGTCGGCACGGTGTGCCACCGACCGGATGAGTTGCGCGTTTCTTTCGTCCGATCCCAAAGCCCACTCGCGAGCCGCTTCCGGCGACCTGCCGAACTTCTCATGTCGAGCCAGCAACCGATCAAGCCGAACGGACCGCCGCGGGTCCAGGAACCATGTCTCGGTCAGGCACCCAAATACGCGTGGCCACGCGCCGTCCTCGACGAGCAGATAGTTCCCTTCTGTGATGACGAGAGGCACCTCGAAGGAGATCTTGATGCTGCCCGCGATTGGCTCCTCGAGACTGCGGTCGAACGTTGGGGCATAGATCGTCTCTCCTGCCTGCTGGTCCACGATCCGCTGCAAGAGGTGGGCGTACCCGAGGTCGTCGAAGGTCTCGATAGCTCCCTTGAC
>NZ_JBDIAQ010000130.1:0-10103 GCF_039812505.1 Intrasporangium sp. | reverse complement strand
CGACCGGATCGAGGTCGTGGTGCAGCCCGATCGCACCTCGACGTTGCTGGTCACGGCCTGAGCGGCGCCTCGGCTGTCCCCAGCCCCGCACGCCACGACACCTGCACCCGGTCCCACTTCTCGAGGCCACCCAGCCCCGCACGCCACGACACCTGCACCCGGTCCCACTCCTCGAGGCCACCCAGCCCCGCACGCCACGACACCTGCAACCGGTCCCACTTCTCGAGGCCACCCAGCCCCGCAGCAGGAGCACGGCGACGTCAGGCGGGGCCGCGTTCCCCGGCCGCGTGCCGCAGCATCGCCGCGAGCGCGATACCGATGATGACGATGCCGACCACGGCGGCACCACCGGCCAGCCAGGCGTAGCCGGGCCCGCCGACGACCACCCCGGCCACGGCCCCTCCGCCTGCTCCTGCCAGCCCCATGAGTACATCGGACAGGCCCTGCACCGCAGGCCGCTCGCCGGTCGTCACCGCGTTGGTCAACAGCGTCGACCCCGACACCAGCGTGCACGACCACCCGACGCCGAGCAGGAAGAGCGCACCCAGCAGCAGCCCGGACCAGCCCGTGTCGGACCGTGAGGCGAGGAAGGCGGCCACCGCGAGGACCGCGCCACCGAGCATCGCGACCCGCCTGCTACCCCATCGGTCGACGGCCATCCCGACGATGGGCGAGAACGCGTACATCCCGAGGATGTGCACCGAGATGACGAAGCCGATCACCTCGAGCGCGGCGTCCCCGTGCGCCATGTGCAGCGGCGTCATCACCATCACCGACACCATCACGAGGTGCCCCAGCGCGATGACGAGGACGGCCTCCAAGGCCAGGGCGTTGCTCCGGATCGTCGCCAAGGCTCGCCGCATCGACCCGTCGTGGTCGGCGTCCGCCGAGTCCGGATGCCGCCGAGCCGAGCCCGCGCCACCCACCCGCCGAGCGGAGCCCGCGCCACCCACCCGCCGAGCGGAGTCCGCGCCACCTGCCCGCCGAGCGGAGTCCGCGCTGCCCGAGCCGTCCGCGTGCCTCGCCGCGACGGCACGCGCCGCCCGCTCCAGCGCGCGGGCGGTCAGCAACGGGTCGGGCCGCAGCAGCCGGCCGACGACGAGCAGCGCCAGGACGAACCCGGCGAGCGAGAACAGGAACGCTCCCGCGAGTCCCGGGATGCCGACGACGTCGGCGAGGGCCTGGCCCGGCCCGACCAGGTTGGGGCCGAGGACGGAGCCGATGGTCGTCGACCACACCACGATCGACAGGTCGCGCCCACGGTGCTCCGGCGCGGCCAGGTCGGCGGCGGCATACCGGGCCTGGCCGTTGGCGGTCGTCCCGCCGCCGAAGAGGAACATCCCGACGAGCATCAGCGGGAAGGAGCCCGCGACCGCCGACGTCACGACGACGGCGGCTCCGACCAGGGCGAGTGCGTAGCCGAGCACCAGCCCGGGGCGCCGACCCCGGGCCGCCATGAGGCGGGCCACCGGGATCGCGATGAGGGCACCGCCGAGCACCTGCGTCGTCGTGCCGAACCCGGCCAGCGTCTCCGAGCCGGACAGCTGCTCGGCGAGCAAGGCGCCCACGGCGATGCCGCTGGCCATGCCGACGCCCCCCAGGATCTGGGAGGCAACCAGCGCCTTGATCGTCGTCCGCTGGACCACAGCCCGGTCGAGGCCAGCGGGCCGTCCCACCGGGCCGCCCCCGTCCGCCGCAGCCTCCGGGACCCGCTCCGCTGCCGCCGTGGCCGGCTCGACGCCCGCCTCCTGACGGGGCTCGGCGGGCTGGGTCGACTCGGTCACGGCACGTGCCGGCGTGACGTGATCACGCGGAACCGGCTCGCCACGAAGGCGGCATCGGCGTACGCCGCGTTGGCTGCCGGGTTCGCGCCGGTGCCGTGCAGGTCGGAGAAGGCCGCCGTCTGGTTGACGAAGATCTGACCCGTCAGGTTCTCCGACAGCGCCACCCCGCCGACCGCCGCCGCCTCCCGGGCCGCGTCGAGCACCGACTCGTCCGTCGAGTAGACCGAGGCGGTCATCGCGCCGTGCTCGTGCACGGTGTCGGCCAGCTGGGCCAGGGACTGCTGCGTCGAGGCGGTCCGGATCAGGAACCCGACCGGGCCGAAGCACTCCTGCGTGTAGACGTCCTCGTGGGACACGTCGAGCGCGACCAGCCCCGGCGCACGCACGACCGCCGACTCGTACCTCGGGTGCGCCACCCGCCGCGACTCGAGCACCACCTTGCCGTCGGCCCCGGCCGCCAGCTCGTCGAGCGAGTCGGCGTTGGCCCGGACCTTGTCGTTGACCGTCGCGCCGAGGATCTCGACGGCCTTCCCGTCGTCGCCGGTCAGCCGCCGGACCGCTCCGGCGAGCCGGTCGCCGAACTCGTCGAAGCTCAGGTGCCCCTCGTCCGTGTCGACCCCGCCGGACGGGACGTAGATGTTCTGCGGCGCGGTGCACATCTGCCCGGAGTAGAGCGACAGGGAGAAGGCGAGGTTGCCGAGGGTCCCGGCCAGGTCGTCGGTCGAGTCGACCACGATCGTGTTGAGCCCGGCCTTCTCGGTGTAGACGAGCGCTCCCCGGGCGGCACCCGTCTGCTCGAGCCAGGCGCCGAAGCCCGGCCCGCCCGTGTAGTCGATGATGCCGACCTCCGGCCGCTGCGCCAGCACCTTGGCCAGGCCCTGCCCGTCGTTCTCGGCGGCCAACTGGACCAGTGCCGGGTCGAAGCCCGCCTCGGCGAGCACCATGCGCGCGACCTCGACGGTGATCGCCAGCGGCAGGATCGCGTGCGGGTGCGGCTTGACGACCACCGCGTTACCGGTGACCAGGTCGGCGAAGATGCCCGGGTAGGCGTTCCAGGTCGGGAACGTGTTGCAGCCGATGACCAGGCCGGTCCCGCGCCCGACGAGGTGGTAGTCCTTCTGCATCCGGATCGGCCCGCCCTTGGCCGGCCGCTCCCACACGACCGAGGCGGGCACCCGCTCCTGCTCGACCAGACCCGCGGCGATCGCCTCGAGCGCCCGGTCCTGGGCCTGCGGACCGCCGGCCTGGAAGGCCATCACGAAGGGCTGGCCGGAGGTGTGCATCACCGCGTTGCCGATCTCGAAGCTGCGCTCGTGCAGCCGGTCGGCGATCTCGACGCAGACCGCCGCCCGCACCTGCGGGCCCGCGTCGCGCCACGCGGGCAGCGCCACGTGGGCAGCAGCCAGTCCCGCCTCGACGTCGAGCCCCGGGTAGGTCACGCCGAGCGTCGGCCCGTACGGCGAGACCTCGCCCCCCACCCAGGTGCCGTTGGTCGCGGAGACCAGCTCGGCGGCATACCGCGCGTTCAGGTGCCGTTCGTACGCGGCCACGCCGTCGGCGGCGGCGGACTCGCCGTAGACCCGGGGGCTCGGCGACTCCGGGTAGCGGGAGTAGTACGACCGCTCGGCCAGGGCGCGGCGGATCTCGTCGAGGACCCCGGCGTGCTTGTCGAGGAGCGGGTGGGTCGTGGTCGGCGCAGCAGCAGTCACCCCTCGATGCTAGCCACGCGGCCGCTCCGGACCCCGGCCGACAGGGGCGGCACAATGCTGCCCATGGACCATGACGCCACGAGCCGTCCCGTGCCGGCCGCTGTCCCGGTCGCCGTCGTGGGGGCGGGCACGATGGGGGCCGGGATCGCGCAGGTCGCGGCCACCGCCGGGCACCACGTCGTGCTCGTCGACGCCGTGCCGGGCGCGGCCGGGGCAGCGCTGGAGCGGTTGCGTGCGGTGCTGCGCCGACAGGTCGACAAGGGTCGGATGACCGACGCCGAGGCCACCGCCGTCGTCGCGCGGATCGAGCCGGCCGGGTCCGTCGACGGGTTGCCCGAGGTGGGCCTCGTCGTCGAGGCGGTGCCCGAGGACCTCACGCTGAAGCAGGGCCTGCTCGCCGGGGTCGCCGCGGGCCAGCCGCCGACGACGCTGCTGGCGACGAACACCTCCAGCCTCGACATCACGGCGATCGCGGCGGCCGTCCCGGCACCCGAGCGTGTGCTCGGGCTGCACTTCTTCAACCCGCCACCGCTGATGCGCCTGGTCGAGGTGGTGCACGGCGCAGCCACCGCCGAGGCTCCGCTCGCCCGCGCCACGGCGCTGATGCGGGCCTGGGGCAAGACGCCGGTCCGGTGCACCTCGACCCCCGGCTTCATCGTCAACCGGGTCGCCCGGCCGTTCTACGGCGAGGCGCAGCGCGTCGTGCAGGAAGGCATCGCCGACCCGGCGACGGTCGACTGGATCCTGCGCGAGAAGTGCGGCTTCCGGATGGGCCCGTTCGAGCTGACCGACCTGATCGGGCAGGACGTCAACTACGCGGTGGGCGCCTCGGTCTGGGAGCAGACCGGACACGACCCGCGTTATGCACCAACGGAGTTCCAGCGTGCGCTGGTCGCGTCCGGACGGCTCGGCCGCAAGTCGGGCGAGGGGGTCTTCTCGTATGCCGCCGAGCCGGCCGCCGCTCGCCCCGACCCCGATCTCGTGCTGGCCGAGCGGCTCGGTTCCGGCCCGGTCGAGGCCGACCCACTCGCCCGGACGGTCGCGATGCTCGTCAACGAGGCGGTCGACCTGGTCCACCGCGGCGAGGCGAGCGCCGCGGACGTCGACACCGCGATGCGGCTCGGGGTCAACTACCCGCGCGGCCCGGTCGAGTGGGGCCGGCAGATCGGGTTCGACGTCGTCGCGGAGCAGCTCGCCGCCCTCGACCGCGCCCACCCGGGCGGCCGGTACCGGCCGAGCCCGGCGTTGACCGACGGGAGCCTGACGTGAGCAGGGCAGACGCGAGCAAGGCAGACGTGGGCAGGTCGCAGGTTGGGCCGCCGAAGGTGCCCGCCGACGGCGTCGCCTTCGCCCAACGGATGTGGGACGACGACGTGGCCTCCCGCACGCTCGGCATGGTCGTCGAGGTGCTCGAGCAGGACCACGCCGTCGTCCGCATGCCGGTCCGCGCGGACATGGTCAACGGTCACGACATCTGCCACGGCGGGTTCATCTTCACCCTCGCCGACTCGTGCTTCGCCCTGGTCTGCAACACCTGCGGGACCACGACGGTGGCCTCCGGCGCCGACGTCACCTTCACCGCGCCGGGCCGGCGCGACGACGTCCTCGTCGCCGAGGGCGTGACTCGGGCTGCTTACGGCCGCAGCGGGATCACCGACGTGACGGTACGGCGCGAGTCGGACGGACAGGTCATCGCCGAGTTCCGCGGCCGGTCGCGGTCGCTGGGTCGGCAGGCGCACTGACCCGACGTCGACCCGGCCCCGATGCGGTGCGCGGGCCGGTGCCGAGCTCGTATGCGGCATACGTCATCTTTGTGGTGGCGCGAAGGGCCGAACGAGCCCGTCACGGGTGAAAGTGTGCGACGAATGTGACCGATGAGGCCCGCCAAGCCGTCCCCCCGGTGGCAGTATCGGCTAGGGGGTGGGCTGTCCGTGCCCGCTGTGGATCTGGAAGGACCTCATCATGCGTCGCATCCAACTCGTTGCCGCGGCCGGCGCCGTCGCCCTCGGGCTCACGCTGTCCGCCTGCGGGTCCAACTCGCTGTCGCCCAGCACAGGGGGTGAAGGCAACACGTCCGCCGCGCCGGTGCCCACCGGCACCGTCGACGCGGCCCTGGCGGCCAAGCTGCCGGCCAAGATCAAGGCGGCCGGTAAGATCGTCGTCGGCATCGACCCGACCTACGCGCCGAACGAGATGATGGCAGCCGACGGCAAGACCGTCACCGGCTGGGACCCGGCGCTGTTCGACGTCGTCGCCGCCAAGTTCGGGGTCAAGACCGAGTACTCGCCGAGCAAGTTCGACGCGATCATCCTCGGGGTCGACAGCGGCAAGTACGACGTCGGGGTCTCGTCCTTCTCGATCACCAAGGACCGGATGGCCAAGGTCAACATGGTCAGCTACTACAGCGCCGGCACGCAGTGGGTGACCAAGCCGGGCAACCCGGGCAAGGTCTCCATCGACGACCCGTGCGGCAAGAACATCGGCGTCCAGAGCGGCACGACCCAGTTCGACGACATCACCGCGCGCAGCAAGAAGTGCGTGACCGCCGGCAAGCCGGCCGTCAACATCCTGCCGCACGACGGCCAGGACGAGGTCACCGCCGACGTCGTCAGCGGCAAGGTCGACGCGATGCTCGCGGACTCGCCGATCGGCCTCTACGCGGTCAAGCAGTTCGCGGGAAAGCTCGAGAAGCTCGGTGACATCTACGACTCCGCCCCCTACGGCTACGTGCTGCCCAAGTCCGAGAACGACTTCGGCAACGCGCTCGTCGACGCCCTCAAGGCCGCCGAGGCCGACGGCAGCTACAAGGCCGTCC
The DNA here is from genome assembly GCF_039812505.1 of Intrasporangium sp. Lineage (GTDB taxonomy): Bacteria > Actinomycetota > Actinomycetes > Actinomycetales > Dermatophilaceae > Intrasporangium_A. The sequence goes on along the minus strand of NZ_JBDIAQ010000130.1, from coordinate 3,795 downwards.
TGACCGAGTGGGGCGTCGAGTCCGGCGCCATCACCGACTTCGCGCTGAACCCGTCGCTCTCCTGACGCGGCCGGCCATGAGCACCGCAGCAGACTCCCCCCGGGCTCCCGGGGGGGACCGGCCGGGCGTGATCCACGCCCGGCCGGTGTCCCACCCGTGGCGGTGGGTGGCCCTGGTCGTCATCGCGATCCTCGTCGCGATGATGATCAGCTCCTTCGTGACCAACCAGCGCTGGAACTTCCCCGTCGCCGTGCAGATCATGATCCAGCAGCCCGTCCTCGACGGGCTGGTCAAGGGCACCATCGTCGGCACGATCGGCGCGATGGTCATCGGCGTCGTCGGCGGCATCCTGCTCGCGGTGATGCGGCTGTCGACCAACCCCGTGCTGCGCCGTGTCGCGTCGGTCTACACGTGGTTCTTCCGCGGCATCCCCCGCATCGTGCTGCTCGGGATGATCGGGGTCGGCATCCCGTTCCTGTACGACGGGCTCGACTTCGGGCTGCCGTTCGGCCAGCAGATCAGCGGGGCGCTCGGGCTGTCGACCGACTTCACCTTCTTCCACCTGAGCCTCACCGAGTTCTCCAGCACCCTGTTCGCCGGCATCATCGGCCTCGGCATGTCCGAGGCCGCCTACATGGCCGAGATCGCCCGGGCCGGGATCATCTCGGTCGACAAGGGCCAGACCGAGGCGGCGCAGGCGCTCGGGATGAGCAACGGCAGGACGATGGCCCGGATCGTGCTGCCCCAGGCGATGCGGGTCATCGTGCCGCCGACCGGCAACGAGACGATCGCGATGGTCAAGGACACCTCGCTGCTGATCGCCATCCCGGTCATCACCGAGCTCTACTACCAGGTCCGCATCATCGGCACCCGCACCCTCGAGATCATGGCGTCGTACGTCGCCGTGGTCGCCTGGTACCTCATCGTCTGCTCGGTCCTCATGGTCGGCCAGTTCTACCTCGAGCGGTACTTCGGGCGCGGCTTCGGCGAGACCAGGCGGGCCGCCAAGAAGGCACAGGAGCCGGTCGTCGGGCCGGCCGGGACGGGAGGCGTGTGATGGCGCAGGCTGCGGCAGCACCCCGGGCGAGCCGGGTCACCGGCGACGTGCTCGTCCGGGCGGTCAACATCACCAAGGCCTTCCACGGCAACGAGGTGCTCAAGGGCATCGACCTGACCGTGCACCGCGGCGAGGTGGTCTGTCTGCTCGGGCCCTCCGGGTCGGGCAAGACGACCTTCCTGCGGTGCATCAACCTGCTCGAGTCCATCGACGGCGGGCGCATCTGGGTCGACGGCGACCTGATGGGCTACCGCGAGGACGCGGGCGGCCAGCTGCACCACCTCGGCGACAAGCAGATCGCGGCCCAGCGTCGCGAGATCGGGATGGTCTTCCAGCGGTTCAACCTCTTCCCGCACAAGACCGCCCTGGAGAACGTCATCGAGGCGCCGACCCAGGTCAAGCGGATGCCGAAGGCGGAGGCGAAGCGCCGGGCCCTCGAGCTGCTCGCGTCGGTCGGTCTGGCCGACAAGTCGGCCGCCTACCCCGGCGCGCTGTCGGGTGGTCAGCAGCAGCGGGTCGCGATCGCCCGGGCGCTGGCGATGGACCCGAAGCTCATGCTCTTCGACGAGCCGACCTCGGCGCTCGACCCCGAGCTCGTCGGCGAGGTGCTGCGGGTCATGCGCCAGCTCGCCGACACCGGGATGACGATGATCGTGGTCACCCACGAGATGGAGTTCGCGCGCGACGTCGCCGACCACGTCGTCTTCATGGACGCCGGGGTGGTGTGCGAGGAGGGGCCACCGGACGAGGTCCTCGGCAACCCGAGGAACGAACGCACCCGGACCTTCCTGCGCCGGATGCGCAACGCGGAGGAGCGGGGCGCGACCGCCGAGCACGGGTCGCCGACCGGCTCGGCCGCAGGCGAGCCCCCGCCCGCGTGACCCACGGGGACAGAATGGGGCTCATGACGACGACGTCCCAAGACACCGACCGCAGCACGCGACCCACCGCAGGCGACGACACCCTGATCCCGACGATGTCGCTCGACGAGCTGCGCCACCTGCAGACCGAGCGGCTGCGCGTGACGCTGCGAGCGGCATACGAGCACGTGCCGCACTACCGGAAGGCCTTCGAGGCCAAGGGCGTCCACCCCGACGACATCCGCACGCTCGACGACGTCGCCCGGCTGCCGCTGACCGGCAAGGCCGAGCTGCGCGAGAACTACCCGTTCGGGATGTTCGCCGTACCGCGCGAGCAGGTCATCCGCATCCACGCGAGCTCCGGCACCACGGGCCGGCCCACCGTCGTCGGCTACACCAGGGACGACATCGACACGTGGGCCGACCTGATGGCCCGCTCGATCCGCTTCGCCGGCGGCGGCCCGGGCGACATCGTGCACGTGGCCTACGGCTACGGGCTGTTCACCGGCGGGCTGGGCGCCCACTACGGCGCCGAACGGCTCGGCTGCACGGTGGTGCCGGTCAGCGGCGGGATGACCGACCGGCAGGTCCAGCTCATCCGCGACTTCGGGCCGACGGTCATCATGCTGACGCCGTCGTACTTCCTGTCGCTGCTCGACGAGATGGAGCGGCTCGGGCTCGACCCGCACGACACCTCGCTGCGCGTGGGGATCTTCGGCGCCGAGCCGTGGACGGAGTCGATGCGAGCCGAGATCGAGGGGCGCACCGGCATGGACGCGGTCGACATCTACGGCCTGTCCGAGGTGATGGGGCCGGGCGTCGGGCAGGAGTCGGCCGAGACGAAGGACGGGCTGCACATCTGGGAGGACCACTTCTACCCCGAGGTGATCGACCCGGTGACCCAGGAGCCGGTCGCCGACGGCGAGGTCGGCGAGCTCGTCTTCACCTCGCTGACCAAGCAGGCGATGCCCGTGATCCGCTATCGGACGCGCGACCTGACCCGGCTGCTGCCCGGCACCGCGGTGCCGGCGATGCGGCGCATGGAGAAGGTCACCGGCCGCAGCGACGACATGATGAACATCCGGGGCGTCAACGTCTTCCCGACCCAGATCGAGGAGCACGTCCTCGCCGAGCCGGCGCTGTCGCCGTACTTCCAGTGCGTGCTGCGCCAGCCGGGTCGGATGGTCGAGCTGACCGTGCTCGTCGAACCGCACGAGCGGATGGCCGAGGCGGACGCCGCGACGTTGGCGCACCGGCTCGAGCGCACCATCAAGCGTCGGGTCGGCACGTCCTGCCGGGTCGAGGTGCGCGACCCGGGTGCCATCGAGCGGTCGATGGGCAAGGCGCGCCGGATCGTCGACGAGCGCGCCAAGCGCTAGGGGTATGCCGCTCACCTCGCCGGGGTCGGACGGCTGAGCGCGGCGCGGGGCACCTGCGCGGCCGGTGGGTCTGGCGGGGCGGCCGGCAACAATCGCACCACGGCCCGAAAGTGAACGGCCACCCGCGCCCCCCGGCACCCACAATCGCACCACGGCCCGAAAGTGAACGGCCACCCGCGCCCCCCGGCACCCACAATCGCACCACGGCCGGAAAGTGAACGGCCACCCGCGCCCGCCGGCACCCACAATCGCACCACGGCCCGAAAGTGAACGGCCACCCGCGCCCCCCGGCACCCACAATCGCACCACGGCCCGAAAGTGAACGGCCACCCGCGCCCGCCGGCACCCACAATCGCACCACGGCCGGAAAGTGAACGGCCACCCGCGCCCGCCGGCAGCGACAACCCGACCTCGGCCTGGCACCGACCGACCGACCGGCGAGGATCAGTGGCCGACGACCGCACGGTTGATCGCGCGCACGAGCGGCGGGCCGCCGTAG
>NZ_JBDIAQ010000129.1:0-10230 GCF_039812505.1 Intrasporangium sp. | reverse complement strand
ACTTGCGGGCAGGCGGCGGGTCAGCCGCCGGCCCGGCGCGCTTCGATGGCGCTCGGACATCGGCCCGCGGCCTTGGTGAGCGCACGCAGCCGGTCGGCGTGCGCGCTCGTCAGGGCACCCGCCTGCATCCGCCAGTCCCAGCCGCCCTCGACCCCGGGGGTGTTCATCCGGGCCGCCGACCCGAGGCCCAGCACGTCCTGGGCCTGCATCATCGCCAGCCGGCAGGGCGAGTCGAGCGCGAGCTCGACCAGGGCCCAGGAGGGCTCGCGGTCGACGTCGGCGTCGACGCGGGCGGCGCGTGCGGCGGCCCGCACCATCTCCCGCGGGGCCGGCGGTAGCGTGGCCCACCAGCCGGTGACCGTGTCGTTGTCGTGGGTGCCGGTGTAGACGACCTGGTCGGGCTGCAGGTGGTCCGGATGGTGGGTGTTGACCGCGTAGCCGGGGTTGAACCCGAACTGCAGCACCGCCATCCCCGGCAGGCCGAGGTCGCGGCGCAGCTCGGTCACGGCGGCGTCGATGTCACCGAGGTCCTCGGCGAGGATCGGCAGGTGGCCGAGCGCTGCCGAGACCGCGTCGAACAGGGCGCGGCGGGGCCCGCGCACCCAGCGGCCCGCCATCGCGGTCTCGGCCCCGGCCGGGATCTCCCAGTAGTCGACGAACCCGCGGAAGTGGTCGAGGCGCACCTGGTCGAACAGCTCGAAGGAGCGCCGCAGCCGCTCGATCCACCAGCGGTACCCGTCGGCGGCCATGACGTCCCACCGGTAGAGCGGGTTGCCCCAGAGCTGCCCCGTGGCGGCATACGCGTCGGGCGGGCACCCGGCCACCGCGTCGTCGCGGAACAGCTCCGGCCAGGCGCGCACGTCGGCGCCGTCGGGCGCGACGTAGATCGGGACGTCTCCCATGATGCGCACGCCGCGGTCCCGGGCGTACGTGCGCAACCGGGCCCACTCCCGCGCGAACCGGACCTGGTCGGCGAGGTCGCCGCCGAACGCCGTCCACGAGACGGCCCAGTAGGCCTCCCGTTCGGCGAACGCCGCCAGCTCGGCGGCGGACACCGGTGCGTCGGGGTGCTCGAGCAGCGCCGCCGACGTCGCGAAGGCCGAGGGGGACTTGTACGGCGAGCCCATCCGGTCCGGCACCGACAGCGGCAGCACCTGCCACACGCTCTGGCCGGCGGCGTGGAGCCAGTCCACGAAGGCGCGTGCCGACGGGCCCAGCCGGCCGTCGGGCAGCGAGGTGAGGTGCAGCTGGACGCCGCTGGCGCGCGCGGTGGTCACGGGGACACACTCTCACGCCGAGACGGCCGGGGTCCGCCGGTCCGGCACGAACCCGAGACCGGTCCGCGCCCACGGCGGGGGTGCGCAGCATCGCGGTGGTCGGCAGCGGGCCCGCCGCCGGATAGCCTCGACGGTGATGGAGGTCAAGCGGCGGGTCTACCGGGTCCTCGTGCACGTGCCGGGGGCGAGATCGGTGTTCCGACTGACCCTCGGGACGATCCAGGTCTGCCTGCGCTACCGCGTCACCGGCCTGGCCTCCGAGGCGGCCTTCTTCATGCTCCTCTCGCTGCCGCCGCTGGTGCTGGGCCTCTTCGGCGGGGTCGGCTACGTCGGGAGCACGCTGGGGCCGCACACCGTGGACCGGGTCCTCCAGACGATCAGCACGTATGCCGCCCGCTTCCTCTCGCAGGACACGGTGGACCAGCTGCTCCTGCCGACCGTCGACGACGTCCTGCGGCGCGGGCGCGCCGACCTGATCTCGGTCGGCTTCCTGCTCTCGCTGTGGTCGGGGTCGCGCTCCCTGAACGTCTTCGTCGACACGATCTCGATCATGTACGGCCAGAGCGGGGTCCGCGGGATCATCGGCACCCGGGTGCTGTCCCTGTCGCTGTACTCCGTCGGGATGGTCGTGGCGGTGATCGTCCTTCCGCTCGTGCTGCTCGGCCCGGAGATCATCGGCACCTGGCTGCCCCCGCAGTTCGACGTGCTCCTGATCGCCTACTGGCCGCTCGTGCTGGTGCTCAGCATCGCCACGCTGACGACGCTCTACCACATTTCGACGCCGCGTCGAGCGCCGTGGTGGCGCAACGTGCCGGGTGCCCTGCTCGCCTTCGCGATCTGGGTCCTGGCCTCGATCTTCGTGCGCATCTGGCTGGAGGCCTCGCTGGGCGGGACGTCGATCTACGGACCGCTGAGCACCCCGATCGTGCTGCTCATCTGGCTCTACGTGCTGGCCATCGCGATCCTCATCGGGGCCGGCCTGAACGCCGCCACGCGGGTCACCTGGCCGGTGACCTTCCACGAGAGCGCCGGGCGCCGGATGGTCGCGTGGGCCCGCAACGGCGCGGGCAGCCTCTTCTCGCGGGGCGGCGGGGGCGAGGCCACGCCCAGCGAGCCGGAGCCGCCCGAGGGGGCACCCACCCTCGGCCCGGCCGCCGGGGCGGAGGGGCAGCGCGCCATGGAACAGCAGTTCGAGCACCGGGAGCGCTCGGCCCTGGCCGAGGCGATCGAGCGCGAGCTGCGGCACGGGATCGGCTCCGACAAGGACTGATTCAGGCCGCAGGACCCGGACCCGGAGCCGGGTTTTGTGGTTCCCGGACCCATCCGCTAATGTCTACCAAGCACCGAGCGGGTAGTTACACGTCTGGTGTTCCTGCGGACATAGCTCAGTTGGTAGAGCGCAACCTTGCCAAGGTTGAGGTCGCCGGTTCGAGCCCGGTTGTCCGCTCGGAGGGCAGCTTGCCTTCACGGTGGAGTGGCCGAGAGGCGAGGCAGCGGCCTGCAAAGCCGCGTACACGGGTTCAAATCCCGTCTCCACCTCGGGTCACCACCCCCGGGCGATTGGCGCAGTGGTAGCGCGCTTCCTTGACACGGAAGAGGTCACTGGTTCAAACCCAGTATCGCCCACCAGAAACGTGCAGGGGCTTTCGAGCCCGAGAGTTCAGCGAGGTCGGATTGGCGGAGGCCACGAGCCTTACGTCCGCCGAGGATGACGGAGCCGAAGGCTGCAGCCTGGTCGAAGGCGCGCACGACCTCCCGATCGGCGCCGGTCATCGTCGCCTCGCGCTCCCGCGCGTAGTCGGCAAAGGCCTTCGCCACCACTACTCCTCGCTGCTCGAGCGACTTGCTGTATGTGGAATGCCACATATCTCGCAACGGGCCTCACGCTTCTCGCGCCGCCGAGCGACTTGACCGGGTGCCTCCCGGATCCCGTCGGACCTCCCGGCTACGCTGCCTGCATGGAGTCGCGCGATCAGGAGCTGGCGGCACTGCTGGTCCTGCTGCGGCGCAAGTCCGGTGGCGCCAGTTGGAACGAGATCGCCGCCGAGGTGGCCGATGCCGGTAGCGCGATAGCGCTCCTCAATGAGACCACGGAGGACGCGCTCTTCGCTGCGCCCGACTTGGAGCCGGAGCTCAAGCAGGCCGAGGCGGACGTGCAAGCGTGGACAAGCGAGGGTCATCAATGGCTGACGATCCTGGATCCCGAGTACCCCGCGCGCCTCCTCGGAATCCGGGAGATCCCGCCGTTCCTGTTCTACCGGGGCGCCCCCCGCGAACCCGATGACGGCGTGTCGGTCGTAGGGTCTCGATCAGCCTCCGACTGGGGACTCACACTCGCCGCTGAGGCCGCACGCCTTCTGGTGTCTGAGGGGCTGACCGTCATCGCTGGCCTCGCAGCCGGAATCGACACGGCAGCGCATCGGGCCGCCCTCGACGGCGGGGGCCGCACCGTGGCGTTCCTGGGCACTGGGATCACCCAGTCCTATCCCGCGTCGAACCGTGCGCTTCAGGGCGAGATTGCCGAGCGGGGCCTACTGCTCTCGCAGTTCTACCCGGATGCTCCGCCGACCAAGCAGTCGTTCCCGATGCGGAACACGACGATGTCCGGCTACGGGCTCGCCACCATCGTGATCGAGGCCGGCGAGCACTCCGGCACTCGCATCCAGGCCCGCGTCGCAGGCGAGCATGGCCGACCAGTGATCCTCACCGACCGCGTCGCAGCGACGACGACCTGGGGCGCTGCGCTCGCCGAGCGCCCGAATGTCTACGTCGTGAGTTCGACCGCCGAGCTCGCCAAGGCCATCACCGATGTTCGAGCGGCACCCGCGCGGTTGAGGAGCGCGCTCGACAAGCTGGTGTCCGCGTGACCCGGCAATTCTCTGATCGAGTCACTGACGTCGGCAACGACCTCGTCCGGGTGGCGGCAGTTACCTGCACTCCGTGACGACGGGCGCCTGGACAGCGTGCGATGTCTGCGCCCTCCCGCTCGATGGATACAGCCTTTGCCCCCAGTGTCAGTCACGTCGCCGCACCGACCTCCCGCTGGCGGATCGGACCGGTGTCCTGGTGTACGCCGATGAGCCGAACTCGCAGACCTATCGGGTGATGCGCGGCTACAAGGAGCACAGGACGTGCGGCACGTTCGAGCCGATAGTCCAGGCCCTGCTCGCAGTAGGGCTTCGGGGGCACTTCGGCTGCGCCAACAGGCTCGCAGGTACGGCCGCCGTCGGCTGGGCGGTCGTTCCCTCGACCAGGGGACGCACCGTCTTTGTCGACCTGGTGCGCAGTCTGAGCAAGTCACCGACATCGGAGATCGAGGTGACGCCTGTCGGCCCCAGACCAGACCGCACGTTGAATCCGTCGTCCTGGGCTATGCAGCCTGGTTCAGCATTGCCAGAGCACGTCGTCGTCATCGAGGACGCCTGGGTCTCGGGCGCGAGCTCACAATCGCTCGCCGTGACGCTCAAGCAGGGCGGTGCCTCCCAGGTTTCGATCCTCAGCATCGCCCGGGTGCTGTCCCCGAAGTGGGACCCCAACACGCCCTTCCTGAGGGACGTGCTGCCCACGCTGCCGTACGACTGGAAGATCTGTCCATGGACGCGCTGCGAGTGCCCCGAATAGGCCTCGAGAGTCGGTCACTCTCAACCCACCTCCTCGCCCGTGACCCAGGACCGAACTGGACGATCAGTAGATGTCAGATTGGATTCCCCTACTACAGACAGACGCTCGTCTGGTCAGGGTGGTCCACCACCCCGTGCTCACGCGTACACCCGCATTACGCCCTTGTCCCGTCGCTGCCATAACAGTGCGCCACTGGGGCGGCACGCCGTCCTGAGGGCGCCAGTGCGGGGGTCGCTGAGCGTCGGCCACCGGGGGGGTCCAGCCCGGGCAGTCCACAGCGACGGCGAGGGCCGCGCAGATCTGGCGCACATCGCCGACGAACGCGACTCGCCTCTTCGGCGCGCGTAACCCTGCGCGGACGAGCGCGACGAGGTGGGGCGCCTTGACCGCCCGCCAGCGTGCCTGTGTGCGGTCTCGATGAGCTGGACAGCCGGCCCCCATTGCGCTGATCGTGGTTGATCGAGAAGAGCCGCGGCGAGGAGCCCGAGCAGGGAGAGCGCTGATGCGCACCGAACTGGTCAGCGGCGTGCTCGGGATGCTCGTCGTCGCCGGAATCGCCGTCACCGGACGCAGGTCGGTGGTCTCGGACATGACGGGTTGTCGGTCTCTCGCCGGACCTACGGCCCCTCAACACGTTGGATCCGGCGGGCCGGCGAGACCTTCACGACGTTCACCTTCCCGGGCATGATCGTCGTCATGATCCCCCGGGCGGCGCCGGAGTCTATGCCGTCCCCTGCCTGCATCCCGCTCGCCGACCTGGTCAGGTGTTCCGTCGCGCCGCGATTGGGACACCGCGCCAACGAACGCGGCCATCCGACCCAGGCCGCGCCGCCCCGCCGCTGATCGGCGTGCGGTGGCCGTCGCGGCCACGTTGGGCGGGCATATCCCGACGCGGTCCGGCACTGGGTCCACCCCGAGTGAGGGTGTCGCTGACGTGAGGACGGCCCCCAGGCCCGCGATTCGGTGAGAATGCCACCATGACACGACCGGGACCCGACGAGACGGGCCGAGGGCCGCGGCAGACCCAGGGGCTGGCCGAGCGCCTCGGGATGGGCCGGCAGCATGCCGCCGAGCGGATCGGTGACCTCAACGACGGGATCATCGGCACCGCCGGGATCGTCGAAGGTTTCGCCGGGGCGGGGCTCGGCGGCACGGCTGTGCTCCTGGCGGCGGTCTCGGGACTTATCGCCGGGTCCATCGCGACCGGCGGCGCGAAGTATGCCGAGGCCGCGGCAGAGCTCGAGGTCCAGGCCGCGCTGCGGGACGAGGCGGCCCGAGTCCAGCGGCTGAGCCCACGGGAGGGACGCGACGAGCTGACGCAGACCTACCGGGGCATGGGCCTCTCCGAGGAGCTGGCCGGGCAGGTCGCCGAGCAGCTGCAGAGCCGGGACGTCCCCGCGGGGCACGCCGCGGTTGCTCCGGACCCCGCGCCGGCGTCCCTGCGCCCCGCCGTCGCCGCGGGCGGCGGCGGGCTGGCCTTCATCGCCGGTGGCCTGCTGCCACTGCTCATCGTCGCGGTCACCCCGCTCAGCCTCGACGGGCTCATCACGTATGCCGCCGTGCTCGTGTCGCTGCTCATCAGTGCGGTCGTACTCACCCGGGTCGGGCGCTCGAACCTGTGGCACAACGTGCGTCGCTCGCTGGTGATCGGGGTGCTGACGATGTCGACCGCGTGGCTGGCCGGGCACCTGTTCACGTGAGCCCCCGGCCGGGCAAGGTCGGCAGCGACCCATCCCGGGAGGACCCCCGGTCGGTCACCTCGCCCGCTCGGCTGGCCGGCTGTTCTGCAGCGGCCGGCCCGCGCATCGACACGCGCGTTGTTAGGTTAGCCAAACCTATGCCAGACTGCGGCCCTGTGTACTGCCCGACGGGGCGCCCTGCGGGGCGACCGTGTAGCGAGGGGATGTGGGTCAGGTCGTGTTCGGCAACTATCTCGTGGGGCTCCGCGAGGGCCTGGAAGCCTCGCTCGTCGTGGTCATCCTCGTGGCCTACCTGGTCAAGACCGACCGGCGGCACCTGCTACCGAGAGTCTGGGGCGGGGTGGCCCTGGCCGTCCTCGTGTCCCTCGGGTTCGGCGCGCTGCTCACCTTCGGGCCGCGTGGGCTGACCTTCGAGGCGCAGGAGGCGATCGGCGGCACGCTGTCGATCGTCGCGGTGGGCTTCGTGACCTGGATGGTCTTCTGGATGGCGCGTTCGGCACGGACCATGTCCGGTGAGCTGCGCAGCAGGATCGACCAGGCCGCCGAGGGCAGTTGGATCGCCCTCGTGGTGGTCGCACTGTTGGCGGTGGGACGCGAGGGTCTGGAGACCGCGCTGTTCCTCTGGGCCGCGACCCAGGCGGCGTCCAGCGGGACCGGTTCGTCCGCCGCGCCCCTCGTCGGTGCGGGGCTCGGCATCCTCACCGCCGTGGCGATCGGCGTGCTCATGTACCGCGGAGCGCTCAAGCTCAACCTCGGTCGGTTCTTCGCGTGGACCGGGGGGTTTCTCATCCTCGTCGCGGCCGGGGTGCTGTCGTATGGCGTCCACGACCTTCAGGAGGCCGGCATCCTGCCCGGCCTGAACAACATCGCCTTCGACGTCAGCGACACCATCGAACCGACCTCGTGGCTGGGCACCCTGCTGAAGGGCACCCTCAACTTCTCGCCCGTCACGACCTGGCTGGAGGCCGTCGTCTGGGTCCTCTACGTCGTGCCGGTCATGTTCCTGTTCGTCCGCATGATCCGGCGCACCGCGCCGCCCCGCCCGGCCTCGGGCCCGAAGCTCGCCTCGACCTCGCAAGGAGCCTCCGCGTGATCCGCCGACTCACCGTCTACCCGCTCGCCCTCGCGCTCCCGCTGCTGGCGGCATGCACCACCAACAACCCCAGCGCCGGCCCGTCCGCAAGCTCCGGCCCACGCGAGCTGGCAGTGACCTCGACCGACAGCACGTGCGACGTCTCGGCCCAGCAGGCCCCCTCCGGCAACCTCGTGTTCACCGTCAAGAACGACGGCAGCAAGGTCACCGAGTTCTACCTGCTCGGCCAGGACGGGCTGCGGATCGTCGGCGAGGTCGAGAACATCGGCCCCGGCCTGACCCGCGACCTGGTCGTCACGACCGCGGCCGGCTCGTACTTCACCGCGTGCAAGCCGGGCATGGCCGGTGACGGCATCCGCAGCACCTTCACCGTGACCGACTCCGGAGAGCCGGTGGCCGCCGACGGCAACGAGGCCGAGCTCGTCGCGACCGCCAACGCGCAGTACGCGAGCTACGTCAAGGACCAGGCCGACCAGCTGCTGGCCAAGACCGAGCAGTTCGTCGCCGACTACAAGTCGGGCAAGGACGACGAGGCCCGTCATCTGTACGCGGACGCGCGGGTCCACTGGGAGCGGATCGAGCCGGTGGCCGAGTCGTTCGGCGACCTCGACCCGCGGATGGACCTGCGCGAGGCGGACCTGCAGGAGGGGCAGGAGTGGACCGGCTGGCACCGCATCGAGAAGGACCTGTGGCCGCCGAAGACCGGCTACCGGGCGATGACGCGCAGCCAGCGGGCGACCGTCGCCGACCGGCTGCTGGCCGACACGAAGGAGCTGCACAAGCGGACCCGCACGATGACCTTCACCGCCGACCAGATCGGCAACGGCGCCAAGGAGCTGCTCGACGAGGTCGCGACCGGCAAGGTCACCGGCGAGGAGGAGGCCTGGTCGCACACCGACCTGTGGGACTTCCAGGCCAACGTCGACGGGGCCCGGGTCGCCTGGGAGGGGCTGCGCCCGGTGCTGCAGCAGAAGAACCGGGACCTGGACGCCGAGCTCGAACAGCGCTTCGCCGCCCTGCAGAAGCTGCTGGACGGCCACAAGCGCGGTGACGGGTTCGTCCCCTACACGGAGCTGACCAAGGACCAGGTCCGTACCCTGTCCGATGCCGTCAACGCGCTGTCCGAGCCTCTGTCCCAGCTCACTGCGGCGGTCGTGCTCTGACCCCCGCCGACCCGGTCCGCCCGACCCCGAAGGAGGTTCCCATGCCCGAGACACCTGACCAGCCCGACCGCACGAGCGGACTCTCGCGCCGCCGGCTCCTCGGGGTGGCCGGGGCGGGCACCGCCATCGGCGCAGCGGGATTCGTGGGGGGACTCGGCGCGTCCTGGGCCTCCGACGACAAGCCCGCCCGGCAGGCCGCGCAACCCGGGTCCTACCCCTTCCACGGAGCGCACCAGGCCGGGATCGTCACCCCGGCCCAGGACCGCCTGCACTTCGCCGCGTTCGATCTCACCTCGAACTCACGGGACGACCTCGTCGCCCTGTTACGCGACTGGACTGCGGCGGCCGCCAGGATGACCGCCGGTGAGCTGGTCGGCGAGCCGTCCCGGCCGTACGACGCGCCCCCGGACGACACCGGCGAGGCGATCGGGCTGCCCCCCTCGGGGCTGACCCTGACCTTCGGCTTCGGCCCGAGCCTGTTCCGGGACGCGTCCGGCGCGGACCGGTTCGGCATCGCCGACCGCCGGCCGAAGGCGCTGCGCCGGCTGCCGCACTTCCCGGCCGACAACCTGGCCGCCGAGCGCAGCGACGGTGACCTGTGCGTCCAGGCCTGCGCCGACGACCCGCAGGTCGCGGTCCACGCGGTGCGCAACCTGGCCCGGATCGCCTTCGGCACCGCGGCGATCCGCTGGTCCCAGCTCGGTTTCGGGCGCACCTCGTCCACCTCGCAGGCCCAGCAGACCCCGCGCAACCTGTTCGGTTTCAAGGACGGCACCGCCAACCTCAAGGCCGAGGACACCGAGCAGATCGACCGGTTCGTCTGGGTCGGCGACGGGGACGACCCGCGGGCCGGGTGGCTGACCGGCGGGTCGTACCTGGTGGCCCGCCGGATCAACATGACCATCGAGACCTGGGACCGCACGTCGCTGCGCGAGCAGGAGGGCATCGTCGGTCGGGACCGCCAGCACGGCGCGCCGCTGTCCGGGGGCACCGAGTTCACCGAGCCGGACTTCTCCGTCACGGGCCGTGGCGGCAAGCCGCTGATCCCGCTCGACAGCCACGTGCGCCTGGCCCACCCGAGCCAGAACAAGGGCGTGCAGATCCTGCGCCGGGGCTACAACTTCACCGACGGCAACGACAGGCTGGGCCGGCTGGACGCCGGACTGTTCTTCATCGCCTACGTGCGCGACCCCGCCACCCAGTACATCCCGATGCAGAACAGGCTCTCCCGGGACGACGCGATGATGGAGTACCTGCAGCACACCGGCTCGGCCCTGTTTGCGGTCCCGCCCGGGGTGCGCGAAGGCGGCTACCTCGGGGAGGGGCTGTTCACCTGACCCGGCCGCAACCGTGGCCCGTGACCGTGGCCCGTGACC
>NZ_JBDIAQ010000128.1:0-10428 GCF_039812505.1 Intrasporangium sp. | reverse complement strand
CTGGCCTCCGGCTCCGAGGTCCCGGTCCACGTCGGCTTCCAGCGCCGCTTCGACACCGGCTACCGGAACGCCAAGGCGGTGGTCGACTCCGGTGAGCTCGGCTTCATCCACTCGATCCGCGCCGCCACCCACGACCAGGCTCCGCCGCATGCGTCGTACATCCGCACGAGCGGCGGGATCTTCCGCGACTGCACCGTCCACGACTTCGACATCATCCGCTACGTTACCGGGCGCGAGGTCGCCACCGTCTACGCGACCGGTGCGAACAAGGGGGCCGAGTTCTTCCGGGAGGCGGGTGACGTCGACACCGCCGCCGCGATCCTCACCCTCGACGACGACACGCTGGTGCTGGTGTCCTCGACCCGGTACAACGGCGGCGGCCACGATGTCCGGATGGAGATCCACGGGCAGAAGGGGGCGGTCGCGGTCGGGCTCGACGACTCACTCGCCCTCCGGTCCGTCGAGGTCGGCGTCGACTTCCCCAAGGGGCCACAGAAGTGGTCCTTCATGGAGCGCTTCCTGCCCGCCTACCGGGCCGAGCTGACCGCCTTCTGCGACGTCGCCGCCGGACGCACGCCGAGTCCGTGCACCGTGCACGACGCCCTCCAGGCCTTCCGCATCGCGGAGGCGTGCGAGCGCTCCCGCGCCGAGCGCCGCCCCGTCGACCTGACCGAGATCAAGGGAGCATGACCATGACCGACCCCGTCGCCGCCCGCATCGCCGCGGCGCCCATCTCGTGGGGGGTGTGCGAGGTCCCGGGCTGGGGCTACCAGCTCGCCCCCGACACCGTGCTGCGCCAGATGCACGAGCTGGGCCTGGCCGCAACGGAGTTCGGGCCGGACGGCTTCCTGCCGGACGCCCCGGAGGACAAGGCCAGGGTGCTGGCCGAGTACGACCTGCGGGCCGTCGGCCAGTTCGTGCCGGTGGTGCTGCACGAGCCGGGCCACGACCCGCTGCCCGAGGTCGAGTCGGCCATGGCGGGGCTGATCGCCGCCCGGGCGAGCACGGTCGTCATCGCGGCGGCGACCGGCACCGAGGGCTACGACGAGCGGCCGGTCCTGGACCAGGACGGCTGGGCCACCCTGCTGGCCAACCTCGACCGGGTCGACGCCGCAGCCGCGGCCAAGGGCCTCACCGCCACCCTGCACCCCCATGTCGGGACGATGGTGGAGAGCGGCGTGGAGGCGGAACGGGTGCTGGCCGGCAGCCGGATCGGACTCTGTCTCGACACCGGTCACCTGCTGATCGGCGGGGGCGACCCGGTGGCGCTGGCCGCGGCGCACCCGGACCGGATCGCGCACGTGCACCTCAAGGACGTCCGGCTGGACAAGGCCCGGGCCGTGCAGCAGCACGAGACGACCTACACCGGTGCCGTCTCGGAGGGGATGTACGTCCCGCTCGGGCAGGGCGACGTGGACATCGCCACCATCGTTCGGTCGCTCGAAGCGGCCGGGTACCAGGGCTGGTACGTCCTCGAGCAGGACACCATCCTGACCGGCAGCCCGGCCGAGACCGGGGTCGACCCGGCCGCCGACGTGCGTGCCTCGGTCGACCACCTGCTCGCCGTCGCGGGTGGGAGGTGAGCGCCGTGGCCGGCTCGGCGGCATACGACCTGGTGGCCATGGGCCGCACCGGGGTGGACATCTACCCGCTCCAGCACGGCGTGGGGCTCGAGGAGGTCCGCACCTTCGAGAAGTTCCTCGGCGGCAGCGCCACCAACGTCGCCGTCGCGGCGGCGCGGCACGGACACCGCACCGCGATCATCACCCGCACCGGCAAGGACTCGTTCGGGCGCTACATCCACCAGGCCCTGCAGGGCTTCGGGGTCGACGACGCCTTCGTCTCGGCGGTCGACGGGCCACCCACCCCGGTGACCTTCTGCGAGATCTTCCCGCCCGACGACTTCCCACTGTACTTCTACCGCTACCCCATCGCCCCGGACCTGATGATCGAGGCCGACGAGCTGCCGCTCGACGCGATCCGCGAGGCCGGCATCTTCTGGGCGACCGTGACCGGACTGTCCCAGGAGCCAAGCAGGACAGCGCATTTCGCGGCCTGGCAGGCCCGCGCCCGTAAGGTCCACACGGTTCTCGACCTCGACTACCGACCGATGTTCTGGCCGCACCCCGAGGAGGCCAGCGCCGCGGTCGGCGAGGCGCTCGAGCACGTCACGGTCGCGGTCGGCAACCGCGAGGAGTGCCAGGTCGCCGTCGGCGAGACCGAGCCGCAGCGGGCCGCCGACGCCCTCCTCGAGCGCGGGCTCGAGCTGGCCATCGTCAAGCAGGGCCCCAAGGGCGTGCTCGCGGCGACCGCCGACGAACGGGTCGAGGTGGCGCCCTTCCCGGTCGAGGTCGTCAACGGCCTCGGCGCCGGCGACGCCTTCGGGGGCGCGCTCGTGCACGGCCTGCACGAGGGCTGGGGGCTGCGCCGCATCCTCGAGTTCGCCAACGTGGCCGGCGCGATCGTCGCCTCCCGGCTCGAGTGCTCGAGCGCCATGCCCACGAGCGCCGAGGTCGATGCCGCCATCGAGCACGGCACCGTGCAGGAGAGGGAGCAGCGATGAGCACCACCCAGGTCACCGTCGCAGACCTGACCGAGATCAGGGTCCGCCAGCCGGGACGCATCGCCGACGCATGGGCGAGGCGCCGCCGCCGCGAGCTGGTCGGCCCGGACGGCCGCCTGCTGATCGTCGCGGCCGACCACCCGGCCCGCGGCGCCCTCGGGGTGCGTCAGGATCGGATGGCGATGGCCAGCCGCAGCGACCTGCTCGAGCGGCTCGCGACCGCGCTGCGCCGCCCGGGCATCGACGGCGTGCTCGGCACCCCCGACGTCCTCGACGACCTGCTGCTGATGGGCGCCCTCGACGACAAGGTCGTGGTCGGTTCGATGAACCGCGGCGGCCTGCAGGGCGCGGTCTTCGAGCTGGACGACCGCTTCACCGCCTACCGGGCCGCCGAGATCGTCGCGCGCGGCCTCGACGGCGGCAAGATGCTCACCCGCGTCGCACTCGCCGACCCCGGCACGGCGGCGACGCTCGAGGCGTGCGCCCATGCCGTCACCGAGCTCGCCGCGGCCGGGGTGATGGCGATGGTGGAGCCGTTCCTGTCCGAGCGTCGCGACGGCCGGGTCGCCAACCTGCTCGACCCCGACTCGACGATCAAGTCGGTCCACATCGCCGCCGGGCTCGGGGCCTGCAGCGCCCACACCTGGCTCAAGCTGCCCGTGGTCGACGAGCTCGAGCGCGTCATGGACGCGACGACGCTGCCGACCCTGCTGCTCGGTGGCGACCCGCAGGGGCACCCCGACGACACCTACGCCCTGTGGGGCAAGGCGCTCGAGCTGCCCGCCGTGCGTGGGCTCGTCGTCGGCCGGGCCCTGCTCTACCCGCCGGACGACGACGTCGCCGCGGCGGTCGACGTCGCCGCCGGACTGGTCCACGGAGGTGCCGCGTGAGCGGGCGCGACAACGACCGCTGGTTCCACCCGCTCGGCACGCTGGAGCGCGACGGCTGGCAGGTCTGCATCGACCCGTCGGTGCCGGGCTGGGAGCACACCAGCCTGTATGTCGCTCAGCTGGCTCCCGGTGACACGCGCACCCTCGCGGCGGGCGAGTGGGAGCACATCGTGCTGCCGTTGTCCGGGGCCGTCACGGTCGAGGCGGACGGGCAGCGGCTGTCGCTGGCGGGCCGGGCCGACGTCTTCGCCGGGCCCACGGACGTAGCCTACGTCGCGCGCGACCTCGGCCTGACGGTGACCGCGGGCGAGGGAGCGGCGCGGGTGGCCGTGTGCGGCGCGAAGGCCCGTGGGCGGCATACCCCCTCGGTGGTGCGGATCGCCCGCGAGGACGTACCCGTCGAGCTGCGGGGAGCCGGTCTGGCCAGCCGCGAGGTGCGCAACTTCGGCACCCCTGCGACCCTGGCGGCCGACGCGATCATCGCGTGCGAGGTGCTGACCCCGGCGGGGAACTGGAGCTCGTACCCGCCGCACAAGCACGACGAGGACCGGCCCGGGCAGGAGACCAGCCTGGAGGAGATCTACTACTACGAGCTCCAGTCCGCCCAGCGAGGCGAGCCTGGTCGGAGCTCGGGGGGGAACACGGGGGCCAGTGCCCCCCGTGGGATCGGGTACCAGCGGGTCTACGGCACCGCGGACCGGCCCATCGACGTGCTGGCCGAGGTGCGCTCCGGCGACGTCGTGCTCGTCCCGCACGGCTGGCACGGGCCCACTACGGCCCCGCCCGGCTACGACATCTACTACCTCAACATCATGGCCGGTCCCGGGACCGAGCGGGCCTGGCTCATCTGCGACGACCCGGCGCACACCTGGGTGCGCGACACCTGGCCCGACCAGGCCGTCGACCCACGACTTCCCTTCGGAGGCAAGCGATGAACGAGACCCGGCAGGCGGACGGGACCGTGCGTCTCACGGTGGCGCAGGCGGTCGTCCGCTTCCTGGCCAACCAGTGGAGCGAACGCGACGGCGAGCGCCAGAAGCTGTTCGCCGGCTGCTTCGGCATCTTCGGCCACGGCAACGTTGCCGGCATCGGGCAGGCGCTGCTGCAGAACGAGCTCGAGGCGGCCGAGCCGGACCGTCTCGAGTACGTCCTGGCCCGCAACGAGCAGGCCGCGGTGCACACGGCGGTCGGCTACGCCCGCCAGAAGGACCGGCTCCAGACCTGGGCCTGCACCGCCTCGGTGGGCCCGGGCTCGACGAACATGCTGACCGGCGCGGCACTGGCCACGGTCAACCGGATCCCTGTGCTGCTGCTGCCCTCCGGCACCTTTGCGACGCGGGTGTCCGGCCCGGTCCTGCAGGAGCTCGAGCAGCCGTATGCCGCTGACGTGACCGTCAACGACGCCTTCCGGCCGCTCTCGCGGTTCTTCGACCGGGTGGATCGTCCCGAGCAGCTACCGTCGGCCCTGCTCGGCGCGATGCGCGTGCTGACCGACCCGGTCGAGACCGGCGCCGTAACCATTGCGCTGCCGCAGGACGTGCAGGCCGAGGCCTTCGACTGGCCCACCCCGCTGTTCGCCGAGCGGGTCTGGCACATCGCGCGGCCCCCGGCCGAGCCGTCCCGGATCGCCGCGGCTGCCGAGCTCGTCCGCTCGGCGAAGCGGCCGCTCGTGGTGGCCGGCGGCGGGGTGCACTACTCGGGCGCCGAGGACGCGCTGGCGGTGTTCTGCGCGGCGACCGGGATACCGGTCGGGGAGACCCAGGCCGGCAAGGGCTCGCTGCTGCACGGCCACCCGCAGCTGATGGGCGCGATCGGGTCGACCGGCACCACGGCGGCCAACGCGCTGGCCCGCGAGGCCGACGTGGTCATCGGCGTCGGGACCCGGTGGGCCGACTTCACCACCGCTTCACGAACCGCCTTCCAGGGCAAGGGTGTCCGGTTCGTCAACATCAACGTCGCGAGCTTCGACGCGGGCAAGCAGGCCGGTCTGTCCGTCGTGGCCGACGCCCACGAGGCGCTGGCCGCACTCACCGTGGCGCTGTCCGGCTGGCGCGTGTCCGACGAGTACCAGGCCGAGCAGGCCCGCCTGTGGGCGGCGTGGGACGCCGCGGTGACCGCCGCCTACGACCCGCCCGCGGAGGTGACCGGTCGGCTCGCCGAGGGCCTGCTCACGCAGGGCGAGGTGCTCGGCGCGGTCAACGAGCTGACCGACCCGCGTGACGTCGTCCTGTGCGCCGCCGGGTCGATGCCGGGCGACCTGCACAAGCTGTGGCGGGTGCGCGAGCGCAAGGCCTACCACGTCGAGTACGGCTACTCGTGCATGGGCTACGAGGTGCCCGCCTCGATCGGCATCCGGCTGGCGGACGAGAGCCGCGACGTGTTCGCGATGGTCGGCGACGGCGGCTACCTGATGATGCCGACCGAGCTGGTCACCGCCGTGCAGGAGCGGGTCAAGGTCGTGGTCGTCCTGGTCCAGAACCAGGGCTTCCACTCGATCGGCTCGTTGTCCGAGTCCCTCGGCTCGCAGCGGTTCGGCACCCGCTACCGCTACCGCGACGAGGCCTCCGGCCGGCTCGACGGAGGGTCCCTGCCGGTGGACCTGGCCGCGAACGCCCGCAGTCTCGGGGCGCACGTCATCGAGGTGCACGACCGCTCGGGCCTCGAGGCGGCGGTCAAGCAGGCCAAGGCCGCGCCGGCACACGGCGGGCCGGTCGTCATCCACGTCGAGACGGACCCCACGATCTATGCTCCCGACAGCGAGTCGTGGTGGGACGTGCCCGTCTCTCAGGTGAGCGACCTCGCGTCGACCCGAGCGGCATACGCGACCTATCTCGACCACAAGGCCACCCAGCGACCCCTGATCACCCCCTCCGAAGGAGCAGGTCACCGATGACCCGACCCGTCATGCTCGGCAGCGCCCCCGACTCGTGGGGCGTCTGGTTCCCCGAAGACCCGCAGCAGACTCCGTGGGAGCGCTTCCTCGACGAGGTGGCCGGGGCCGGCTACACCCGGATCGAGCTCGGCCCCTACGGCTACCTGCCCACCGACCCGGCCCGGCTGCAGGAGGAGGTCGTCAGACGCGGCCTGACC
Source organism: Intrasporangium sp. (assembly GCF_039812505.1). GTDB lineage: Bacteria > Actinomycetota > Actinomycetes > Actinomycetales > Dermatophilaceae > Intrasporangium_A. The sequence goes on along the minus strand of NZ_JBDIAQ010000128.1, from coordinate 3,885 downwards.
ATCACCGCCGGGACGATCTTCGAGCACCTGCACCGCCCCGACTCGTGGGACTCGACCTGGCAGGACGTCTCCGCCGCGGCCCGGCTCACCGCCGCCGTCGGGGCGAGGCATCTGGTCGTCATCCCGGAGTTCTGGCGCGACCCCACCACCGGTGAGGTCCTCGAGGACCCCCAGCTGCCGGACGACGGGTGGGCGCCCTATGCCGCCCGGATGAACCGGCTCGCGCGACAGATCCGCGACGAGTACGGACTGCAGATCCAGTTCCACCCCCACGCGGACACCCACGTGGACACCCACGCCAACGTCGAGCGGTTCCTCCACGAGACGGACCCTGCGCTGGTATCGCTGTGCCTCGACACCGGGCACATCTCCTACTGCGGCGGCGACAACCTCGCGCTCATCCGCGACTACCCCGACCGCATCGGCTACGTGCACCTCAAGCAGGTCGACCCGGCGGTCGTCGAGCAGGCCCATGCCGACGGTGTCGGCTTCGGCGAGGCCGTGCGGCGGGGGGCGATGTGCGAGCCCCCGCTCGGCATCCCCGACATGCCGCCGATCCTCGAGGCCCTCTCGGGCCTGGACGCCGAGCTGTTCGCGATCGTCGAGCAGGACATGTACCCGTGCCCGCCCGACCAGCCCTTCCCGATCGCCCAGCGCACCTACCAGTACCTGACCACCTGCGGGGGCGGTCAGCTCGTCTGACCTCCGCACCAACCCCTCAATAGCCCCGTCTCACCGACGAGACGGACACCCGAAAGGCAGGACCACGATGATCCGTACGACCCGCAGCTGGACCGCTCTGGTCGCCCTCGGCGCCGCCGGAGTACTTGCCCTCAGCGCCTGCTCGTCAGGTGGCGGGCGCACCGAGTCCGGCGGCGCTGCTGCCGGCGGTGGCGCGAAGGCCAAGACCATGACCGTGGCGATGATCACCCACCAGGCGCCCGGTGACACCTTCTGGGACATCATCCGCAAGGGTGCCGAGGCGGCCGCGGCCAACGACGGCGTCGACCTGCAGTACTCGAACGACCCGGACGCGACCAAGCAGGCCACCCTCATCCAGGCGGCCATCGACAAGAAGGTCGACGGCATCGCCGTCACCGACCCCAACACCGGCGCGCTGGGCGGCAAGATCAAGGCCGCGGTGGCCGCGGGCATCCCGGTCTCGATGTTCAACGCCGGCGGCACGGACGCGCTCGGCCTCGGGGCGATCGGCTACTTCGGCCAGTCCGAGACCGACGCCGGCATCGCAGTCGGCCAGCGGCTCGCGAAGGACGGCGCGAAGAACGCCCTGTGCGTCATCCAGGAGCAGGGCCAGCAGCAGCTCGAGGACCGCTGCGACGGCATCATCAAGGGTGCCTCCGGCGACGTGAAGATCCAGCGGCTCTACGTCAACGGCCGCGACGACTCGGCCGTGACCACCTCGATCCAGGCCAAGCTCACCCAGGACCCGTCGATCGACTGGGTGGTCACCCTCGGCGCCCCCTTCGCGCTCGACGCCGTCAAGTCGGTCGGCAACGCGAGCAGCAAGGCGAAGATCGGCACCTTCGACACGAACAAGGAGCTCGTCGGAGCGATCAAGGACGGCAACGTCCAGTGGGCCGTCGACCAGCAGCCATACCTGCAGGGCTACCTCGCCGTCGACTCGCTGTGGCTCTACAAGACGAACGGCAACGTCATCGGCGGTGGCAAGAACGTCGCCACCGGGCCGGCCTTCATCGACAGCGCCAACATCGCGCAGGTCGCCAAGTTCGCCGAGAACGGGACCCGGTGAACCGGCATGTCCACCGCCACGAGCACCACTACTGACGACCGGGTCGTCACCCGATCGTGGCTGGCCCAGACCCTGGGCCGGCCCGAGGTCGGGGCCCTGATCGGAGCGGTCGCCATCGCGGTGCTGTTCCTCGCGGCCGCCCCGGCGTTCCGCAACGTCACCAACATCGGCACGATCCTCTACGGCTCTTCCACGATCGGGATCATGGCCGTCGCCGTGGCGCTGCTGATGATCGGCGGGGAGTTCGACCTGTCCGCCGGCGTCGCCGTCACCACCTCAGGCCTGGCGGCCGCCCACGTGTCCTGGTACTTCGGGCTCAACGTATGGACCGGGGTCTTCGTCGCGCTGCTCGTCTCGCTGCTGATCGGGGCGTTCAACGGCTGGCTGCTCTACAAGACCGGCATGCCGAGCTTCCTGGTCACCCTGGGCACCTTCTTCATCCTGCAGGGCGTCAACCTCGCGGTGACCCGGATCGTCACCGGCGGCGTCTCGTCCAACTCGCTGAACGACATGGACGGGTTCAACAGCGCCCAGGCAGTCTTCGCCTCGACCTTCGACATTGGCTCGGTCCGGATCAACATCACGGTGATCTACTGGGTCATCCTGACCATCATCGGCAGCGTGCTGCTGCTGCGCACCCGCTACGGTAACTGGATCTTCGCCGCCGGCGGTGACGCGGCAGCGGCCCGGGCCGTCGGTGTCCCGGTCGTCGCGACCAAGATCGCGCTGTTCATGGGGGTCGGCTTCTGCGCCTGGCTGCTCGGCATGCACCTGCTGTTCAACTTCAACAACGTGCAGTCCGGGCAGGGCGTCGGCAACGAGTTCATCTACATCATCGCCGCGGTCATCGGCGGGTGCCTGCTGACCGGCGGGTTCGGCTCGGTCGTCGGCGCGACGGTCGGGGCGCTGATCTTCGGCATGACCCAGCTCGGGATCTCCTACGCCGGCTGGGACGTCGACTGGTTCAAGACCTTCCTCGGCGCCATGCTGATCCTGGCCACACTCGTCAACCTCTACGTCAAGCGGAAGGCGGACGCAGGATGACCGCGCTCACCGAACAGCACAGCCACACCGTCGACCACCCACTGCTCGAGTTCGACGACGTCGGCAAGAGCTACGGCAACGTCCAGGCCCTGCGTGGCGTCAACCTCCGGGTCCGACAGGGCGAGGTCACCTGCGTGCTCGGCGACAACGGTGCCGGCAAGTCCACCCTGATCAAGATCATGGCCGGGCTGCACGACTACACCGAGGGCGTCATGAAGCTCAACGGGATCGAGCGACGGTTCGGCTCACCGCGGCTGGCCCAGGCGGCCGGGATCGCGACGGTCTACCAGGACCTCGCCCTCGCTCCGCTCATGGCGGTCTGGCGCAACTTCTTCCTCGGCAACGAGATCCGCAAGGGTCCGCTGCGGCTGCTCGACATCCCGAAGATGAAGCGCGTCTGCGGCGAGGAGCTGCGCAAGATGGGGATCGAGATCCCCGACCTCGACCGCCCGGTCGGGCGCCTGTCCGGGGGCCAGCGGCAGGTCATCGCGATCGCCCGGGCGGTCTACTTCGGCGCCAAGGTCGTCATCCTCGACGAGCCGACCGCGGCGCTCGGCGTCAAGCAGTCCGGCGTCGTGCTGAAGTACATCGTCAAGGCCCGCGACGCCGGGCTGGGGGTCATCTTCATCACCCACAACCCGCACCACGCCTTCATGGTGGGCAACCACTTCATCATCCTCAAGCTCGGCCGGGTGGTGCTCGACGCACACCGCGACGAGCTGACCCTCGACCAGCTCACCGCGGAGATGGCCGGCGGTCAGGAGCTCGCCGAGCTCAGCCACGAGCTGGGGCGCGTCGACCCGGGCAAGGTGGTGGCGCCGCACGAGGTCCGCCACGGCGGCGTGGCCGCACCCGAGCTCGAGGACGGCGACGGCGAGGGCGACGGAGAAGGAAAGGACAGTACGACGTGATGGCATCAGGCACCCTGCGGATCGGCATCGTCGGGGTCGGCATGATGGGCAGCGACCACGCGGCACGGGTGGCCACGCGCACCTCCGGGGTACGGCTGGTCGCCGTCTCGGACCCGGACCGGCCGAGGGCGCAGGCCCTCGCCGCCGGGTTCGACGGGG
>NZ_JBDIAQ010000127.1:0-10435 GCF_039812505.1 Intrasporangium sp. | reverse complement strand
CCCTCGTCGATGGCCCGCTCCAGGGTGCGCGTGACGGCGTCCACGAGACGCCCCATCGGCCAGTGGTAGGTGGTCAACGGCGGCACGAGCAGCCGCGAGACAGGCGCGTCGTCGTACCCGATGACCGAGAGGTCGCCGGGGATCGTCAGACCGAGCTCACGCGCGGCGGCATACACCCCCCACGCCATCGAGTCGGCCAGGCAGAGGAACCCCGTCGGGGGCTCGGCCGTGGCGAGCTCGGCGCGCACCACGGCGCACGCGGCGTCGAGCTCGTGCGGGGACTGCACGACGCGGGCCAGCAGGCTCAGCTCGGCGCCCACCCGGGCCACCACGGCCTCGGCGGGACGGTCCGGGGTGTCGACCCCGATGGGGGAGAGCACCGCGACCCGTTCGTGGCCGGCCGCGGCGAGGCGGCCCAGCCCGTCGGTGACCCCCGCCACGTTGTCGTAGACGATCTCGGCCGCTGCCCGGGCAGTCGGCAGACCGTCGCCGATCGAGACGACCGTCGCGCGTTCGGCGAGGTCGGACCACTCCGGCGCGGCCGGGTCGAGCGGCATGACGACGATGGCGTCGGCGCGGGTGTCCACGAGACGTTCGGCCAATGCGAGCTGCACCGCCGGGTCCGATCCGGCGTCCATGATCACGGCCTGACGGCCGGTCTCCGGCAGGGCCTGTACCAGGGCCGCCGTGACGGCCTGCTGCCAGCTGTCGTCGAGGGATCCGCACAGCACGCCGATCGTGTCGGTCCGGCCGGAGGACAGCGCCCGGGCGATGGGGTTGGCGCTGTAGCCGAGCCGGTCGGCCACCTCGCGCACCCGGGTCTGGGTCTCCACCGGGACCTGCAAGCCGCGCAGGGCGTAGGAGACGGCCGCCCTGGAGAGCCCGGTCTCCCGGGCGATGTCGGCCAAGGTCGGTCGCCGGCCCGGTGGGGTCATGTCTCCTACGGTAGTCGCCGGTCGCAGCCCGGCCCGCCGGTTGTCCGCCGGTCGCGGCCCGGCCCGCCCCTGCCGGTCGCAGCCCGGCCCGCCGGTTGTCCGCCGGTCGCGGAGCGGCCCGCCGGCCTGCCGGTCGCGGACCGCCGTCGCGCCTGACCGTCGCCGGCCCGCCCTCGGACCCGTCAGCCCAGACCGTTGCTGGACAGGAACTCCTTGGCCACTGCGGTCGGGTCCTTCTTGTCGATGACGACCTGCTTGACCAGGTTGGCCAGAGCCTCGGTCTCGAGCTTGGCCGACACGGCGTTCAGGGCACCGCTCACGGTGTCGTTGACCTTGGACTTGCGAATCAGCGGCACGATGTTCTGGGAGCCGAACAGGCCCTTCGGGTCCTGCAGCACGACGAAGCCGTTGGCCGGGATGTTCGCGTCGGTCGTGAAGAGGTTGCCCGCCTGGATCTGCCCGTTCTTCAGGGCCTGCACGGTGAGCGGGCCGCCGGCGTCGAGCGGCTTGAAGGACTTGAACGTCAGCCCGTAGACGCGCTTCAGGCCCGGCACGCCGGTCTCGCGCGTCTTCCACTCGGGTGGGCCGCCCAGCACCATGTCCTTGGCGTACGGCGCCAAGTCGCCGAGCGAGGTCAGGTGGTCCTTCTCGGCGGTGGCCTTGGTGACCACGACGGCGTCCTTGTCCTCGGCGGCGGACTTGTCGAGCACAGTCAGGTCCGGTGGCAGCGCGGCCTGCAGCGCCTTGAAGGTGGTCTCGGCATCGCCCACTGTGGCGTTCTTGTCGAAGTACTGCAGCAGCACGCCGGTGTACTCGGGGACCAGGTCGATCGAGCCGTCGAGCAGGGCGGGTATGTAGACCTCGCGGCTGCCGATGTTGGGCTTCGTGGCGGTCTTGACGCCCTTGGCCTGCAGCGCCCCGGCGTAGATGTCCATGAGCAGCTCGGACTCGGGGAAGTTGGCCGACCCGACCGTGATCGTGTCCGACGCCGATGCCGAGGTCGGCCCGCTCAGCGGGTTGTCGTCACCGCCGCCGCTGCCGCACGCGGTCAGGCCGAGCAGCGCGGCAGCGCTCATGGCGGCGAGGGCGATCTTCGAGGGTTTCATCATGTTCTCTTCCTTTGTGTCGAGCCCTGGGTCTGAGTCGAGCCCCGGGTGTCGGGCCCGCGGTGTCGACCGGGTCTGGATGGGCCACGTGCCGGACGGGTCAGCCCACGGCATTCTCCGGGTCGGTACTGACAACGGCCCGACCGGCCGCCCGACGCCCCTCGCGACCCCTGCGGCGGGTGCCGCCGAACCGGCCGGTCACACCGGGCGAGGTGACGAGCCGCTGGGCCAGGGCCAACAGCAGGTCGACGACGATGGCGAGGACCGCCACGAGCACGGCGCCCGAGGCCATCTGCGGGTAGTCGCGCACGGACAGCCCGTCGATCAGGAAGCGGCCGAGTCCGCCGAGGGCGGCGGTGGCGGCGATCGTCGCCGTCGCGATGACCTGCAGGAACGCGGAGCGCAGCCCGGAGAAGAGCAGCGGCAGCGCGCACGGTACCTCTACCTTGAGCAGGACCTGCCAGCCGCGCATCCCCATCCCGCGGGCGGCGTCGCGGGCGGCCGGGTCGACCTCCTCGATGCCGGCGTAGGCACCGGACAGCAGCGGCGGGATGGCCAGCACGATCAGCACCACGAGGTTGGGCACGAGGAAGGCCAGGTCCCCGCTGATCTTCGGGCTGAGCCACAGCACGATGAAGTAGAGCAGGCCCAGCGACGGGATGGCGCGGGCGGCCCCGGCCAGGTTCACCACCACGAACCGGCCCCGCCCGGTGTGCCCCACCCAGAGACCCGCCGGGATCGCGATGACCGCGGCGACGGCCACTGCGATGATCGAGTAGACGACGTGCTCCTGGGTGCGCTCGACGATCTCGGGTAGGTGCGCCGGATCGGACAGCCAGGCGATGATCTCGTTGATCATGTCGGCCGCCTCGTCCGGGCCCACGGGGTGAGCAGGTGGGTCACGCCCATGATGAGCAGGTCGAGCAGCAGGGACAGCACGACACAGGCCACGATGCCGGTGATGATGGGCGCGAAGAAGGCCCGATTGAACCCGTCGGTGAACAGCGAGCCGAGCTGCTCGACACCGATGATGGCGGCGACGCTGACGATGCTGACGTTGCTGACCGCGGCGACCCGCAGCCCGGCCGAGATGACCGGGACGGCAAGCGGCAGCTCGATCTTGACCAGCCGGGCGAACGGGCGGTAGCCCATCGCGGTCGCGGACAGCAGGACGTCCTCGGGGACGGCGTGCAGCCCGTCGGCGACCGTGCGCACGAGCAGTGCGACCGTGTACACGGTCATCGCGACGATGACGTTGACGGGGTCGAGGATCTGGGTGTGCAGGATGCCCGGCAGGAGGATGAACACGGCGAGCGAGGGGAGCGTGTAGAGCAGCCCGGTGCCCATGATGAGCGGCGGGCCGAGGAAGCGGTAGCGCTTGGCCACCCAGCCCAGCGGCAGCGCGATCGCCAGGCCGATGAGCAGCGGGACGCCGGACAGGTAGAGGTGCTCGACGAAGAACGGCCAGACCTCGCCGGCGTGCGCGGTGAACCAGTCCATCAGGTTTCCCGACGTGCGGTGGCCGTGATCGCGTCGACGACCTCACGGGCCTGCACCGTGCCGAGCAGCGCTCCGGTGTCATCGACGATCACGCCACGTCCGGAGGGGGAGGACAGTGCGGCGTCGAGGGCCTCGCGCAGGGTGCCGGTGACCGACGCGACCGTCCCGCCGCGGTGCAGCGACCGGGTCGACACCGTGCCGTCCACCTTGTCCGGGTCGACCCAGCCGAGGGGGCGCCGCTCGTCGTCGGTGACCAGCGCCCAGCCGCCGACCGCGGTGCGGCGGACCAGGTCGGTGCTCGCGCCGACCGGCACCGTCGGCTCCTCGGCAACGGGATAGGGGGCCGAGCGGAAGCTGAGCGTCCGGTAGCCGCGGTCCTTGCCGACGAAGTCGGCGACGAACTCGTCGGCCGGCTCGGCGAGCAGCGTCGCCGGGGGAGCCAGCTGCGCGAGCTCGCCCCGCACCTGGAGCACGGCGACCTGGTCCCCGAGCTTGATCGCCTCGTCGATGTCGTGGGTGACGAACACGATCGTCTTGCCGAGCTCGGCCTGCAGCCGCAGGAACGCGTCCTGCAGCTGCTCGCGCACGATGGGGTCCACCGCGCTGAACGGCTCGTCCATGAGCATGATCGGGGGGTCGGCGGCCAGGGCCCGGGCGACGCCGACCCGCTGCTGCTGCCCGCCCGAGAGCTGGGCCGGGTACCGCTTGGCCAGGTGGGCGGGCAGGCCGACCTGCTCCATCAGCTCCAGCGCGCGCCGCTCCGCGCGGCGCCGGTCCCAGCCGAGCAGTAGCGGCACGGTGGCGATGTTGGCCTTGATCGTGCGGTGCGGGAACAGCCCGGCGTGCTGGATGACGTAGCCCATGCTGCGCCGCAGGGTGGCCGCGTCCATCGTGGCGGTGTCGCGGTCGTCGACGGTGATCCGGCCGCTGGTCGGCTCGATCATCCGGTTGATCATGCGCAGCGAGGTCGTCTTGCCGCACCCGGACGGCCCGACGAAGACGGTGATCTGGCCGTCCGGCACGTCCAGGCTGAGGTCACCCACGGCGACGGTCCCGTCGGGGTACGACTTGCCGACCGACTCGAAGCGGATCATCGACTCGTCACCTCGCGCTCGCCGAGCTGGGATGCAGTGCCCGGGCCGGCGGTGCTCGAGCCGCCCGGATGTACCAGCGAACCACACCTCCGTCGTGCCCGGTCGGGAAAACCCTCGGCCCCGAGCCTTGCACGACCGGTACGGGGATGACAACAGTTGGGGGCAACCCCCACCGGCCGCGATGGCGTGGGCGCTGCAGAGGGAGGTAGGCGTGATCCACCTCGATGGCCGGTCCTTGACCCTCGACGCGGTCGAGACACTTGCGTCCGGGGCGCGGTGCCGGGCGGACCCGGCTGCCGTGGCCGGTATGGCGGCCGCAGCCGAAGCCGTGGCCGCCGCGGCGCGCACCTCTCGGGTCTACGGCCGCACCACCGGGGTGGGCGCCAACCGGGACCAGGCTGCGGCCGTGGAGCAACGACCCGGGACCGCCTTGCTGCGCAGCCATGCCGGTGGGTGGGGGCCGGAAATCGCGCCCGGCACGGTGCGGGCGCTGTGCGGCATCCGGGCCAACCAGCTGCTCGCCGGCGCCTCCGGCGCGAGTCCCCGCCTCGCCACCGCCTTGGTCGGGCTGGTCAACGGCGCCGACGCAGACCTGCCGGTCGTGCACGCCTACGGGTCGGTGGGCACCGCCGACCTGTCCGCGCTCGCCACCGTCGGGCTGACCCTGCTCGGGGAGCGTCCGCGCCGGGGCGGCCGGGCTGCTCCCGACGCCGGCTGGGCCGGCGGGCGACCCGACCAGGACGCCCTGCCGCTGATGTCCAGCAGCGCGCTCACGCTCGCCCAGGCGGCCTTGGGGACCGTTGTCCTGCAACGACTCTCGCAGCACGCGATGGTGGTCTACGCCCTGACCCACGTCGCCCTCGGCGGCAACCGGCAGGCCGTCGGGCCGGTTGTCGACGTCGTCACGCCGTTGCCCGCGGTCCGTCGCGTCGCCGCGAGGGTGTCCGGCCTGCTCGCCCCGGTACCCGCCGGCGCCGCCCAGGTGCAGGACTTCTTCGGGCTGCGCTGCTACCCGCAGGTCCACGGTCCCCTGCTGGCCGAGCTGGACCGGCTGCGGGCCGGCCTCGAGACGCTGGTCAACACCGGGTCGGAGAACCCCGCGGTCCTGTCCACCGACCCGCCGGCGGTGGCCCACCACGGCGGCTTCCACCTCGCCGCCCTGACGCTGTGGCTGGACGCCACGGCCATCGCGCTGGCGGCGTCGGCCCGGACCGGCCTGTCGCGGCTGTCCCACCTGCTCACCGACGGCGGGTACGGGCTGCCGCGCTTCCTGGGCGATCGGCCCGGCGCCAACGGGCTGCTCATCCTGGAGTACTCCGCGGCCTCTGCCGTCGAGCGGCTCCGCACGCTCGCCGCGGCGCCGGCGCTGCTCGGGACCGCTCACCTGTCCGCGGGGATCGAGGACGACGCGAGCCAGGCCACGCACGCCGCAGCCCGCCTCGGCGAGGCCGCGACGGCATACCGGCAGGTGCTGGCCTGCGAGCTGCTGGCCGCCGTCACCGCGCTGCACCTGCGCGCCGCCCCTTTGGCCGGCCCGCTCGAGTCGGTCTGGCAGCGCGTGGCGGGCCTCGGGCGAATCCGATCCGACCACGACACGAGCGACGACGTGGCCAAGGCGCGGGCGCTGCTCGACGACGAGACGGTATGGCGCTGAGCCGCCTGCGCGCGCACGAGCCGTCGGCGGCGGTGCCGGCGAGGGCGAGGGGGAGCCGGGTGCGCGCGCACGAGCCGTCACGTCGGCAGCCCTGTGAGCACGCCCGATCCGTGCGCCCAACCGGTGCGCGGCCGACACCGGACGGGAACCAGCTTCGTGGCCAAGGGATCTCGGCGACATCCCGCGGACCCCCTGACGGGCGCAGCCGCCCGACTGCTGTTACCGTCTGGTCCAGCAATAAAGACTGTCGCCGCCGTAGCTAATCGGTTCCCCCCGTCCCTCCTAGCAGCTACAGGAGTCTTGATGGCCAACCAGACCATCCCACGCCGATCCGGACCCACCCGCCAGATGCTCGTGTCCAAGGGCTGGGCCCAAGGCGTGGCCTTGGTGATGATCTTCAGCTTCTTCGTCATGGGGTTCCTGGCCTACCGCACCTACACGGCTTCGATGCCGCAGCCCGACAAGGTGGTCACGGAGTCGGGGGAGACGCTCTTCACCGGCGCCGAGATCACCGAGGGCCAGCGGCTGTTCCAGGCGCGCGGTCTCATGGAGTACGGCTCGATCGTGGGCCACGGCGCCTACCTCGGCCAGGACTTCACCGCCGAGTACCTGCGGCACGCGACGGACTTCACCAGGCAGGCCTTCACCGACGCGCAGGTGCAGGACCCGCGGGAGCGGACGGTGCAGGAGTGGCGCACCAACCGCTACGACGCCGCGACCGGCACGCTGACCTTCACCGACGTGCAGGCCGACGCCTACCGCGCCCAGATCGCCTACTACACGGACTTCTTCGGCGAGGACTCGACCAAGCACGGCCTGATCCCCAACGTCGTGAGCGACCCGGCCGAGGTCAAGGACCTCACGTCGTTCTTCGCGTGGACGGCCTGGGCGGCGGCCGCCGAGCGACCCGGCTTCGACTACTCGTACACGAACAACTGGCCGATGGAGCCGCGGGTGGACAACGGGCCGACCGCCGACATGCTCGTCTGGTCGGGGCTCTCGCTGATCGTGCTCATCGGCGGCACGGGGATCATGTTCGCGGTCTACGGCCGGTGGAGCCGCCGGATCGGCTGGCACTCCGAGGAGGCCCCCACCATCTCCTTCCGGCAGCCCGGTGAGGTGGGGCTCACCCTGGCCCAGCGGGCGACGGCGTGGTTCTTCCTGGTCATCGCGCTGCTCTTCCTGATCCAGACGGTCGTCGGGGCGGCGGCCGAACACTACCGAGCCGACATCCTGTCGTTCTTCGGCTTCGACCTGGCCCAGCTGCTGCCGTTCAACCTGGCCCGCACCTGGCACCTGCAGCTGTCGCTCTTCTGGACCGCGGCCGCGTTCCTGGCCGCCGGCATCTTCCTGACCCCGATGATCTCCGGGCGCGAGCCCAAGGGGCAGAGCAAGCTGGCCTACGCCCTGCTGGGCGCGCTCGCCGTGGTCGTCTTCGGATCGCTCGCGGCCGAGGCCCTCTCGATCCACGGCGTCTCGTGGGCCACGGGCCCGATCTTCGAGCAGCAGTGGGAGTACCTGGACCTGCCGCGGGTCTTCCAGGGCCTGCTCACGCTGGGAATGTTCATCTGGATCATCATGATCTACCGGGGGATCCGGGCGCGGCTGCGTACCGAGTCGAAGGGCAACATGCCGTGGCTCTTCTTCTTCTCCGCGCTGACGATCCCCGCGTTCTACGCGGTCGGGCTGCTGGCCACGACCGAGTCGCACCTGTCGGTCGCGGAGTTCTGGCGCTTCTGGGTCGTGCACCTGTGGGTGGAGGACTTCCTCGAGCTGTTCACCACGGTGATGGTGGCCTACATCTTCGTGATGCTGGGGGTCGTCCGCGAGCGGATCGCGCTCGGGATCATCTTCATGGACGTCATCCTGTACTCGATGGGTGGCGTCATCGGCACGATGCACCACCTCTACTTCTCGGGCACGCCGGTCGAGCACATGGCCCTCGGGGCCTTCTTCTCGGCGGCCGAGGTCATCCCGCTGACCTTCCTGACCGTCGAGGCGTGGGCCTTCATGCAGCTGGGCGCCCGCCAGGAGTCCAAGTCGTCCAAGCCGTTCCCGCACCGGTGGGCGGTGATGTTCCTCGTCGCCGTCGGCTTCTGGAACTTCGTCGGCGCCGGGGTCTTCGGGTTCCTGATCAACCTGCCGATCGTCAGCTACTACGAGATCGGCACGGCCCTGACGGCCAACCACGGTCACGCCGCGATGATGGGCGTCTACGGGATGCTCGCCGTCGGGCTGGCCATGTTCGCGCTGCGCTACCTCATCCCGCCGGACAAGTGGCCGGAGAAGTGGGCCAAGGTGTCGTTCTGGAGCCTCAACATCGGGCTGGCCTGGATGGTGTTCGCGACCCTCCTGCCGCTCGGCGTGCTGCAGCTGTACTACTCGGTCGGCACCGGCTACTACGAGGCGCGCACCCTCGGCTACATCACCAACCCGAACAACGCGCTGCTGGAATGGGGCCGCCTGCCCGGTGACGTCATCTTCATCGTCGGCGGCGTGCTGCCCTTCCTCTACATCACCTGGCTCGGCGTGCGGTACTTCCGGCACGGCAAGACGGTGGAGGAGCTGCCGCAGGACGTCCTGTTCGTCGAGCTCGAGCCGGCGGGGCGCGAGAGGAAGTGAGCGACTGATGCAGGCCCCAGCTGTCACGGTCCTGCTGGTGAGCGGCTACGCCTTCCTGCTGCTGCTCATCGCGTGGGGGGTTGACCAGATGGGCCGACGTTCGGCCGAGAAGTCGGCCCAGTGGCGCACCGGCAACTTCGTCTACCACGAGGGCAAGGACGCTTGGCAGTGCCACCAGGACCAGTGGCTCTACCCGGCCGCCTTCGACCCCGAGAAGCGGGTGATCCGCTACGTGGGCCAGCACGAGATCTGCGGTCGGTGTCCCATCAAGGACGAGTGCTCGCCCTCCCCGGGGCCGAGGGAGATCACCCGGGCGGTCGACCCCTGGCCGTTCTCGGACTCGGGTCGCTTCCACCGGGGGATCAGCCTGTGCGTCGCGGTCGTCGCGGTCTTCATGCCCGCTGCGCTGCTCGTCGGCTTCCACCGGCCCGGTGAGGTCGTGGTGCTGCTGAGCACCGCCGTCGTGGCGCTCGTCGTCGCCGTCCGCTTCGGGTGGGCGCTGCGGCACACGCCGACCAACTTCCCGATGTCCGTCCCCCGCGACACCACCCCGGCCGCGGACGAGCCGGTCGCCGTCGCGCGGGCCGGTGCCCGGTCCGTGGCCGGCCACCGACCCGTCGCGGGCGCCACGCCCGCCCTGGCCGGCGCCGCCGAGCTCGACCAGATCGTCGATCGCTACGCCACGCGTTGGCGCAGCGAGCGGCGGCGGGTCGAGCTGCCCGATCCCACCACCAAGGAATGAGTGCCGTGCCCGGCTGGATCGCTCCCGTGCTCGCCATCGTCATCGTGGCCATCGCCCTTGCCTTCGCCTGCCTGCGGGTCATCCAGCAGTACGAACGCGGCGTCCTGTTCCGGTTCGGCCGGCTCCGGCCGATCTACGGCCCGGGCCTTCGGGTCGTCATCCCCGTGGTCGACAAGCTCGAACGGGTGGACCTGCGCGTCGTCACGCTGACGATCCCGCCCCAGGAGGTCATCACCCGCGACAACGTGCCGGCCCGGGTGAACGCGGTCGTGCTGTTCAACGTGGTCGACCCGGAGGCGGCGATCATGCAGGTCGAGAACTACGCCGTCGCGACCTCGCAGATCGCCCAGACCACGCTGCGCTCGGTGCTGGGCCGGGCCGACCTGGACACCCTGCTGGCCCACCGCGAGGACCTCAACAACGACCTCCGGGAGATCATGGAGGTGCAGACCAAGCCCTGGGGCGTCGACGTGTCCGTCGTCGAGATCAAGGACGTGGAGATTCCCGAACAGATGCAGCGGGCCATGGCCAAGGAGGCCGAGGCCGAGCGGGAGCGGCGCGCCAAGGTCATCAACGCCCGCGGGGAGCTGCAGGCCTCGGCCGAGCTGAAGCAGGCCGCCGACACCCTCTCGCAGAGTCCGGCCTCGCTGCAGCTGCGCTACCTGCAGACCCTGCTCGAGCTCGGCGCGGACCAGAACTCGACGGTCGTCTTCCCGCTGCCGATGGACGTCATCGGCCCGCTGATCAACCGGCTCGCGCCCCCGGAGCCGAAGGACGACTGA
>NZ_JBDIAQ010000126.1:0-10445 GCF_039812505.1 Intrasporangium sp. | reverse complement strand
CCGGGGTGTCCGCCGCAGGTGGGTCCGAGGGGCGCGGGCGACGACGACGCCCGCGCCGTGAGCTGCGCTCGCGCATCGCGGCCATCAGGTCTATCGAACCGGCGTCACGGTGGTCGTGGCCCGGCGCGGCCACGCCGCCCTCGGCCTCGACGTCATACACCTCCGAGGGCCCGGACTCGCGCAGGTGCGCCGCGAGGGTCGGGCCGGTGGGCTCGTCCTGCTCGTCGGCACTGAGCCAGCGTGCCTCGTCATCGAGGGCCTGCACCGCGCGGGCCGGCACGTCGAAGGACCACTCGGCCTGGCGTTGCCGACCACCGGCGTTGAAGAAGACGACGACGGTCCATTGGCCCTTGTCGTCGCGTCGGGAGTCCCAGCGGGCCGTGCCCGCGTCGATCTGGCGAGACCGGAGGCGCTCGTCGACCCGGTTGCCGAGCAGCCCGCGTCCCGGGCTGCACCCCGGTGAGCGCAGCCGGACCTGCCGGCCGAGCGCGGCGACGTGCGCCCGCTCGGCGAGGATGGGCACCTCGTAGCGGCGCACCTTCTCGACCGTCCAGCCGGCCCGGTCGGCCGCCTCCTCCGCCGTGAGGCCGGCCCGGATCATGGCCTGCACGTCCTTGGGCCGCAGGCCGCCGTCGAGCTGCACCTGCAGCTGGCCGAGACGCGGGCGGTCCCGGCGGACCGCGGCCCGCAACGGCTCGTCGAGCGGGACCCGGTACCGGTTGCCGTCTTCGTCCGTGAGGATGAGATGTGCCCCGTCCTCGTGGACGCCGACGAGCCGAAGGTCCTGCATCGATGGGTCTCCCGGTCACTTGTCAGGTTCGTGCCGAGTCGAGCATGCCATCCCGGTCGGCGGTGAGGAAGCGTCCACGCCGCGCAGGGCCGGGTTTCTCCGGCCCGGGGGTGGCCTGAGACAGTGAGGGCATGCAGCCCTACGACGCGCTCGTCCTCGTCGGCTTCGGCGGCCCCGAGGCACCGGGCGAGGTCATACCCTTCCTGCGGCGGGTGACGGCCGGGCGCGCCGTTCCCGACGAGCGGCTCGCCGAGGTCGCCCGGCACTACCACCACGTCGGCGGGCGCAGCCCGATCAACGACCAGAACCGGGCTCTGCTCGCGGCGCTGCGCGCCGAGCTCGACGCCCGGGGAGACGACCTGCCGGTCTTCTGGGGCAACCGCAACAGCGCACCCTGGCTCGCCGACGCGCTGCGCGAGGCGTATGCCGCCGGGCACCGTCGCCTCGTCGCCGTCACCACCAGCGCCTACGCCTGCTACTCCTCCTGCCGCCAGTACCGCGAGAACCTCGCCGACGCGGTCGCCGAGCTGGCCGTGGACGGCGTCGAGCTGACCGTGGACAAGATCGCGCCCTACGCGCCGCGCCCGGGATTCGCGCACGCGAACCTCGAGCGGCTCGTCGGGTCCATGCGGGTCCTCGACGGCACGCCCGACGAGCAGATCGCGCTCCTGTTCGTCACCCACTCGATCCCGACCGGTATGGACCGGACCTCCGGGCCCGGCGGGGGCGCCGGGGAGCTCTACCGGCGCCAGCACCTCGCCCTCGCCGCGACCCTGACCGAGCAGAGCAACCGCATCCTGCGTCGGCAGCTGGTCGGCGAGCTCGTCTTCTGCTCGCGCTCCGGCTCGCCCGCGCAGCCCTGGCTCGAGCCCGACGTCAACGACCGGCTCGGGCAGCTGGCCGAGGCCGGGATCGGGACCGTCGTGCTCGCCCCCGTCGGGTTCGTCTCCGACCACATGGAGGTCGTCTACGACCTCGACACCGAGGCGGCCGCCACCGCCGGGCGGCTCGGGATGCGGCTGGTCCGGGTCCCAACCGTCGGCACCCTGCCCACCTTCGTGCACGACCTCGTCGACGCGGTGGCGGACCGGGCGGGCGAGGCCCGCGGTGAGCCCGTGGCCGACTTCCCCGGCCGGATGCCCTCGGTGTGCGCACCCGGGTGCTGTCGCAACCCGCGCGGCGCGCGACCGGCCCTCTGCGGGCGAGACTGAAGGCAGGTGCCCATGGACCACGTCCCAGACCCTGAGCTGCTCGTCGAGCTCGAGCGGCTCTGCACCGAGCTCGCCTTCAGGGCCGGCCGGTTCATCCACGACGAGAGACCCGGACACGTTCGGGTAGCCGACACGAAGTCCAGCGAGACCGACGTCGTCACGATCATGGACCGCCGTTCGGAGCAGCTGCTGCACGACCTCGTCCGGCAGGCCCGACCCGAGGACGGCATCCTCGGCGAGGAGGGGGCGCACGTCTCGGGGAGGTCCGGCCTGACCTGGGTCATCGACCCGATCGACGGCACCGTCAACTACCTCTACGACATCCCGGCGTACGCGGTCTCCGTCGCGGTCGTCGTGGGCGACCCCGAGACGCCCGGGGCCTGGCGGCCGGTGGCCGCGGCGGTGTCGGACCCGTGCCGCGGCGTGGTGCACCACGCGCGCCGTGGGGGTGGGGCGTGGACGCGGCCCGACCGCCCGGACGAGCACGACACAGGCCGGGACCGGCGCCTGGCCGTCTCGGCCGAGGCCCGGCTCGGCCGCGCCCTGCTCGCGACCGGCTTCGGCTACGAGGCGCAGGTGCGGGCCCGGCAGGCCGAGGTGCTGCGGGAGGTGCTGCCCCGAGTCCGCGACATCCGGCGCATCGGCAGCGCCGCCCTCGACCTCGCGCGGGTCGCCGAAGGCACCGTCGATGCCTACGCCGAGTCCGGCATCAACGCGTGGGACCTGGCGGCCGGCTGGCTCCTCGTCGAGGAGGCCGGCGGCCGGGTCGTCGGTGTGGGGGAGCACCCCGGGCCGAGCCTCACCGTCGCCGCCGGGCCGGCCCTCGTCGAGCCGGTACGAACCCTCTTCACGGGCCGAACCGACCCCGACCGCGACGCCTGGTGAAACGGATGTGACAGCGGGCTGCCGATAGGGCACAATCCGCGCACGAACAATGTTCGACAAGCCGGGTTTGACAACCCGGTCGACGGGAACAAAGCGTGGGGGAGGGGACGTTCTCCCACACGCAACCTGAGGGAGTGGTGAGAGGGCGACAATGGCTACTGACTACGACGCGCCGCGCAAGACCGACGACGACCTGTCCGAGGACTCGATCGAAGAGCTGAAGTCGCGTCGCGTGGACAAGAGCTCGTCGAGCGTGGACGTCGACGAGACCGAGCAGGCAGAGGGTTTCGAGCTGCCTGGGGCCGACCTGTCCGGTGAGGAGCTGTCGGTGCGGGTGCTGCCGAAGCAGGCCGACGAGTTCACCTGCTCGCGCTGCTTCCTGGTCCACCACCGCAGCCAGCTGGCCAAGCAGGTCGGGGGACAGATGATCTGCTCGGACTGCGCGGCCTGAACACCGCGACACACGCAGTAGGGTCGGTCCTCGTGACCGACCCTCGCGCATGCCCCGAACAGGTGGTCCGGATCGTCCGGCTCGACCCCGGGCTGCCGTTGCCCGCCTACGCCCACCCGGGTGACGCGGGCGCCGACCTGCGGGCCCGTGTCGATGTCACGCTGGCCCCGGGGGAGCGGGCCCTGGTGCCCACCGGGATCGCGATCGCCCTGCCGCCGGGGCATGCCGGGTTCGTGGTGCCGCGGTCGGGCCTGGCCACCCGGCACGGCATCACGACCGTCAACGCACCGGGCACGGTCGACGCCGGGTACCGCGGCGAGGTCAAGGTCAACCTGGTCAACCTGGACCCGCGGCAGAGCTTCACGGTGCGGCGGGGGGACCGCATCGCCCAGCTGGTGGTCCAGCCGGTCGTGCAGGCCCGCTTCCTCGCCGTGGATTCGCTCGAAGCGACCCAACGGGGCGACACTGGTCACGGGTCGACCGGCGGCTTCGGCGGCGGCTCGGCTGCCGAGGGCTGACCACGGCGACGCGTGACACCGAAGGACGGAAGCATCAACGTGGGACTTTTCAAACGAGACAGGTCGGGAACCGACTCCGGCGACGACGCGCTCGCGTCGGAGGCACCGGCGGACGACGCACCGGCGGAACGCGCCGGTGACCTGTCGGACGCACCACCGGAGCAGGGCCCCTGGGACCGCAGCGACGTGACCGACGAGGCCGAGTACCTCAACCTCGGGTCGATCTGGCTCAAGGGCCTGACCGGCATGGAGCTGCGTATCGAGGTCGACGAGCAGGAACAGCAGATCACCGGCGTGACCGCCGTGCTCGGCGAGTCGGCCGTCCAGCTGCAGGCGTTCGCCGCCCCCCGCACCGAGGGGGTGTGGGTGGACATCCGCAACGAGATCGCCGCGGCGATCACCGACTCGGGCGGGACGGCCGAGGTGGTGACCGGGGAGTTCGGGCAGGAGCTGCGTACCCGCATGCCGCAGACCGGACCGGACGGGGGCACCACCTTCGTCCCGGCCCGATTCCTGGGTGTCGACGGGCCCCGCTGGTTCCTGCGGGCGGTCGTCAGCGGTCGCGCCGCGAGCGACCTCGACGCGGCCGGACCGATCCACGAGGTGGTACGCACCGTGGTCATCGACCGCGGTGACGCGGCGATGCCGCCACGCGAGCTGCTGCCGCTGCGCCTGCCGGAGGCCGTGGCCCCGGCCGCGCCCGCCGCGTCGGCCGCACCTGCGGGGGGCCCACCCCGGTTGGACGACCTGAACCCCTTCGAGCGCGGCCCCGAGATCACCGAGGTCCGCTGAGGCATGACCCGCGAACCACGGAGCGCGCTGGGCCGTCTCGGCAGGCGGCTGCTGCGCTCGTCCGACCAGATCGACTCCGATGCGCTGGCCCGTGAGAGCACCGACCTCGGCCGGCAGCACATCGGCGACCTGGTGCCGCGCACCGTCGCCAGTGTCCGCGGTGAGATCCGCTCGATCACGCTGCGACCGTCCGACGAGGTCGCGGCCCTCGACGCGGAGCTGTGGGACGGCACCGACGTGCTGCACCTGGTCTGGCTCGGTCGCCGCAGCATCGTCGGGGTCACCCCCGGGGTCAAGCTGCAGGCCACCGGCCGGGTCAGCCGGCACCGTGACGTCCTGACGATGTTCAACCCCTCCTACGAGATCATCGGCCCGGACGGTAGTCGTGGCCACTGACGGCGATGCCGGCCGCGCCGGGAGCACCGGCGTGGCGCGCGAGTCGCTCGACCTGCGCCGGTACGCGACCGTCGAGGAGCTGCTCAAGGACAAGCTGTCCGAGGCGATCGGCGGCTGGCGGGGCGCCGTGGAGAGTGCCGTGCCGACGCTGCTGTTCGCCCTCGTGTGGTCGGTGCGCCGCGACCTGGGCCTGTCCTTGGTGGCCGCTGGCGTGGCCGCACTGGTCTTCCTGCTCGTCCGGCTGCTGCAGCGGCAGGGTGTCAGGTTCGTGCTGTATGCCGCCGCCGGAGTCGGGATCTCCGCCTTCTTCGCGCTCCGGTCGGGCCGGGCCGAGGACGCCTTCCTGCCGGGCATGCTGCAGAACGCCGCCCTGCTCGTCGTGCTGACCGTGACGAACCTGCTGCGGTGGCCGCTCTTCGGGTTCGTCGTCGGCGTCGCGGAGCCGGACCTGTTCGCCGCCGACCCGACCTGGTGGCGCAGGCATCCCGGTCTGGTCTCGGTCGCCTGCCGGCTCGCCTGGATCCTCGTGCTGCTGAACGTGGTGCGACTCGCGATCATGGTCCCGCTCTACCTGGCCGAGCAGGTGGCCGCCCTGGCCGCCGCCAAGGTGGCGCTCGGCTGGCCGGCCTACCTCGTCGCGCTCACCGCGATGGGGGCCATGCTCGTGCGCGGGCGTACGCCGATCGACGCGGCCGCGCCGGGACGGTAGCGGCCGTCGACCGGCCCCGGCGCCACTCCGGTGCTGGACGACGCGGCTCAGGCCTCGGCGGTGCTGGACGACGCGGCTCAGGCCTCGGCGGTGCGCGGCCGGACGTCCGGCGCGAGCAGCCGCTGCAGGCGGGACTCCTGCTCGGCCGTCGTGATGAACAGCATCTCGTCGCCCGCCTCCATGGCGTCGTCGGCCGTCGGCGCGATCGGGCGCTGCCCCCGGATGATCGCGACCAGGACGGTGTCCTCGGGCCACCTGACGTCACCGACCCGGCGACCGGCGAACTCGCTACGGTCCGGCAGGGTGATCTCGACCATCGCGGCGCGGCCCTGCTGGAACTCGAAGATCCGCACCAGGTCACCGATGCTGACCGCCTCCTCGATCAGGGCGGTCATCAGGCGGGGCGTCGACACGGCCACGTCGACCCCCCACGACTCGTCGAACATCCACTCGTTCTTCGGGTTGTTGACCCGCCCGACGGTCCGCGGCACGCCGAACTCCGTCTTGGCGAGCAGCGACACCACGAGGTTGACCTTGTCGTCACCCGTGGCCGCGACGACGACGTCGCACTCCTCGAGCCTGGCCTCCTCGAGCGAGGCCAGCTCGCAGGCGTCCGCGAGCAGCCAGGACGCCTCGGGCACCCGGGACGCCTGGACGTCGTCGGCGTCCTTGTCGATCAGCAGCACCTGGTGACCGCTGGCGAGCAGCTCCTGGGCGATGGACCGGCCGACACTGCCGGCCCCCGCGATGACGACGCGCATCGGACTCCTCGAGATCAGCTGGGGACGGGCGGCTGGTCGCAGATCCGCTCGATGCGCGCCAGCTCGCCGCGGCGCAGCGCGAGATGGACCAGGTCGTCGGACTGCACCACGCTGTCGGGCTCGGGCAGCATCCCCTCACCGAGCCGGGTGACGTAGGCGACCCGGGCACCGGTCAGCGCCTCGACGTCGCGCAGCGGCGTGCCGATCCACGCGGTGGCCAGCGGCACCTCGGCGATGACGATCTTGCCGCTCGGGTCGGTCAGCTCGGGCATCGCACCCTGCGGCAGCAGCCGCTGGATCATCTGGTCGGCGGTCCACCGCACGGTGGCCACCGTCGGAATCCCGAGCCGCTGGTAGACCATGGCCCGCTGCGGGTCGTAGATGCGCGCGACCACGTGCTCCACTCCGAACGTCTCGCGGGCCACCCGGGCGGCGAGGATGTTCGAGTTGTCGCCGCTGCTGACCGCGGCGAAGGCGTACGCCTCCCGGATCCCGGCAGCGACCATGGTGTCCCGGTCGAAGCCGACCCCGGTCACGGTCTGGCCCTCGAACTCCGCCCCGAGACGGCGGAAGGAAGCCGGCTCGGCGTCGATGACGGCAACGTCGTGACCGTTGCGCCCGAGGGTGCGGGCCAGGGTCGAACCGACCCGGCCGCAGCCCATGATGACGAAGTGCACGGTCGCGACGCTACACCAGCGGCGGGCCCGGCTCACGCGCGCGCAAGGGCGCTCGGCGGCATACAGTGTCCTGCGTGCCAGCCTCAGGTTCGCTGCTCAAGCGCATCCTCGTCGGGCGCGCCATGCGCAGCGACAGACTCCACGAGACGCTCCTGCCGAAGCGGCTCGCGCTGCCGATCTTCGCCAGCGACGCACTCTCCTCGGTCGCCTATGCCCCGGACGAGATCCTGCTCATGCTGGGCATGGCCGGCGGCGCCTTCGCCACGACGCACAGCTGGCAGGTCACCCTCGGCGTCATCGCGGTCATGGTCGTCGTCGTCGCGTCGTACCGGCAGAACGTGCACGCCTACCCGTCCGGCGGCGGCGACTACGAGGTCGCCACGGTCAACCTCGGCCCGAAGGCCGGGCTCACCGTGGCCAGCGCGCTGCTGGTCGACTACGTGCTCACCGTCGCCGTGTCGATCTCGTCGGGGGTCGCCAACGCGGCGACCGTGCTGGACTTCGTGCGCGGCCGTGAGGTCGTCGTCGCGGTCGCGCTCATCGTCGTGCTGACGGCGATGAACCTGCGTGGCGTGCGCGAGTCGGGGCGGGCGTTCGCGGTGCCCGTCTACGCCTTCATGGTCGCCATCATCGGGATGGGCATCTACGGCTTCATCCAGCACTTCACCGGCAACCTGGCCCCGGCCGAGAGCGCCGGGCTGACCCTGGTGCCCGAGAGCGGGGAGGAGCTGACCGGGCTGGCGGCGTTCTTCCTGCTGCTGCGCGCGTTCTCGTCGGGCTGCGCCGCGCTGACCGGGGTCGAGGCGATCTCCAACGGCGTGCCGGCCTTCCGCAAGCCCAAGAGCGCCAACGCCGCCGCCACGCTGCTGCTCATGGGCACGATCTCGATCGCGATGCTCAGCTCGATCATCGCCCTGGCCCACTGGACCGAGATCAAGATCGCCGACGACCCGGGCAGCCAGCTGCTGCGCGACGGCACCCCGGTCGGCGACAGCTACGTGCAGGACACCGCGATCGGGCAGCTGGCCACGACGGTCTTCGCCAACTTCCATGCGGGCGTCATCTTCGTCTCGATCGTGACCGGGCTGATCCTCGTGCTCGCCGCCAACACCGCCTTCAACGGGTTCCCGGTGCTGGCCTCGATCCTGGCGCGGGACGGCTACCTGCCACGCCAGATGCACACCCGGGGCGACCGGCTCGCGTTCTCCAACGGGATCCTGATGCTCTCGGCCGCGGCGATCATCCTGGTCATCGTCTTCCGGGCCAGCGTCACGGCGCTCATCCAGCTCTACATCGTCGGGGTCTTCGTCTCGTTCACGACCAGCCAGACCGGGATGATCCGGCACTGGACCCGCCACCTGCGCCTCGAGCGCAACCCGCGCGAACGGCGCCGCATGCAGCGCTCCCGGGTCATCAACTCGATCGGCGCGACGATGTCGGCCACCGTCCTGCTGGTCGTGCTCATCACGAAGTTCCAGGCCGGTGCGCGGTACGCCATCGCCGCGATGGTGGTGCTGTACCTGCTCATGCTGGGGATCAAGCGGCACTACAACGCCGTCAACACCGAGCTGGCCATCGACTGGGAGACCGATCGGCCGACTCTTCCCTCGCACGTCCACGCGATCGTGCTGGTGTCCAAGATCCACAAGCCGACCCTGCGCGCCCTGGCCTATGCCCGGGCCAGCCGCCCCTCCTACCTCGAGGCCCTGACCGTCGACGTCGACCCGGACGAGACGCGCGCGATGCTCGCCGAGTGGTCCCGCCACGAGATCCCGGTGCCGCTGAAGGTGCTCGCCTCCCCCTACCGGCAGATCACCCGGCCGGTCCTGGACTACGTCCGGTCGCTGCGCAGCGACAACCCCCGCGACGTCGTCACCGTCTACCTGCCCGAGTACGTGGTCGGCAGGTGGTGGGAGCAGGTGCTGCACAACCAGAGCGCCCTGCGCCTGAAGGCCCGGCTGCTGTTCACGCCCGGGATCATGGTGGTCAGTGTCCCGTGGCAGCTGGCCTCCTCCGCGGGTATCGAGCAGTCCTGGATCGACGAGCCGCCGATGCACGGGTCCGTCCGCGGGGGCGGCGGGTGAGCCGCGCCCGCCGGCCCCGTGAGCGACCCGGCGACGCGCCCTCCCTGGTCGGCTCCGAGTGGGTGCTCGAGGTGGGCCCGGTGGCCCACGGCGGGCACTGCGTCGCCCGGCACTGCGGGCAGGTCGTCTTCGTGCGCCACGCCCTGCCCGGTGAGCGGGTCCGGGCCCGCGTCACCGAGGGCAGGGCCGGTGACCGGTTCGTGCGAGCCGACGCGGTCGAGGTGCTCGGCGCCTCGCCGCACCGGGTCGAGCGGCCCTGCCGGTACGCGGTGCCCGGCGGCTGCGGCGGCTGCGACCTCCAGCACGTCGCGCCGACCCACCAGCGCGAGCTGAAGGCCGCCGTCGTACGTGAGCAGTTCGCCCGGCTCGCCGGTCTGGACGTCGACGTCGAGGTGGCGCCGGTTCCCGGCGACCGCGACGGGCTGCGCTGGCGCACCCGGGTCGAGTTCGCCGTCGACGCGTCCGGGCGGGCCGGGCTGCACGCGCACCGGTCCGGCCGCGTCGTCCCGCTCGAGGACTGCCTCGTCGCGACCGAGAAGGTCATCGCCTCCACGGTGCTCGACACCGACTGGTCCGGGGTAAGGGCTGTCGACGTCGTCGATGCCGCCCACCCCGAGGACGCGGTCCTGGTGCCGGTCGGGGGGACGGCCGGCGACGGCGGGGGCCGCGTCGGCGAGGTCGCCCGCGACGGCGACTGGGTCGGTGAGTATGCCCTTGCGGCCCGCGGCTTCTGGCAGGTCCACCGGGGTGCGGCGACCACGTTGCTGACGAGGGTGATGGCGCAGCTGGACGTGCGGGCGGGCGACCGCGTGCTCGACCTCTACGCCGGGGCGGGGCTCTTCACGATGCGCCTGGGCGAGCTGGTCGGGCCCACCGGCGCGGTCCTGGGCATCGAGGGTGACCGGCAGGCCGTCAGCGACGGCATCGCGAACTGTGCCGGCCTGCCGGCCGTCGAGTGGCGGGCGGGCCCCGTCCACCGACACCTCGCGGGGCTCGCCGCCCGAGGGGTCACGGCGGACCTGGCCGTTCTCGACCCGCCGCGGGCCGGGGCCGGCTCGCGGGTCGTCGCCGCGCTGGCCGCGATGCGACCACGCCGGATCGTATACGTAGCCTGCGACCCCGCGACCCTGGCCCGGGACGTGCGGACCTTCGCCGCCCACGGGTACCGGAT
>NZ_JBDIAQ010000125.1:0-10573 GCF_039812505.1 Intrasporangium sp. | reverse complement strand
TCCGTCGGCGCCGCCGCGACCTCCCAGGCGCAGCTGGCGGCGCTGTTCGACGCGATCGTGGCGATCAGCTCGGACCTGGACCTGCCGGAGGTGCTCGAGCGCATCGTCGAGGCCGCCTGCCGGCTCGTCGACGCGCGGTACGGCGCACTGGGCGTGCCCAGCGCCGACGGGGAGCGGCTCGCCGAGTTCGTCACCCACGGCGTGACGCCGCAGGAGCGCGCGGCCATCGGTGCTCCGCCCCGCGGCCACGGCATCCTCGGGCTGCTCATCACCGACCCGAAGCCGTTGCGCCTGAAGGACATCGGGGCGCACGAGAAGTCCTCCGGCTTCCCGCCGAACCATCCCCCGATGACCACGTTCGTAGGGGTCCCGGTGCGGATCCGCGACGAGGTCTTCGGCAACCTCTACCTGACCGAGAAACGTGGCGGTGCGCAGTTCACGGCGGCCGACGAGTCGATGCTCGTCACCCTGGCCGCCGCCGCCGGGGTGGCGATCAAGAACGCCGGGCTGTACGAGCGGGCCGAGCGTCAGGCGGAGTGGACGGCGACGGTGGCCCGCTTCAGCCGGGTCCTGCTGCAGTCCGACGACGACGGCCCCGCACTTGCCGGCCTGGTCGCGGACGTGCGTGCCCTGTCCGCCGCGAGCGCCGCCGCGGTGCTGCTCTCGGAGGACGGCGCCCTATGGCTCGGCGCGAGCACGGCAGCGGGGGCGGACGGGCCGCTCGAGCCCGAGATCTGGGAGTCTGCCTGGTACCTGCCCGAGCCGACACTCGTCGACGACAGGCTCGCGCCGCCGCCGTGGTGCGCGCCCGCCAGGGCGGTGCTGGACGTCGACGACGAGGCCGACCTGCTCGTCGTGCCGGTCGTGGTCGGTGACGTACGGATGGGCTTCCTGCTGATCGCCTGGTCGCGGGACCCTGCGCGCACCGGCAGCGCCGACGTGGGCGGCGCGGTGCTGGGCGACGCGGTGGTGCGCGACGCGGCGGTGCTCGACGCGCTGCGCGACTTCTCCCGGCAGGCCGGGCTGGCGCTCGCCGCCGCCCAGGGCCGCCGGAACCGGTCGACGATGGCGCTGCTCGAGGACCGCGAGCGGATCGCCCGCGACATGCACGACCACGTCATCCAGCGGTTGTTCGCCACTGGACTGTCGCTGCAGTCGGCGATGCCGCTGACGATCCACCCGGTGGTGCGCGAGCGGGTGCTCGAGGCCGTCGACGACCTCGACACGGCCATCAAGGACATCCGCCACACCATCTTCGAGCTGCACCGCGCAGGGACCGGTTCGGGCGACATGAGCGACGCCGTGGCCGAGCTGCACGCGGTGACGCTGGACTACCTCGACGCCCTGGGCTTCGCACCCGAGCTGACCGTCGAGGGGCGGATCGACGCGCTCGGCGGCGACCTGCGGCGCGACGTCGTCGCGGTGCTGCGTGAGGGGCTGGCGAACGCGGCGCGGCACGCGCACGCCTCCCGGGTGCGGGCCCGGGTGACGGTCGGCTCGCACGTGACCGTGCAGGTGCAGGATGACGGCGTCGGCCTGTCGCGCGACGCGCTCCGCAGCGGGCTGGCGAACCTGGCCCACCGGGCCGGCCAGCGCGGCGGGGCGCTCGAGGTGGTCGGCCAGCCCGGGGAGGGTACGACGCTGACCTGGCGGGTCCCCCGCCCGTCCCGCTGACGCGTCGACCTCGCCGTTCTCGAGCGGGCTGCTGCGCCCGGTCCCGCGGTTGGGGACCTAGGTCCCTTGCCGCTCCGGTGGCAGTCGGGGAGGGTCGAGCTGCGGGCACGATCGAGGAGGAGTCATGCAGACGGTTTCCGGCACCGACCAGGTGGTTGTCGGGTTCGACGGTTCACCAGCGGCCGAGTCGGCGGTCGAGTGGGCCGCCCAGCACGCGAAGCGTCGCGGGGTCGGCCTGAAGGTCGTCGCGGCGGTCCCCTGGCAGTACAACGGGATCGGGATCAACGCGGCCCTGCCGTTCCACCCGCGCGAGCTGGCCGAGGAGCTGGCCGAGGACGGGCACAAACGGGCCCTGAAGATCCTCGACGAGACCCAGGTGGAGGTCGTCGGAGTCGCCGCCAACGCGGCCGACGCGCTCGTGCAGGCGTCCGAGTCCGCCGGTCTGGTGGTCGTGGGCCACCCGAGCCGCTCCCGGGTGGGGCAGATCTTCATCGGCTCGGTGGTCTACGGCGTGGTCGCCCACGCGAAGTGCCATGTGGCCGTCGTCCCCGACGGTGAGGTGGTGCTCCCCGGCGTGCGCCACTCGGTCATGGTCGGGGTGGACGGGTCGGACGCGGCGCTCAAGGCGGTCGACATCGCCGCCGACGAGGCACACCGCTGGGGCGCCCCGCTCGAGATCGTGCAGACCTGGGTGCTCTCGTCCATGACCGTCTGGGGCGAGGGCGTGTCCGGCACGTCGATGATCGACGGGGAGGCCAGGTTCTTCGGCAAGCAGGCCCGCGAGTCCGTCGCCCGGGCCACGGCGGAGGCCAAGATGCGCCACGCGGACCTGACGGTGGACACGCTCGTCTACGAGGAGCACCCGGCCCGGGCCCTCGTCGACGCCGCGCAGAAGGCCGGCCTGCTCGTCGTCGGCAGCCGGGGCCTCGGCGGGTTCGAACGCCTGCTGCTCGGCTCCGTGAGCCGCTACGTCATCCAGCACGCGACCGTCCCGGTGCTCGTCGTGAGACGGTGAGCACATGCCGGTCACGGTGTACCTGCTCGATGACCACGAGATCGTCCGGCGCGGCCTGCGTGAGCTGCTCGAGTCCACCGGCGAGATCACCGTCATCGGCGAGTCCGGCCTCGCGCACGAGGCGGCCCGCAGGATCCCGGCGTTGCGGCCGGACGTGGCGATCTTCGACGTCCGGCTGCCGGACGGGTCGGGCATCGACGTCTGCCGAGAGGTCCGGTCGGTCGACCCGACGATCCGGGGCCTGGTCCTGACCTCCTTCGACGACGAGTCGGCCCTGGCGATGGCCGTGATGGCCGGGGCCCAGGGGTTCGTGCTGAAGGACATCAAGGGGGCCGGGCTCGTCGCGGCGATCCACCGGATCGCCGCGGGCGAGTGCCTGATCGACGAGGAGCAGCTGGCCCGGGTGCGGCAGGGCTGGACCCGCCACGAGGAGAACGACCCCCGGCTGCGCTCGCTGTCACCGCAGGAGCGGCGGATCCTCGACCTGATCGCCGCCGGGCTGACCAACCGGCAGATCGGCGAGGCCCTGTCGATCGCGGAGAAGACCGTGAAGAACTACGTCACCTCGATCCTCGGCAAGCTCGGGCTGGAGAGCCGCACCCAGGCGGCCGTCCTGGCGGCCACGCACGGGCGCGACCACCGGCACGAGGAGTGGTCGAGCCGGCGCTCGTACCGCTGAGCAACCCTGCCGGGGCAGCCTTCCGGTCAGGCCAGCAGCCCGGCGTCGCGCGCGAGTCGCGCCGCGTGGACCCGGTTCGTCGCGCCGAGCTTGCGCGCGGCGGACTTCAGGTAGGCCTTCACGGTCGTGGTGCGCAGCCCGAGCGCCTCCGCGGTGGCGCGGTTGGTCAGGCCGGAGGCGACGTGCCGAACCACCTCGTGTTCCCGCGGGGTCAGCGTGATCGACGGTATGCCGCTCGCCCGCGGTCGGGTCGTCGGGCCGGCACCGAGCAGCTGCGCGGTGAGGGCCTGGATCCGGGCACGCACGGCGGGGTCGGCGACCGCGGCGACGGCCTCGTCCAGCTCGGCGCGAAGGGCCGTGCGGGCCGGGTCCGGCCGCAGCGGTGTCCGGCTCCCGGCCGAGCGGGAACCGGCGTCCGGCCCGCCGGGAGCCAGTGCCCGCTCGACGGAGGAAGCAGCGAGCCGACGCCGCACGGTCCGCTCGACCAGGACGTCGCGCTCGACGGACCTGGCCACCGTGAGGGCCTGTTCGACGACGCGGCGGGTGAGGGCGACATCGGCCCGGCTGGCGACGTAGAGCAGCCCGCCGAGCGCGCCGCCCACGTGCACCGGCACGGCCAGCACGGTGGCGATCCGTTCGGGAGCGACCGCCTGGTCGTAGTCGTGGACGATCTCGGCGGAGTTGGCGTAGTCGTGGACCATGACCGGCCGGCCGAGGGCCAGCGCCTTGCCGCCGAGGCCCGACCCGGCGACCACGTGCAGGCCGAGCAGGGACCGGCCCAGGTTGCCCTCGAGGGCGCGGATCGCGATCGCCGGGCGGCTGCCCGGACCGGTCACGACCGGGCCGCCGAAGACCAGGTCCGCCCCGGACACGAGTCGCAGCTGCCGTGCGCCGCGCGCGAGACAGGACTCGAGCTGGTCGACCGTCCCGGCCTCGAGCGGGAGGCGATGCGTCAGGAGCGGGACAGTCACGACAACCACGTTAGGTGCCCGGCCGCGCTGCCG
The DNA here is from genome assembly GCF_039812505.1 of Intrasporangium sp. Lineage (GTDB taxonomy): Bacteria > Actinomycetota > Actinomycetes > Actinomycetales > Dermatophilaceae > Intrasporangium_A. The sequence continues at coordinate 6,201 of NZ_JBDIAQ010000125.1, read as the reverse complement.
TCTGTGGCGCCGACCACCTCCGAAGGGAGGTATGCGTCACGGGGGGCACACCGCATACTTCTAGGCAACGTCGGCAAGCCGGCACCGCGCCCAGGAAGGAAACCCCGCCCATGACCCAGTCCACCGATGAGGTCGCCCGTTCCCTCGCCGAGTACGGCCAGCCCGACGCCTGCGCCGCCGAGCTGCTCTGCGACCGGCACCCGGAGGCGGCCGTCGCCTTCCGCGTCGTCGACCCGGACCTCTCGGTCACCGACCTGACCTTCGGCGAGCTGCGCCGTCGGTCGGAGCGGGCCGCGGCGGCCCTCGCCGGGCTGGGGGTGGGAGCCGGCGACGCGGTCGGCGTGCTGATGGGCAAGTCCCTCGACCTGCCGGAGATCCTGCTGGGCATCTGGCGCCTCGGTGCGGTGCACGTGCCGCTGTTCACCGCCTTCGCCGCACCCGCCATCGCGATGCGCCTGAACGGCAGCGGCGCCCGGGTCGTGGTCGCCGACGCGAACCAGGTCGGCAAGCTGTCGGAGGAGGGCACCGGGCAGCTCCAGGTCGTGCAGGTCGGCGGGGACCGGCCGGAGCGCGCCGGCTGGTCCCGCTACGCGGACCTCGTCGCCGACGCCGCCGACCGACCCGCGGTCGACGCGGCCCGCCTGGGCCCCGACGCCCCGCTCGTCGTGCTCTTCACGAGCGGCACCACGGGCGCGCCCAAGGGCGTGCCGGTGCCGATCCGCTCCCTCGCGGCGCTGACCCGCTACCTGATCGACGCCCTGGACGTCCGCGAGGAGGACATCTTCTGGAACGCCGCCGACCCCGGCTGGGCCTACGGCCTCTACTACGCGGTCCTGGCCCCGCTGGCCCTGGCCCGCACCAGCCTCCTGCTGCACTCGGGCTTCAGCCCGGAGCTGACCTGGCGCGTGCTGGACGAGCTCGGGGTGACCAACTTCGCCGGCGCGCCGACGATCTACCGGGCGCTGCGGGCCGACGCCGCCTCCGCCGGACGCTCCCACCCGCTGCGTCGTGCCTCGTCGGCCGGCGAGCCGCTCACCCCGGAGGTCGTGTCGTGGTCGACCGATGCCCTCGGCGTGGCGGTGCGCGACCAGTACGGCCAGACCGAGCACGGGATGGTCGCCGCCAACGCGTGGCGCGACGAGCTGCGCGAGGAGGTGCCGGTCGGCTCGATGGGTCGCGCCCTGCCCGGCTGGGCGCTCGGCGTCCTGCTCGAGGAGCAGGACGAGCCTGCCCCCGCCGGGACCGTCGGGCGCCTGGCGATCGACACGACCGCGAGCCCGCTCATGTGGTATTCCGGCTACCTGAACGCGCCGGAGAAGACGGCCGAGCGCTTCACCCCGGACGGTCGGTGGTACCTCACCGGCGACGCGGCGGCACAGGACGAGCAGGGCCGGATCTTCTTCTCCTCCCGGGACGACGACGTCATCATCATGGCGGGCTACCGGATCAGTCCCTTCGACGTCGAGAGCGTGCTGGTCACCCATGACGCCGTGGCCGAGGCGGCCGCGGTCGCGGCCCCCGACGAGCTGCGCGGCGAGGTGCTGGAGGCGCACGTCGTCCTGCGACCCGGGTACGAGGGGACGCCGGAGCTGGTCACCGAGCTGCAGCAGCGCGTCAAGACCCAGTTCGCCGCGCACGCCTACCCGCGCACGATCCACTTCGTGGACACGCTGCCCAAGACGCCGTCCGGCAAGATCCAGCGGTTCATCCTGCGCGAGCAGGCCCGCGCCCGCAGCACGAGCTGACCCGCTCGACCGGGGCCCGGTGCCCACTCGACGTGGAGGGGGACCGTCGAGTGGGTACCAGGCCCCGGTCGGGTAGGCGCGTCACCGCCCGCGGGCTCCCCAGCCGCCGGCCAGCGCCGCCCCGGCGATCTCGTCGGCGACCTGCTCGAGATCGTGCTCGAGCAGCCCGACCGTGACCCTGACGTGGTCGGTCTCCTCCGGCAGCACGGCGAACGGGCCACCGGGGGCGACGCCGATGCCGCGCGAGGCCAGGCGCACCAGCGCGGCGGCCTGGTCGGCCACGGGCACCCAGACGTTGATGCCGTCCGTCCCGCCGACGGGCACCCGCCGGGCGGTCAGCGCCGCGACGAAGGCGCGACGGCGCCGGGCGTACTCGGCTCGCGCCGCAGCCACCTCGGCCCGGCTCTCGTCGTCGGTGAGCAGGTGGTGCAGCACGCGCTGCAGCAGCCGGCTGCTCCAGCCCTGGCCGAGCTGGCGCAGCCGCCGCACCTCGCCGACGAGGTCCTCCGGGCCGCTGAGGGCCGCCAGCCGCAGGTCCGGACCGTAGGACTTGGAGAAGCTGCGCACGTGCACGGTCCGCCCCGGCAGGGTCGTGCCCAGGCTCACGTCGGCGGTGCCGGCGATCCCGTAAGTCGAGTCGTCCTCGACCACGACGGCCTCGCTCGCGCCGATGAGCGCGGCGAGCGCCCGGGCGCGGCCCGGCGTCATACTCACCCCGGTCGGGTTCTGCGCGCGCGGCTGCAGGAACACCGCCTGCGGGCCACCGCCCAGGGCTTCGGCCAGGGCATCCGGCACCATCCCCCCCTCGTCGAGGGGGACCCCGACCACCTCCACGCCGGCGGCCTCCAGCAGGTCGAGCAGCGGCGGGAACGCGGGATGCTCGACCACGACCCGATCGCCGAAGCGCAGGCCCACGCGGATGACGAGGTCCAGCGCGTCCATCGCCCCGTCGACGACGGCGATGGCGGGTGGCGGGTACGGCCACGACCCGACGAGCACCTCGGCCAGCTCGGGCAGCACGGGGTCGTCCAGGTAGCTGCGCGGTGTCCCGGCGGTGGTCACCGCGGCCAGGGCTCGGGCCAGCCCGGGAAGCAGCGCCTCGTCGGGCACGCCGGTGGACAGGTCGAGGGTGAGCTCGGTCTGGTGCTCGAGGGCGCGCTGGTAGCGCCCGTCGCGCGGGGTGGACGCACCGGCCACGACCGTGCCACGCCGCCCCTCCGTGCGCAGCGTGCCGGCCCGGGTCAGCAGACCCCAGGCCGAGCTGACCGTCGTGGGAGACAGCGTCAGCTCCCGCGCCACGTCACGGATCGGCGGCAGCCGGTCCCCGGAGCGCAGCACCTGCTCCCGGACGGCTCGGCTGACCGCCAGGGCCAGCCCCTTCGCGGTGGGCTCGGCCATCCGCTGCTCGATCTCGGAGACGACCTCGCGCAGCGTCATCCGCGCACCGGCAGTCTGAGACACCGGATCTTGTGACCCTGCACCCTGTGACACCACGCTCTGCGACCCGACACCCTGTGACCCGACACCCTGTGACCCTGCACTTTGTGACATGACAATCACTATATTGTATTGCGGTCGCTTGTTATATAGATTTCGGGCATGAGCACTCGTATCTCGCACTGGATCGCCGGCGCCCCCACCCCGGGCACGTCCGGCCGTACCTCACCCGTCTTCAACCCGGCGACCGGCACCGAGACCGGCCGCGTCGACCTCGCTTCGACCGCCGAGGTCGACGCTGCGGTGGCCGGCGCCGTCGAGGCCGCCCACGAGTGGCGCCGCTCCTCGCTCTCGCGCCGGGCCCACGTGCTGTTCGAGATGCGCCGGCTGCTGTCCGACCACGCCGACGAGCTGGCCACGATCGTGACCGCCGAGCACGGCAAGGTGCACGCCGACGCGCTCGGTGAGATCGCCCGCGGCCTCGAGAACGTCGAGTTCGCCGCCGGCGTGCCGCAGCTGCTCAAGGGCGGCTTCTCCGAGCAGGCCTCCACCGACGTCGACGTCTACAGCATCCGCCAGCCGCTCGGCGTCGTGGCCGGCATCACGCCGTTCAACTTCCCCGTCATGGTCCCGATGTGGATGTGCGCCAACGCGATCGCCTGCGGCAACGCGTTCGTCCTCAAGCCCAGCGAGAAGGACCCGTCCGCCGCCCTGTTCCTGGCCGACCTGTGGCGCCGGGCCGGCCTGCCCGACGGCGTGTTCACCGTGCTGCAGGGCGACAAGGAGGCGGTCGACGCGCTGCTGCACCACCCCGACGTCGCGGCGGTCAGCTTCGTCGGCTCGACCCCGATCGCCCGCTCGATCTACGAGACCGGCACGGCCCAGGGCAAGCGGGTCCAGGCGCTCGGCGGGGCCAAGAACCACGCCGTCGTGCTGCCGGACGCCGACCTCGACGTCGCCGCCGACGCCCTCGTCTCGGCCGCCTACGGCGCCGCCGGTGAGCGCTGTATGGCGCTGTCGGTGGCCGTCGCGGTCGGCGACGTCGCCCAGCCGCTCGTGGACGCCATCGCCACCCGCCTGCCCAAGCTCGTCGTCGGCGACGGCAGCAAGGCCGACACCGACATGGGCCCGCTGATCACCCGCGAGCACCGCGACAAGGTCGCCTCCTACATCGACGCCGGCGAGCAGGCCGGCGCGAGCGTCGTCGTCGACGGCCGGGCCGCCGACGTCCCGAAGGACGGCTTCTTCCTCGGCGCCACGCTGCTCGACCGGGTCACGCCCGAGATGACCTGCTACCGCGACGAGATCTTCGGCCCGGTCCTCGGCGTCGTCCGGGTCGACACCTACGCGCAGGCGGTCGAGCTGATCAACCGCAACCAGTTCGCCAACGGGACCGCGATCTTCACCCGCGACGGCGGCGCCGCCCGCGCCTTCCAGTTCGACGTCGAGGTCGGCATGGTCGGCATCAACGTGCCGATCCCGGTCCCGGTCGCGTACTACTCCTTCGGCGGCTGGAAGGCCTCGCTCTTCGGCGACACGCACATGTACGGTCCGGAGGGCATCAACTTCTACACCCGCGGCAAGGTCGTCACGTCGCGCTGGCCCGACCCGGCCACGTCGTCCATCGACCTCGGCTTCCCGACCACCCGATGACCACCATGACCGAGGCAACCATGACAGACACGAACATGACCGACACGACCACCAGCCTGCTGCCCACCCTCGACGAGGCCGGGGTGCGCGCGCTCGACCGGGCCCACGTCTTCCACTCCTGGTCGGCACAGGCCCTCATCGACCCCCTGCCCATCGCGGGCGCCGAGGGGAGCCACTTCTGGGACTACTCCGGCAAGCGGTACCTCGACTTCTCCTCACAGCTGGTCAACGTCAACATCGGCTACCAGCACCCGGCCATCGTGGCCGCCATCAAGGAGCAGGCCGACAAGCTCGTCACGATCGCGCCGGGCTACGCCAACGACGCCCGCTCGGAGGCCGCCCGGCTCATCGCCGAGGTCGCCCCCCAGGGCCTGAACAAGGTCTTCTTCACCAACGGCGGCGCCGAGGCCAACGAGAACGCCGTCCGGATGGCCCGGCTGCACACCGGCCGGCCGAAGGTGCTGGCCGCCTACCGCAGCTACCACGGCGCCACCGCGGGCGCGATCGCCCTCACCGGCGACCCGCGCCGGTGGGCCTCGGAGCCCGGCCAACCGGGGGTGGTGCACTACTGGGGCCCCTACCCCTACCGGTCGGCCTTCCACTCCGCGGACGCGGCGCAGGAGTGCGACCGGGCGTTGCAGCACCTGCGCGAGACGATCATGGTCGAGGGCCCGCAGACCGTCGCCGCGGTCATCCTCGAGACGGTCGTCGGCACCAACGGCATCCTGGTCCCGCCGGACGGCTACCTGGCCGGGGTCCGGCAGATCTGCGACGAACACGGCATCGTGCTGATCGCCGACGAGGTCATGGCCGGGTTCGCCCGGTGCGGCGAGTGGTTCGCGATCGACCACTGGGGTGTCGAGCCCGACCTGATCACCTTCGCCAAGGGGGTCAACTCCGGCTACGTGCCGCTGGGCGGGGTACTGATCTCCGACGCCATCGCGGCGACCTTCGCCGAGCGCGTCTACCCGGGCGGGCTGACCTACTCCGGCCACCCGCTCGCCTGCGCCTCCGCGGTCGCCTCGATCAACGTGATGCGCGACGAGAAGGTCGTCGAGCACGCCCGCGCCCTCGGCGAGGACGTCATCGGCCCCGGTCTGCGGACTCTCGCCGAGCGCCACCCGTCGGTGGGCGAGGTCCGTGGCCTCGGCGTGTTCTGGGCGGTCGAGCTGGTGCGCAGTCGCGAGACTCGCGAGCCGCTCGTGCCGTTCAACGCGACGGGCGCCGACGCCAGGCCGATGGCGGAGTTCGCCGCGGCGTGCAAGGAGCGGGGCCTCTGGCCGTTCGTCCACTTCAACCGGACCCACGTCGTGCCCCCGTGCACGACGAGCGCCGACGAGGTGCGCGAGGGCCTGGCGATCCTCGA
>NZ_JBDIAQ010000124.1:0-10587 GCF_039812505.1 Intrasporangium sp. | reverse complement strand
GCGGGGCAGCCGACCCGCACGGGGGCGGCGGGCTCGCGCAGGACGGGTCGTGACCGGGGGTCCGGCGCACCCGGCGCGGGCCGGGACAGGACGGACCGTGCCCGAGGGTCCGGCCCACCCGGCGCGGGCCGGGACAGGACGGACCGTGCCCGAGGGTCCGGCCCACCCGACACCGGGTGGGCCAAGAGGGCGGCACCGCCGGACGCTGGCCCACCAGACCGGGCTGCTCGCGGTCGGCATCGCCGTGGTGACGGCGCTGCTGGCCGGGCTGTTGACCGTGGGGCTGACCCGGGCGACGATCACCGAGTCGGCCCGGGTCACGCTGGCCCGGACGGCCGACAGCGCGGCCGCGCGGGTCGACGAGGGCGTGGGCCTGGCCGCGCAGGCCCGGGCGGTGCGCGCGCTGGGCTCGCTCGGCGTGCAGTCGGCCAGCGTGGGGCCCGGCGGTGGGGTCACCGCCACGAGCCCCCTCGCCCGGGCGGCGCTGACGCCCGAGCGACGCGCGGTGCTGCTCTCGGGCCGGGCCGTCTCCGGCAGCGAGGTGGTCGGCGGTGCCCGGGTGCTGCTCGAGGGGCGGCCCACCACCCGCGGCGGGATCCTGCTGGTGCAGCGGCAGTCCGACGCGACCGCCGCGGACGACCGACTGGTGCGCCGGGTGATGCTGGCCCTGGGGCTGGCCGCCCTGGTGGCCGTGGGCGTGAGTGTCGTCGTCTCACGGCGGCTCGCCCGGCCGCTGCGGCGCACGGCCTCGGTCGCGCGGCTGCTGGCGGCGGGACAGCGAGACCTCGCCGTGCCGGTGGACGGTCCGGTCGAGGTGGCCGAGGTCGCGACGGCGCTCAACGCGCTCTCGTCCTCGCTGTCCCGGTCGGAACGTCGCCAGCGCGACTTCCTGCTCACCGTCTCCCACGACCTGCGCACCCCGTTGACCGGGATCCGGGGGTACGCCGAGTCCCTCGCGACCGGAGTGGTTCCGCCGCAGGACACGGCGCGGGTGGGCGAGGTGCTCGTCGGGGAGACGGCCCGGCTGGAGCGGCTCGTGGCCGACCTGCTCGACCTGGCCCGGCTGCGCGCCGAGCAGCCGTCGGTCAGCCTGTCCCGGGTCGACCTGGTGGGTCTGGGGGACGAGGTGGAGTCGGTGTGGCAGGCCCGATGCCAGGCTGCCGGAGTGGGGTGGCGCTTCGAGCACGACGCGCCACCCGTGTGGGCGTTGACCGACGCGACGCGGTTGCGCCAGCTCGTCGAGGGCCTGCTGGAGAACGCGCTCCGGGTGACCCCCGCCGGCCGGCCGGTCGTGCTGCAGGTCAGGCCAGGTGACCGGTCGGGCCCGCCCGGGGCTTGGGTCGTCGAGGTGCGCGACGGTGGACCCGGCCTGACCGACGAGGACATCGCCGTGGCCTTCGAGCCGGCCGTCCTGCACGAGCGCTATCGGGGCGTGCGGCCCGTTGGTACCGGTCTGGGCCTGGCGATCGTGGCCCGGTTGGCGGCCCTGCTCGGGGCCACCGTCGCCGCCGGGCACGCCCCCGAGGGTGGCGCCCGGTTCACCGTGACCGGACCGGCGGCCCAGGCCGGCCGGGTCTCCGACGACACCGGCACGGCTACGGGGGCGACCGGTTCACCGTGACCGGACAGGTTGGCTCAGACCGGCTGGGCTTCCGGGGACACCGGGACGGGCCCGGGGCGACCGGTTCGCCATGACTGGGCAGGTGGCTCAGGCCGGCTGGGCTTCCGGGGACACCGGCACGGCCGGTCAGGCCGGCCGGGTCGCCGGGGGCGCCGGGCCGACGCGTCACGTGGGCCGGGTCACCGACGGGGCGACGGATGCCGCGTTGGGCCGTGCCGACGACCGCTTCGGCATCCCGTAGACGACGTGCCGAGCCGTCAGCGTCGCGGCTTGCACCCCGCTGACGAGGGCCCGATCGCCGACCTCGACCTGCCCGATCGTGGAGTCCTGGCCGGTGCCGTCGTGACGTTCGCGGACCTTGGTCGAGCTCGTCACGGTGAACGTGAGCGAAACCCCGTCCCGGGCCCTGACGGTGATCGAGGACGCCGACACAGCGGTGACCTCACCGCGGATCGCCTCGTGCGTGGTCGGTGTGCGCCCACCGGTCACCCAGGTCGCGTGCAGCACGTGACGCAGCCGGCGCGGCGCAGGCCACCCGCGGGTGGCGCCGCCGCCCTGGGTCGTGCTGCCTGCCTCGGTCGTGCTGCCGGCGCCGACCAGCTCCATCGTGCTGGGGTCCGGGTCGGCGGTGACCTGTCGCGTTGCCGGGCCCGCGGACGACGCATCGGTCGAGGAAGGCGTGGCGCAGGCGCCCAGCGTCCCGGCCGAGAGGAGGAGCGCGCCGCCCAGCGCCAGGATCCGGCGAGGCCGGGGAGCTCGTGGTGTTCTCATGGGTCCACGGTCGCGCAGCCGTGTTGGAGGCGGGACACGGTCACGTTCGGGTCATGTTCGGGCTCCCGGGTCGAGTGGGCGCGATGTCGGTCGAGCCGGTGTGGCACGGCGACCGGCGCGCTGCCCGGGCGGCTCGCACCGTGCAGTCGGTGCCTGCTGAGCCGACCGTCCAGCCCAGCGCGCGCTGTCCGAGCGGAGCCGAACCTACGGCGGCCCCGACACCCACGAGAACCCGCACCAAGCGCAGCTCTCGTGGCCCGCAGCCCCCGACCACCACGAGAACCCGCACCAAGCGCAGCTCTCGTGGCCCGCAGCCCCCGACACCCACGAGAACCCACCCCGAACGCAGTCCTCGTGGTGGCAGCCCTCACCCCCCTCAGTGCCTGACGATCCACTCGGCCATGCCTGGCGTGAGGAAGAGCAGTCTGGGGCCCTCGGCGTAGAGGGTGCCCTTCTTCAGGAGCCGGTCGCGCAGGTAGGAGACCTTGCTCTGGGCCTTGCCCAGCTCGGCGGCCACCTGCGGACCGCTGGCCTCGCCGGTGCGCACGACGAGGGCGGCCGCCGCGGCGAGGTACTCCCGTTCGCGCGGGGAGGCGTCGTTCCAGCGCGACACGTAGAGGCCCTCCTCCAGCTCACGCCGGGCCGCGTCGAGGGCGGCGCGGGCGTGCCCGACGGTGATGCGTGAGCCGGCCGCAGCGGCACGCCACGCGTGGTGCCCGTAGAGCTGGACGGCATACGGGTAACCCCCGGACGCCTCGACGAGGACGTCGGCGGCGGCGGCGTCCATGGGGCGTCCGGCGTCGGCGGCGGGTTCGACGAGGGCCCGCCGTGCGTCGGACCGGTCGAGCAGGCCGAGTTCCCGCCACTCGCCGCGCTCGAGGTAGGTGACCGAGCGGTTCGGGTCGCGCAGCGAGGGCAGCCCGGCGACCAGGACCACGAGGGGCCAGTCGTCGGCCATGTGCTCCTGCAGGACCGCGGTGAACGCGGCGAGCTCCTCGCGGGTGGCCAGCTGCGCCTCGTCGAGGGTGAGCAGCAGCCCGGCGCCGACCCGCATCGCTGCGAGCATGGTCGCAGTCAGCGCCTGCCCGATCGGGTCGGCGGGTGCGGCGCCCGGGTCGGCGGCCCGCTCGATCATGACCTCCGCGCCGACCCCGAGGGCCGCGGCGGAGACCTTGCCGCCCGTGACGCGGGTGCTCCGGCGGGGTTTGCCGGTCGTGTGCTCGAGGCCGGCCCGGGCCGCCTGCAACCGTTCGACCAGCAGTGGAGTGAAGGGTCGCTTGGGCCTGACCTCGACGTGCACCGTCGGCCAGCCGAGCCGTTCGGCCGCGAGGGCGGCGGCCGCACCGAGCGCCACGGTCTTGCCGACCCCCCGCGTGCCGGTCAGGATGAGCGGGCGGGGGGTACGCCCGTCGAGCGCGGCCACGTCCAGGGCCTCGGACACGGACGCGAGCACCCCGTCACGCCCGACGAAGATCGGCGGCGGGGCGTTGAAACCGGGGCGGTACGGGTTCGGCGCGCGACTCATGTGCGCAGTATGGCGCCGATAGCAAATTGTGCGCGGGATGCTCGATGGCCCGGGCCCCAGCCCCGCCACGACAGCTGCAACCGGTCCCAGTTCTCGTGGCCCGCGCCCCCACCCCGCCACGACAGCTGCAACCGGTCCCAGTTCTCGTGGCCCGGGAGCGGCTACGCGAAGATCGGGCCGACCGGCGGGTAGGCCTGCACCAGCGCCGCCCGCACCTCGCTGAGGGCCGGCACGTCGTCGCCACCCTGGAAGCCGGTGTCGAGCCGCATCGGCTTGCCCCAGGCCACGAGGTCCTCGATGGTGCGTCCGGCCGCGGCCGCCGACAGCCGGTCGAACCAGTCCCGGCGAGCGTAGGTGATGTCACCGCCGACCGTCACGAGCTCGACCCACGACGGGTCGGCCAGACAGACGCTCTCGTACGGGTCCGCGTGGTGGCGCTCGAGGACGAGCAGGTCCGCGGGACGCCCGACCGCGACCGAGCCGAGGTGCTCGTCCAGGCCCGCGACACGAGCGGCGACCGAGGTCACCATCGCGACCAGGTCGGCCGCCGCCACCGGGTGGTCCTGCAGGGCGAGCTGGCGCCGGGCCACCTTCAGCTCGGCCAGCAGGCTGGTCGAGCCGGACGGCAGCCAGTCGGCCCCGAGTGCGAGCGGCATCCCGGCGGCGAGCGCCGCTCCGGCCAGGGTCGTCTCGCCGTAGAGACGCAGGTTCGACTGCGGCGACCAGACGAGCCGGCACCCGGCCTCGGCGACGGTGTGCAGGTCGTCGTCGGTCAGGGCGGTCGCGTGGATGAGGTTGGTCGCGGCGGTGGCGCCGCCCAGGTCCAGGAAGCGCCGGAACTCCCTGGCGCTGACGCCGTCCCCCCGGGCTCCCTCCGACAGGTGCAGGTAGAACGCGTTGACCTCCCCGGCCCGGATGCGCTCGAGGATGCGGTTGAACGTGGGCAGCCCGAACGAGCCGGAGGGCAGGTCGATGAGCGACCGGGCCCGGTGGGCGCCGAAGACCCACGCGTCGATGTTGCGCACCAGCGGCTCCGACTTCGACGTGCTGGCCCCGGAGGCACCCTGCACCCCGGTGACGCCGCCCACGAGGGCCCGCACCTCGGCATACCGGGTCTGCGTGTGGGCCGGCAGCTGCTCGATCAGCCGGTTCTGCGGGTCCCGCACGAGCGCCCGGTACTCCTTGGACCGGCGCCACGCGTAGCGGTTCGCGTACTGCTTCGGCGGCTCCCACGCGGCGAAGACGTTGAACTCGGGGTGGCCGTGCAGGTCGAGCAGCCCGGGCAGGACGACGCCGTCCGTCTCGAGGACCTCGACCGACGACGGCTTGCGGCGGCTGACCCGGTCGATGACGCCACCGGCCACCGTGACGTAGCCGCTGGACCAGGCTCCGTCCGGCGTGATCACCGCGCCGTGCAGCGCGAACGGCACTGGCGGCAGGGCTCGCTCACGAGCGGGTGGCGGCGCCAGCTCCTCGGTGACACCCCGGGTGTAGGCCCGCTCGAACGGGTCGTCGGGCAGGCCTCGGCGACCGTCCCCGCTCAAGGCTGCGGCCATGGCCTGGCCCCCTTCGGCACGGCCACCCTGATCGTCGCCCGCTTCTCCTCGGGGTCGGCGCCGGCCCGCACCGCCCACGACTCGAGCGAGCGCCACCACGCCGGTACGCCGGCCGGCAGGTCGCGCTCCGGGATCTCGACGAGGTCGGTCTGCGACCAGGTCTGCCCGTAGGGCGTCGCGTCGAGGTCACCATCGGGCACGACCGCGCCCCGCAGGCCGTCGAGATGGGCGTTCCAGTCGGCCAGCTGCCGGGCCGTCGTCACCGCCAGTGGCAGCCCGCTGCCTCGGGCGGCCCCCTCGGCGTAGGTCGGGTGCTTGACCGCCGCCAGATGGAGCCGGGCGGCCGCCTCGGGACGCGCAGCCGCCCAGAGCCCGAAGGCCCGTTCGGCCAGCTGCCCGAAGGCGACCACCGCGGTCACGCCCGAGTCGATCAGCAGCGCGTCCAGCCACCGGTTCCGGTACTCGGTGATGCCCTCGTCGGCGACGTGCCGGTTGCCCGCCGCCTGTCCGTAGACGCTGTACAGGTACACGTTGACCATGACGTAGCCCGACGCGATGCCGATCTTGTGCAGCAGTCCTTGGGCGCGCTGCCCCGCCTCACCGACGAGGATGCGGCGCGCGATGGCCTCGTGCGCCGCCGGGTCCTGCCCGAGCAGGAGCACGCGAGCCGAACCGTCGAGCCGCCCACGGTGGAACACCGGGCCCCATTCGACGCGGAAGTCGCTTGGTGCATAGGCGTCCTGGCCCGGATAGCTCGCGACCAGCGACGCGAACGGCTCCGCGGGGTAGCCCGGACAGCTCTCGTGGATGACCATGAGACACCTCCTGCTCTGTACCCAGAGTGTGCCAGCCGGCGGCCGTGATACCCCCGGCAAACACGCGCCGACGCCGCGACTGCTCACTCCTGCGGCGAAGGAGGCTGCCGGCCCTCGCCACCGGACCGCCGCCGGGGCGCCCTCGGGTCGGCGTCGAGGCCGGCGCGGGCCTTCTCGGCCAGGGTCCGGTAGACGTCGGGGTGGTCCAGGTAGCGGTTGTGGTCGGTGGCCAGGCTCCCGGCCGCGAAGAAGGGGGTGTCGTCGACGCCGTCGAAGATCCCCTCGGCCCGGAAGCTGAGCAGGTCGGCGTGGTCCCACACGTTCCACCAGCCGCCGAGGTATGCCGCGGCCGGGCAGGGGGTGAGCCGGCCGGTCTTCCGGCCGTGGCCGGGGTCGCTCTCGAGGAACAGCCCGAGCTCCTCGAAGAAGCCCACCTGCGAGCCGAGCGCACACCAGAAGTCGACCCTGATGTGCCGCAGCGACGGCGTCCGGGGGATGAAGTGGGTGAGAGCGTCATACAGGATCTGGCCGCCCATGCTGTGCGTCACGACCACGAGCGGCTCGTGGCGGGCCGCGGCGACGCGGGCGGCGTCATCGAGGCCGGCCAGGACCCGCCGCGGGATCGGTCCCGGATCCGCTGCGGTGCCCCGCCCGGCGACATAGGTCAGCACGTCGCCGATGAAGGTGGGCAGGAAGTCCTCCACCGGGCGGCGCAGCGCCGTGACGGTCTCGCGGATGGTGCGCCGGCTCTGTTCGCGCAGCGCCCGCGCCGCGCGCGTCCGGGCCTTGCCGCGCGGCTGCGGGATGACGGCCGGCTCGTCCGGGATGGGGTGGGACACGAGCGAGCGTCCGCCCCAGGCGAACCGGGCCCCCAGGTCGCCCCAGTAGATCCGGGTCACCGGGACCTGCGCGGAGTCGTCCGACAGGACCGGGGCGACGTGCTCACGAAGGTGGTCCTCGATCGTGGGCCACGGCACCTCCCGGAACCACTTGCCGGCCCGGGCGAGCGCCTCGTCGTCGTCCCGGATCGCGACGCCGTGAAGGTAGACGATCGGCATGCTGCAGGGTGCCCGTCTCAGGCGGTGAACCGAGCGGTCGCCCGGGACTCGGTCCCCTCCCGGAACGGCACGCCGGCGCGGACGGACGCGGCGAGCGCCTCGAGGATCGGGACGAGACCGTCGTCGTCGACGTCGCCGGCGACCTCGTCGGCCACGGCCTTGACCTCGTCGGGGGCGTTGCCCATGGCGACGCCCCAGGCCGCCCAGTAGAGCATCTCCAGGTCGTTGCGCTGGTCGCCGCAGGCGACCGTATGGGGTGGCTCGACCCCGATGCGGCGGCGCACCAGCTCGAGTGCCGAGGCCTTCGAGACGCCCTCGGGGTTGATGTCGAGCCAGGCCGACCAGCCGACGGCATACGTGACGCCGTGCAGACCGGCCCGCTCGACCAGCGCGAGGAACTCCTCGGGGGTCGTCTCGGGCTGGCGCAGCGTCACGCGGGTGACCGGCTCGCTGACCAGCTCCTCCCAGGACACCTCGCGGGTGATCCCCATGAGCTCGCCGTCCGGGAACTGGCGGGAGACCTTGAAGCCGACCCCCAGGTCCTCGACGGCGATCAGGGCCTCCGGCATGGCCTCGCGCAGCCGCTCCAGCACGGGGCGGGGGTCGAACGTCACGGTGTCGGCGACCGAGTAGCCGCCCGGGGGGTCGGGGTTGATCTCCAGCGTCACGGCCCCGTTGGAACAGACCGCGAACCCGTGCCGCAGGCCGAGCTGTTCGATGATCGGAGTGGTCGCGATGATCGACCGGCCCGTCGCGATGACCACCTCGACCTCGTCGGGCAACGCCCGCACGGCCGACCGCACGCCCTCGGTGAGCTCGCCGGTATGCAGCAGTGTCGTCCCGTCGAGGTCGAGGCAGAGCATCCGCTTGGTCATGCGGCTACGGTACCGGCGCTCAACCCTGCAGCCTTACCCCTGCAGCCTCATCGCCTGGCGCAGGGTCAGCCGGGCTCCGGTCTGCATGACCGAGCGGCTGTAGACGCGGGCGGCGAGGCGGACCAGGAAGGCGGCGAGGCCGAGGGTGATCCCGATCGAGACCACGGGCTCCCACCAGGCAGCGGTGCCCGAGGCGAGCCGGATGGGCATCGCGACCACGGACATCAGCGGCACGTAGGAGGCGATGACCTGCCAGGTGCCGGTCAGGAAGATGCCGCCGAAGAGGATGACCATGGTCAGCGTCGTGACCGGTGTGGAGGTCGACTGGAGGTCCTCGTGCCGGGTCGCGAGCGAGCCGGCCACCGCCCAGAGCGCGGCGAGCACCGCGAAGCCCACGAGGAAGAACACCAGGAACCATCCGGCCGCGCCGGCAACCGGGCCCAGCAGGGACGACCACGGGCTCATGGAGAGCCCGACCATGCCCACGCCGAGGAAGAGCGCGAGCTGGGTGAGGGCCATGACGACGTTGCCGACGATCTTGCCGACGAGCAGGTGCCGGATCGGGATCGCGGCCGAGAGGATCTCGACGATGCGCGACTGCTTCTCCTCCACGACGCTCTGTGCGATCTGCATGCCGAAGATGAGGGCTGCCATGTAGAACAGGAAGGCGAAGATCAGCCCGACCGCGTTGACGAACCCGGGGTCGCGGGAGTCCTTGTCGAGCAGGTCGTAGCCGACGGTCGAGCCGGACGTGAGCCGGTCGGCGGTCGTGCCGAGCGCGGCCGCGTGCTCGGCCAGCACGTGCTCGCCCACGGCCTTGCCGACCCAGGTGGCGACGGTGTCGTCCTTCTCCCGGTCGCCGACCAGGCGCCACTCAGAGCCGGCCGAGCCGGGCGAGCCGGGCAGCAGGGCCACGTCGGCGTCGCCGGAGCGGACCAGGGCGAGCGCGGCGGACTCGCCGGGGGCCGTCTTGACCGTCCAGGCGAGGTTCGCCTCGGCGGCCGCGCCGGCATCCTGCGCCTGCCTGACGATCGTGGCGGCGGCCGGGCTGGTCACCGCGATCGTGGCCTCGTGCGGCTTGCCGGCGAAGAAGGCCTGGATGCCGAACACGCCCGCGATCAGGAGCATCGTGAAGAACGTCGACATCAGGAAGTTCTTGTCGTGCAGCTTGACCCAGATCTCGCGGGCGGCCACGACCTGCCAGGCACGGTCGACCCCCTGGGCGGACCGGGGCGGCGGGGCGGGGCGCTCGGTGCGGGTGCTGGTGTCGGTCGTGAGCGTCATGCGGTCACCTCGCGGTAGATCTCGGACACGGTGGGGATGACGGGGGCGAACTCGTGCACGCTCCCGCGGCGCAACGCCTCGGTGAGCAGCCGGGTGCCGGCCGTCTCGTCGGGCAGCTCGAGCAGGGCGGTCGGGCCGTCGACGTCGACGACGGTGACGTCACCCAGGTCGCGGACCCAGCCGGCGTCGCCGCCGAGGACGAGCCGGTGGCGCACCCGCCCCGACCGGCGCAGCTGCTCGGCCGTTCCGCTCGCGACGACGCGGCCGTTCGAGAGGATCACCAGGGAGTCGCAGAGCCGCTCGACGAGGTCGAGCTGGTGCGAGGAGAACAGGACGGGCACGCCCCGGTGGGCGTACTCGCGCAGCAGGTCGACCATCGAGTCGACCGCCCGGGGGTCGAGGCCGGAGAAGGGCTCGTCCAGGATGAGCGCGACCGGGTCGGCGATGACCGCGGCGGCGATCTGGACGCGCTGCTGGTTGCCGAGCGAGAGCGACTCGACCTTGTCCCTGGCGCGGTCGGCCAGCCCGAACCGCTCCAGCAGGTCGGTCGCGGTCGTCCGTGCCACGGCCGCCGCCAAGCCGTGCAGCCGGCCGAGGTAGACGAGCTGGTCGAGCACGGGCTGCTTCGGGTAGAGGCCGCGCTCCTCGGGCATGTAGCCGAACGCGCGCCGGTCCTCCGGCGTGATGGGACGTCCGTCCCAGTGGACCTCGCCGCCGTGGATCGCGAGCACGCCCATGACCATCCGCATGGTCGTCGTCTTGCCCGCGCCGTTGCCGCCGACGAAGCCCGTCAGACGCCCGTCCGCGACGGTGAAGCTGACGTCGGCCACGGCCACGTGCTCGCCGAAGCGGCGCGTCAGGTGCTGGATCTCGAGCACTGGAGTCCCTTCCGGTCGTTGCGTTCACGCCAGTCTCGTATGCCGCCCACCTCCTCCGGATCCCCCGCGCGGTTGATCCTCGGCCGGCTCCAGGGGGCGGTCCTCCCCCTTGAGGCGGAGCGCTCGGTCAGAACGAGTCGAGGTCACCCACGTCGACAGTGCAGCAATCCCGATCGACAGTGCACCAATCCGGATCGACAGTGC
>NZ_JBDIAQ010000123.1:0-10594 GCF_039812505.1 Intrasporangium sp. | reverse complement strand
CAGGTCGCGCAGCACCTGCCAGCGGATGGCCGGATCGCCGCCGAGCAGCCATGCGCGGACCGTCGTGACGTCGTCCACCGGTGTCCCCTTCCGGCTGGCCCACTGCACCGGGCGTCCCGCATCGCGGGCAGACCCTGGCGCCCACTCCGTCGGTGGGCGCACAGACCAGCGTATGCCGCCGAGCGGGCCAGAGCACCGCTCCCGGCCATAGGGTGTCCCGCATGGCCAAGGAGTTCCGTGTCAGCCGTTCGGTCGAGATCGCGGCACCGCCGGACCGCATCCTCCCGCTGCTGACAGACCTGCACGAGTGGCGAGGCTGGTCCCCGTGGGAGGACCTGGACCCGAACATGGAGCGCACCTACCAGGGACCGGCGCGCGGGGTCGGTGCGATCTACGGCTGGCGCGGCAACGGCAAGGCCGGCTCGGGACGGATGGAGATCCTCGAGGTGTCCGACACGCACGTCGGCATCGACCTGCTCTTCCAGTCGCCGATGCAGGCCCACAACCGCATCGACTTCACCCTCGTCCCCCACGGCGACCGGACGCAGGTCGAGTGGCTGATGACCGGCCCGCAGAACCTGGTCATGCGCCTGATGAGCCGGTTCTGGTCGACGGAGAAGATGGTCGCGCCCGACTTCGAACGTGGCCTGCAGCAGCTCCGACGCGCCGTCGAGGCGCCCTGACCGGCCGACACGGGCCGAGCAAGGCACCGCGCCCGCCGGCCGAGCTCAGAAGATCCCCACACGCTCCTCCTCGGCCAGCCAGAGGCCGTCGCCGCGGGTCACCCCGAACGCCTCGTGGAACTCCGTGACGTTGCGCACGGCGTTGCCGCGGAACTCCTGCGGCGAGTGCGGGTCGATGGCGAGCAACCGGACCGCCTCCTCGGGGCGGGCCTTGCCCTTCCACACCTGGGCCCAGCCGATGAAGAACCGCTGGGGGCCACTGAACCCGTCCAGCTCCGGCATCCCGGACTGCGCGGACGCGATCCGGTAGGCGGAATACCCGATCTGCAGCCCGCCGAGGTCGCCGATGTTCTCACCGACCGTCAGCGCCCCGTTGACGTGGTGCGAGTCGTCCAGCCCGTGCGGCACGTACGTGTCGAACTGGGCGATCAGCCGCTGGGCCAGCGTGTCGAAGCGCTGCCGGTCCTGCTCGGTCCACCAGTCGCGCAGGGCCCCGGTGCCGTCGTAGCGCGAGCCCTGGTCGTCGAAACCGTGGCCCAGCTCGTGCCCGATGACGGCCCCGATGCCGCCGTAGTTGACCGCGTCGTCGGCCTCGAGGTCGAAGAACGGCGGCTGCAGGATGGCGGCCGGGAAGACGATCTCGTTCATCGACGGCAGGTAGTAGGCGTTGACCGTCTGGGGCAGCATGAACCACTCCCCCCGGTCGATCGGTCGGCCGAGCTTGGCGAGGTTGCGATCCACCTCGAAGGCCCCCGCGCGGCAGACGTTGCCGACCAGGTCCGTGGGCGAGACGACGATCGAGGAGTAGTCGCGCCACCGGTCCGGGTAGCCGATCTTCGGGGTGAACCGGTCGAGCTTCGCGATCGCCTCCGCCCGCGTCTGCGGGCCCATCCAGTCGAGCGAGGCGAACGAGCGCCGGAACGCCTCCACCAGGTTGGCGACCAGCTGCTGCATCCGCTCCTTCGCCTCGGGCGGGAACCACCTGGCGGCGTACAGTCGGCCGACCGCCTCGCCGAGGGCCTCCTCGACGACGGCGACCCCACGCTTCCAGCGCTCCTTGTTCTCCGGCTGGCCCGACAGGGTGCGCCCGTAGAAGTCGAAGTCCTCGGCTACGAGCGCCTCGGGCAGCAGGGGCGCCAGCTCGGTGATGACGTGCCAGGTCAGCCACGCCCGCCAGTCGTCGAGCTCGACCTCGGGCAGCGCACCGCTGAGGGCCGCGACGAAGCTCGGCTGGCGCACGATCACCTTGGCCAGGGCGTCGCCCGGCCCCTCGAGCGCCGACAGCCAGGAGCCCCAGGGGTACTCGGGAGCGAGCTGCTCGAGCTCGGCGCGGGTCGTGGCGTTGTAGGTCTTGAGCGCGTCCCGGTTGGTGACCTTGTCCCAGTGCGCCCCGGCCAGGCGCGTCTCGAGCGCCATGACCCTCGTCGCCTTCTCGTCGGCAGCGGGGACGCCGGCCAGGCCGAGCATCCGCCCGACGTGGGCGACGTACTTCTCCCGGATCTCGGCGTACTTCTCCTCCCGGTAGAACGACTCGTCCGGCAGCCCCAACCCGCCCTGCTCGAGATAGACGACGTACTCCTCCGGCGAGCGCTCGTCCGGGGCGACGAAGTGCCGCACGAGGCCGTCCACCCCCGCCCGGCGCAGCCGCCCCAGGGCAGTGCCGAACGCGTCGACCGAGTCGATCGCGGCGACCTCGCCCAGCAACGGCTGCAGCGGCGCCAGGCCGAGCTCCTCCACCCGGTCGGTGTCCATGAAGCTCGCGTACAGGTCACCGACCTGCCGGCTGGGCGAGCCCGTCTCGGCCGAGGTGTCGCCTGCTGCCTCCTCGATGATGTCGCGCACCCGCCGCATCGACTCCTCGCGCAGGATGTCGAAGGTTCCGAAGCGGGCCCGGTCCCCCGGGATCTCGGTCGTCTCGAGCCAGCTGCCGTTGACGAACCGGAAGAGGTCGTCCTGCGGGCGGACCGACCGGTCGAGGTTGGGCAGGTCGATACCGGACTTCAGCGTCACGTGAGTTCTCCTGTCGGATGGACTCCCCCGAGCCTAACGAGGAGAGCCGACACCGGGCCGCCAAGATCCGCAGCGGTCCTGCCGGCCACCCGAGGCAGACGTATGCCGCCCGGCCGGCGAGCTGGGCGGCATACCGTGTGCTGCGGCTGTCCGGTCAGCGGCGCCGCCCGAGCAGGACCCCGGTGACCCCCACCAGCACGAGAAGCACGCCGAGCCCGCCGACGAGCACGGGGCCCGTCCGGGTCAGGTCGACCTGGGCGCCGGTGAGGTTCGTGACGAGCACGTAGGCGGCCACGACGAGGGTGAGCAGCCCGAGCACGACGGTGCCGGGCCGAGGGCCCTTCTGGATGGTCACCAGCGGTGGCCGGTAGGGGGTCGGCTCGGGCTGGCGGGTCGCCGGGTCGGGTGCGGGCGGCCCGGCCGGGGCGACCGGCTCGGGGACCACCACGTCGTCGGGCACCGGCTGGGCCGGCTCGACCCGGAACGGCGGCTCGGGGATCGCCCGGGTCGGGTCGCCGAGCACCGTGGTGTCGTCGGGCTGCTCGTGCTTCTCGTTCATCGTCCTGTCCATCGGGTCGTGGTCGGGTGGGGTCGCCTTGTGGGTGTGCTCACTCATGGCGTGCTCGCCGTCGAGATGTTGACCTGGCCCAGGCCGACCTCGGCGAAGACCTCGATCTCGGGGGCACCCTTGTCGCCGAACCGCACGGTTCGGGTCCACCCGGTGCCGTCGTAGGTGTACTGCGAGCCGCTCCGCGCGTCGCCGTCGACCTCGGACACCCCGGAGGCACGCAGCTCCCCCGCCCTGGCGGTGGCGTGCACGACGACGTTCACACCCTTGGGGACGACGAGGTCGAGCTGGCCGAGACCCACGGCGGCGTGGACGACATCCGGCATTGCCGGGGTCGACGTGTAGTCGGCCCCCGCCAGGTCGACACCAAGGTTACCGATACCGAGCTCGAAGCGGTCGCCGACCGCCAGGCTGGTGACGGTGTGAGTCTGGTCACCGATCTCGAACGGCACGTTCAGGCCGGACGGCACGACCAGCGTCATCAGGCTCGCCACGGTCCCGAAGATCGCGAACGGCGCGAGCCACCCCGACCGGCGCCCGGCCAGGCCCGCTGTCACGAGCCCGAGCCCGAGCGTGCCGAGCGCGGCCGCGAGCGCGGTGCCGACGTGGTTGCCGCCCCAGCCGGCCGTGCTCGCGATGGTGTGGACGGCCACGCCGACGACGGTCGCCAGGCCGAGGATCAACAGCCCGGCCGCGAAGCCGATGCCCCGCACGCGGACCACCGGCACGGGGTATGCCGCCGAGCCCGCCGCCGCTGCGGTAGCCGGCGCCGGCGCGTGGCCGGGTGACGTGAAGCTCGCCCCGGCTGCCGCTGCGGCATTGCCGGTGGAGACCCCTCCCGGCACGGCGGACGGGTCCTGCGGGGGCGCGTCCGGACGGTTGTCCAGCAGGTCGCGTCCTGGACGGGTCTGGGTCAGGAACCACCAGCCGGCCGCGACGAGGACGGCGAGCCCGACGGCGCGGAAGCTGTTCATGTCGCCGTTCCACCAGGGACCGCCGCCGACCAGTGACATCCCGGTGATGACCATCAGGAAGATCGACCCGCCGTCGCCGTACTTGAGGGCGGCCTCGATCGGCAGCTTGCCCTTCTCGTCGGGCATGAGCAGCCAGCACACCAGGTAGAGGGCGACGCCCATCCCGAAGAACAGCCCGAACAGGATGAACGCGCCCCGCACGACCAGGGGGTCCACACCCAGCCGGCGGGCCAGGCCGGCCGCGACCCCGGCGAACCAGCGTCCGTCGCTGGCGCGGGTGATGCCCGGCCGACGCAGCGCCTCGTAGAAGCCGTCGAGGCCGTGGGCCTGGGAGGGGGTCTTCTTGCTCATGGCACCAGCGTGGCGGGCGCCGGTCCGACCAGCCATGAGGGTCGTCCCTGAACCGACCCTGACCGGACCCCCAAACCGGCCGGCGGTGGTCGTCAGCACGCTGCAAGTGGGCGAGGATGGACACATGGACCCGGCACAGCACCCTGCGATCGCGGCGCCCGCCGTGCCACCGCAGCCGCCGGACGTGGCGCCTGCCGTGCCCTCGGCGGGGCCGCCGGTCGTGTCCTCGGCGGGGCCGCCGGTCGAGCCCCCCGGCGAGCCCTCGGCGGGACCGGGCGCACCCCTCGAGTCGCCGGCGCCCACCGCACCGGTCTCCCCTGCTCGGCACCCGACGCGCCCGCCGCTGGTGCGGGCCCGCTCCGGCCGGATGGTCGGCGGCGTCGCGCGCGGCCTGGCCGACCACCTCGGCGTGCCGGTCAAGGCCGTCCGGGTCGTCTTCGTGCTCACGTCGGTGCCGTTCCTGGCCGGGGTGACCGTCTACGTCTTCCTCTGGGCCACGATGCGCCGGGCCCCGGACGACTCGGGACCGGACGCGGCCCGGGCTTCCGGGGAGGGCGACTCCGCGACTCAGGGCCTGTCCCCCGGGGCCCTGCGGGACTGGCTGCGCAGCGGCAACCAGGCCGTCCTGCTCACCGTCCTGGGCGTGGTCGTGATCGCGGTGGCCGGTGCGATGTCCGTCAGCAGCGCCGGGATCGACGTCCACCCCGAGGTCGTGCTGCCGCTGGTCGCGATCGGGATCGGGGCCGTCTTCTTCTGGTCGCAGCTCGACGACTCCGACGCGACGGGCTCGCACCGCCCGGTCCGGTGGGTCTGGCTGGTCGTGGGACTGGGGCTGGTCACGCTCGGGCTGGTCGGGCTGCTGGCCCGCGGCACCCGTCCCAGCGACCTGTGGCAGGTCGCCGGGGCCGTGCTGGCGGCCCTGATCGGCCTCGCGGTGCTCGCGGTGCCCTGGGTGCTGCGGCTGTGGAGCAACCTGCGCGAGGAGCAGGCGGCCCGGATCCGGGCCACCGAGCGGGCCGACATCGCTGCCCACCTGCACGACTCCGTGCTGCAGACCCTGGCCCTGATCCAGCGCCAGTCCCACGACGCCGGCATGGTCGCCCGGCTGGCCCGGGCCCAGGAGCGCCAGCTGCGGTCCTACCTCTACGACGAGGACGCCCGGGCCGGCACGCTCGGCGCCGCGCTGACCGCCGCCCTCGACGAGGTCGAGGACCTGCACGGCGTCCCGGTCGAGCTCGTCGTCACCGGGGACCGGCCCATGGACGAGCACCTCGAGGCGCTCGTCAAGGCGGTCCGCGAGGCGGCCTGGAACGCCGTGCGCCACGCGAGCCCGCCCGTGACGGCATACGTCGAGGTGGGCCCCAAGACGGTCGAGGCGTTCGTGCGCGACCGTGGTGCCGGGTTCGACCTCGACGACGTCGCCGACGACCGCGCCGGTGTGCGCGAGTCGATCATCGGCCGGATGGAGCGGCACGGGGGCACCGCGCGGATCCGGCGGCGCAGCGACGGGACCGAGATCGAGCTGTGCCTGCCGGTGGAGCCCGGCGAACCGGACCCGTCGGCCGCCGGGGCCTCGGGCCAGGCCCGCGAGAAGCAGCGGCGGCGCCAGCCCCCGACCACCCCCGACCCCGGCGCCCAGCCACAGGAGCAGTCCGCATGAGCCAGGACCAGGCGATCCGCATCGTCATCGTCGACGACCATCACATGTTCCGCACCGGGGTGCGGGCCGAGCTGACGGGACTGGCCGGCACGGCGCCCGTCCGGCTCGAGATCGTCGGCGAGGCCGGGGCCGTGGAGTCCGCCGTATCGGTCATCGGCCAGCAGCGGCCCGACGTGGTCCTGCTCGACGTCCACCTGCCCGGCGGTGACGGCCACGGCGGCGCCGACGTCATCCGCGGCTGCGTCGGCCTCGAGAGCGAGCACGGCGGGCCGGTGCGCTTCCTGGCCCTGTCGGTCTCCGACGCGGCCGAGGACGTGATCGCCGTGATCCGGGCGGGCGCCCGCGGCTACGTGACCAAGACGATCAGTGCCGCGGAGCTGCTCACCGCGATCGGGCGGGTCGCCGAGGGCGACGCGGTCTTCAGCCCGCGCCTGGCCGGCTTCGTCCTCGACGCGTTCGGGGCCGCGGCCGGCGAGGTCGCCGAGATCGACGAGGAGCTCGACCGGCTCTCGGCCCGGGAGCGCGAGGTGATGCGCCTGATCGCCCGGGGCTACCAGTACAAGGAGGTCGCCAAGGAGCTGTTCATCTCGGTCAAGACCGTCGAGACCCACGTCTCGTCGGTGCTGCGCAAGCTGCAGCTGTCCTCGCGCCACGAGCTGACCGCCTGGGCGATGGGCCGCCGGATCCTCTGACCTCCCCGTCGCGCGCTGCCGAGGTACACCGACCCCGGCCCCCGCTACGCTGCCCCGATGACCACCACGCGTGTCACCGGCCCGCTCCACACGAGGTCGGTGGGGACGGCCGGGCCCCACGTCGCGTTCCTGCACGGCCTGTTCGGGCAGGGGCGCAACTGGAACCAGATCGCCAAGGGGGTGTCCGGCGCCCGGCACGACGACGCCCAGTGCCTGCTCGTCGACCTGCCCGACCACGGGCGGTCACCGCGCACCCCGCAGTTCTCCTACGAGGGCTATGCCGACTCGGTCGCCGCCACGCTGGGTGACACGGCCCCGGCGGAGACCTGGGCACTGGTCGGGCACTCGCTCGGCGGCAAGGTGGCGATGCTCGTCGCCCTGCTGCACCCCGACCTGGTCGAGCGCCTCGTCGTGGTCGACATCGCCCCGAAGAGCTACGGCAGCCTGGACCGGTTCGCGGGGTACATCGACGAGATGCGCCGGCTGCCCCTGCGCGAGCTGACCAGCCGGGCCGACGCCGAGGAGCGGTTCCACGAGTCCGACCCGGGGGTCAAGGCCTTCCTGCTGCAGAACCTGCGGCGCGACGGCGACTCGTGGCGCTGGCAGGCCAACCTCGACCTGTTCGCCGCCGACGCCGCACGGGGCAGCGCGTCGCGGATCGCGGGCTGGCCGGCCGTCGCCGACAAGGTGGCGCCCTTCGCCGGCCCGGTCCTGTGGATCGCGGGCGGGGCCTCGCCCTACATCCGAGCGGAGGACACCGAGGGGATGCGTCGCCTGTTCCCCGCGGTGGAGCTGCTGACCGTCGAGGGCGCGACCCACTGGGTGCACACCGAGGCGCCGGCGGTCGTCATCGACGCACTGCGCCGCTTCGTCGGCGCCGACGCCTGACCACCGGGTCGTCCTGGTGGAGCCGGTCCTCGTCGCGTGCTCGCACGGCACCGCCGCACCCTCGGGACAGGCCGCCGTCCGGGGCCTGGTCGACGCGGTCGCCCGCCGCCGGCCGGACCTGCAGGTGTGCTCGGCCCACGTCGACGTCCAGCAACCGAGCCCGGCCGAGGTGCTCGCGCGACTCGGCGGCCGACCGGCCCGCCTCGTGCCGCTGCTGCTGTCGGCCGGGTACCACGTGTTCGTGGACCTGACCGACGCCGCGGCCGGCGTCCCCGGTGCCACCGTCGCCCCCGCCCTCGGGCCCGACCGCCGGCTCGCCGAGCTCATGCGAGCACGCTTGGGCCGCAGGCTGCCTCGTCGCGACGAGACGGTCGTCCTGGCCGCGGCCGGCTCCTCGAACGACTCCGCGACCGCCGACTGCGACACCGCCGCCACCCACCTGGGCGCGCTGCTGGGCAGACGGGTGACGGCGGCATACCTCTCGGCCGGTCGGCCGAGGCTGACCGACGTGGTGGCGGACGAGCACGCCGCCGGCCGGAGCGTGCTCGTGGTGACCTACCTGCTCGCGCCCGGCCACTTCGCGGACCGCGCGGCGGGCTGCGGCGCCGAGCACGTCACCCCGCCGCTGCTGCTCGCGGGGGAACCGGCCCCGGAGGCGCTGGTGGACATCGTCCTCGAGCGGTTCAGCCGGCCATGGCGTATGCCGCCCAGCTCGCCCCCAGCCCGAGCGTGACGTTGAGCGCGACGTTGCCCACCGCACCGACGGTGTCGCCGTCGCGCACGAGCAGGGCGGTGTCGCGGCTGAGGTCGGCGACCGTCGACAGGGCACCGCAGAGCCCGCCGACGAGCACGAAGAACCACACCGCGTCCATCCGGTCGCGGGTGGCCACGGCCACCCCGGCGAGTGCGCACGCGACGACGTTGGCGACCAGCACCCCGAGCGGTATCCGCCGGCCGGCGAGCCGCTCGACGAGCCAGCCCCGGGCCACCGCGGACAGGGCGCCCACCACCACGGCGAGCCCCCAGGCCCACGGGGGGACGTCGGTCATGCCTCGGCCTCGGGCTCGTCGGGGGTCAGGAGCCGGCCGAGGAGGACGCCGGCCAGGGCGGCGGCCAGGCCGAGCAGCACGCTCGTGACCAGACCGATCCACGCCTGCGCGGTCCCGGTGCCGTCGACGAACGCGGCGGTCAGGACCGCGAACGAGGTCAGCGCCCCCAGCCCGCCCGTCATGACGAAGTCGCGTTGCGCGGGGCGCAGCCGCAGCTGGCTGGCCAGACCGAGCAGGAACGCGCCCAGGATGTTGACGGCCGTCATGCGCGCGTCCCAGCCCTGCCCGGTGTCACCCTGGGTGAGCAGCAGCCGCAGCAGGGTCCCGGCCGCTCCACCGAGGGCAGCAGGGACGAGGCGCATGCGACCAGTTTCAGCGGCCGGGGTCACGGGTTGGGGACCGTACCGTCACGGCTTGGTTGCGACCGTCGCGTGGACGCGCCGGGCCGCGACGGCGGGTAGCGGGCCCGCGCACGCGATAATCCTGTCGTGGACGAGGCGACGGGGCACCGCGAGGGCGGGTCACCGGCCTCCTACCTGACGCCGGCCGGGCCGGCCCGGGCCGAGACGGTCGTCAAGCGGTCGCGGTTCGTCTGCGACCTCGAGCCGGTCGGCACCGAGGAGGCGGCGCGGGCCGCGATCGAGCGGGTCCGGGCGGGGTCGCGCGAGGCCGGCCACCACTGCACCGCGTTCGTGCTCGGGCCGGGCGGCGCCGTGCAGCGCAGCAACGACGACGGGGAGCCCTCCGGCACGGCCGGCCTGCCGATGCTCGAGGCGCTGCGCAGCGCGGGCGTGACAAACGTCGTCGCGGTCGTGACCAGATGGTTCGGCGGCGTGCTGCTCGGGACGGGAGGCCTGGCCCGGGCCTACGGCGACGCGGTGCGCACCGCCCTTGCGACCGTGACGATCGCGCGCCACGAGCTGAGCGTCATTCTCGAGGCGACGGTGCCGCACGCCGAGGGGCCGCGGATCGAGCACGCCCTGCGCGGCCGCGGCGGGCTGGGCACGGTGGCGGTGGACTACACGACGAAGGCGGTCACGATCCGGGTGGCGGTCTCTCCGGACGGGGTGCCCGCGGCGGAAGCGCTGCTCGCCGAGCTCACCGGCGGGCGGGCCCGGTTCGAGCCCACCGGCCGCGCATGGGTCAGGATTGGACCATGAGCCTGCACCTCGCTTCGACCGATGCCGGCAACGCGCTGCTCGCGCGCGACCCGCTCGCCCTCGTGCTCGCGTTGATGCTCGACCAGCAGGTCCCGATGGAGAAGGCGTTCACCTCGCCCAGCGTGCTGGCCGAGCGGCTGGGTGTGCCGCGGCTCGACGCTGCGGCGATCGCGGCGATGCCGCCGGACGAGCTGGTCGAGGTGTTCCGTACGCCTCCGGCGCTGCACCGCTTCCCGGGCGCGATGGCGGGGCGGGCGCAGCAGCTGTGCCAGCGGGTCGTCGACGACTGGGGCGGCGACGCGGCGAACCTGTGGGCCGGTGTCGGGTCCGGTGCCGAGCTCGTTCGCCGGCTCGAGGCCCTGCCGGGCTTCGGCCCGCAGAAGGCACGGATCTTCACGGCGCTGCTGGCCAAGCAGCTGGGCGTGCGACCCGACGGGTGGCAGGAGGCGGCCGGCGAGTACGGCCAGGACGGCTTCCGCTCGGTCGCCGACATCGTCGACGAGGCGTCCAAGGCCAAGGTGCGCGAGTACAAGAAGGCGACGAAGGCGCGGGCCAAGGC
>NZ_JBDIAQ010000122.1:0-10632 GCF_039812505.1 Intrasporangium sp. | reverse complement strand
ACGGGCCGCTACCACACCACGCCGCGGGAGGGGGAGTAGTGCACCGCGTTGTAGACCTTGCTGGCCGGGATGTTCCACTGCCTGCCCCACGCGTCCCAGTTGTAGCGGTTGGGGTCGGCGGTGGAGATCGTCTTCTTGCCCAGGTGGTAGTTGAACGCGAGCATCCAGTGCTTGAGGTCCTGGCCGCGGTAGATCGGCAGGTAGCGGGTCGTCACGTTCAGGTAGGTCGTCTGCGGGATCCGGTAGGAGACGTCGGCCGCGACCGTGGTCAGCAGGTCCTGGGTGCTGGTCGGCTTGTAGTACGCCCAGTGCCCGTAGCTGGAGAAGTGCTGGTTCATCTCCCGCACGATCCACGAGTTGTCGGTGCCGTTCCCGTCGTTCTTGGTGCCCAGCTGCTTGCGGTACCAGCTCTCCGGGTGGTTGACCGACCCCTTGGTCATCCCGTAGACCATGTTGCGCATCGAGGCCGGTCCGCAGGTCCAGTTGTACTGCTGACCGAAGATGGTGGGGTTCAGCCAGGCCGTCGCGGTGGTCGGGAACCGTTTCGCGGCCGCGGCGCTGACCGTGGTGGCGCCCGGCCGCGTGGCCGGCGTGCGCCGACCGAGCAGCCGGTCGGCGGAGGCCTTCACCGCCAGCTTGTCGCCCATGACCCTGCTCTGGGCGGCCTGCTGCGCCGGGGAGGGCGGATCGCCCCCCTCGGCCGCGGACGCGCCCGGAGCGGCCAACCAGCCGAAGCTCCCGGCAACCAGCACCGTCACGGCAATCCGGCCGGTGGCAAATCGCATGTCGTGTCTCCCTTCGCCGGGCCAACGCTGGCGAAAGAGTACTGCCGGCACGGGTCGGGTCGGTCGGTCCGGAAAGTCAAGAACCTGTCAAATGTCCGTAAAGAGCGAGTCAGGACGGATCGCGCCCAGGTCACGCCCGCGGCCGGCGGGTGGGCGGCATACGGTGGCTGCCATGGAATACCGATACCTCGGCAACAGCGGGCTGAAGATCTCCGAGATCACCTACGGCAACTGGCTGACCCACGGCTCGCAGGTCGAGAACGACGTCGCCACCCAGTGCGTCCGCGCCGCGCTCGACGCCGGGATCTCCACCTTCGACACGGCCGACACCTACGCGAACACGGCCGCCGAGACGGTCCTCGGGGACGCGCTCAAGGGCGAGCGGCGCGAGAGCCTGGAGATCTTCACCAAGGTGTACTGGCCGACCGGGCCCGGCGGCAAGAACGACACCGGGTTGTCCCGCAAGCACGTCATGGAGTCGATCGACGGGTCCCTGCGCCGGCTGCAGACCGACTACGTCGACCTCTACCAGGCCCACCGCTACGACGTGGAGACCCCGCTGGAGGAGACGATGCAGGCCTTCGCCGACATCGTGCGGCAGGGCAAGGCGCTCTACATCGGCGTGAGCGAGTGGACCGCCGAGCAGATCCGTGAGGGCGTCCGGCTGTCGCGGGAGCTGGGCTTCCAGCTCGTCTCGAACCAGCCGCAGTACTCCATGCTCTGGCGCGTCATCGAGCCACAGGTCGTGCCGACCTGCCAGGAGCTCGGGCTCGCGCAGGTCGTCTTCAGCCCCATCGCCCAAGGGGTCCTGACCGGCAAGTACCTGCCGGGACAGCCGCCCCCGGCCGGCTCGCGCGCGACCGACGAGAAGGGCGGCGCCCACTTCGTCCGGCGCTTCCTGCACGACGACGTGCTGGCGGCGGTCCAGCGGCTGCGCCCGGTCGCCGACGAGGCGGGCCTGACCCTGGCGCAGCTGGCCGTCGCCTGGGTCCTGCAGAACCCCAACGTCGCCACCGCGCTCGTCGGCGCCTCCCGCCCGGCCCAGGTGTCCGAGAACGTCAAGGCCGCCGGGGTGCGCCTCGACGGGGCGGTTCTGCGCCGGATCGACGAGACGCTCGGTGACGTGGTCGAGCGCGACCCCCGCAGGACCGCGCAGCTGGCCCCGAAGGGCCGGGTCTCCTGAGGCGGATGCCGCCCGGCCGGCTCCCGCGGGCCGGCCGGTCCGGCGCACGGCGGGTCGGTCGGGCGGCGCTCCGGCGCGGATACTGGAGGCGTGGCCGGGTCGGTGTCACCGCGCTTCGCCCGCTGGCTCGCGTTCGCCGGGTGGGCGCTGGTGGGCGCCGGGTACGCCTTCGGGGTGCTGAGCCTGATGTCGATCGGTGTGTTCGTCCTGGCCGGGTCGGTCGTGTTGACGCTCCTGGTCCGCAGGGCGTGGGGCCGTGGCGGCATCGCCGGGCTGGTCTCGGGGCTCGGCCTGCCCGTGCTCTACGTGGCCTACCTCAACCGCGGCGGGCCGGGCTGGGTGTGCACGACATCGGGCCCAGCGATGTCGTGCACGGACGCCTGGAACCCGTGGCCGTGGCTGGCCGTCGGGGTGGCATTCGTCGCCGGGGGGATCGCCCTGCAGCTGCGGCGCCCGGCCGCCGCGGGCTGAGTGCACGGTGACAGACTGCTGAGATGGTTGGCGTCGCCCTCGGCTCGCGTTCCGGCCGAGCGGTCCTCGCCGCGGCGGTACTCGGCTCGGGCATGGCGCTGCTCGACGGGACGGTCGTCAACGTCGCGCTGGTGTCGATCGGGCGCGACCTGTCGGCCAGCCTGCAGGACCTGCAGTGGGTGACCAACGGCTACCTGCTGACCCTGGCCTCGTTCATCCTGCTCGGCGGCTCGCTCGGGGACCGCTACGGCCGGCGGCGGGTCTTCGTCGTCGGCGTCGTCGCCTTCGCCGTCGCGTCGGCGGTCTGCGGGGTCGCCCAGAGCCCCGGCCAGCTCATCGGTGCCCGGCTCGTGCAGGGTGTCGGGGGAGCGCTGCTGACCCCGGGCAGCCTGGCCCTCATCCAGGCGACCTTCGTCGAGCAGGACCGGGCCAAGGCCATCGGCACCTGGTCCGGGATGAGCGGGATCGCCTCTGCCATCGGCCCGTTCGTGGGCGGCTGGCTGATCCAGTACGCGAGCTGGCGCTGGGTATTCCTGATCAACGTGCCCCTCGCCGCGGCGACGGTCTGGGTGAGCCGGTCGGTGCCCGAGAGCCACGACGTGGAGGCGGCCGGCCGCTTCGACGTGCCGGGCGCGGGGCTGGCCACCGCCGCGCTCGCCGTGGCGACCTACGGCCTGATCGAGGCACAGTTGCTCGGTCCGGTGTGGACCGCCGTCCTGGTCGCCGTCGGGGTGGCGCTCGCGGTGGCCTTCGTCCTGGTCGAACGGCGAGTCCCGAGCCCGATGCTGCGCCCGAGCCTCTTCGCCTCCAGGGTGTTCACGGCGGCGAACCTGATGACCCTGCTGGTCTACGCGGCCCTGGGGGCCGTGATGTTCTTCCTCGTCCTGCAGCTGCAGATCGTCCTGCAGTACGGGCCCCTCGCCGCGGGGCTGGCCACCCTCCCGGTCACGATCCTCATGCTGCTGCTGGCCGGCAAGGGCGGGGAGATCGGGACCCGGATCGGGCCTCGCCTGCCGATGACGGTCGGGCCGGTCGTGTGCGCGCTGGGGGTCGCGCTGCTCGCCGGGGTCGGGGCGGGGTCGGGCTACCTGACGGGGATCCTGCCGGGCGTCGCGGTCTTCGGGCTCGGACTGTGCATCCTCGTGGCGCCGCTCACGGCCACGGTGCTGGCAGCGGTGCCGGACCGGTTCGCCGGCATCGCGAGCGGCGTGAACAACGCGGTGGCGCGGGCCGGTTCGCTGCTGGCGGTCGCCGCACTGCCGGCGCTGGTCGGGATCGGGGGCGACGCCTACCACGAGCCGGCCGAGTTCGCGCGGGCCTACACGGCGAGCATGTGGGTCAACGTCGTGCTGCTCGTGGCCGGCGGCGCGGTCTCGTGGCTGCTCGTGCGCAACCCGGCGACGTGCGACGAGAGCGGGCTGGGCCGCCGCCGCCCGCCCCAGGACCCGCCCGGCCCGCCGATCCGCGGCGGGGCCGTGTGAGCCGCTGCTCCGGTGGCGGGTCCCTGCTGCACCCGTATGCCGCTCAGCGCGCGAGCGTTCGGCGGCTGAGCGGCATACGGGCCTGGTACCGCTTGGCTCAGTCGATGCCTGTCGATCGCCTGAGCCGAACCGCGGCTCCGGGCCTCCCTCGCTGGAGCTCGGTCGATCCTCACCGCTTGGCTCAGTCGATGCCTGTCGATCGCCTGAGCCGAACCGCGGCTCCGGGCCTCCCTCGCTGGAGCTCGGTCGATCCTCACCGCTTGGCTCAGTCGATGCGCGCGACGGGCGAGCCCTGTCGCACCACCGCCTCCTCGGCCACCAGCAGGTGGACCGTCCCCGCCACCGGGGCGAGCAGCTCGGCGGAGACCTTGTCGACCTGCACCTCGGCGAGGAGCTGGTCGGCGGCGACGGAGGACCCGTCGGCGACGAACCAGGTGGACAGCACGCCCTCGGTGTCGGGTGCCTCCTTGGACAGCGCCGGGAAGAGGACGTCCGTCATGCGGTCACCGCCCGGCGCACCGCCGCCTCGATCCGCTCCGGCCGCGGTAGCACCGCGTACTCGAGGACGTGCGAGTAGGGGACCGGTACGTCGGGCACGGCCACCCGCTGCACCGGAGCGGTCAGCATGCTCGGGTCGTGGTCGGTGACCGTCGCGACGACCTCGCCGGACATGCCGAAGGACAGGTAGTCCTCGTCGACGACGACGAGGCGGCCGGTCTTGGCCACCGAGGCGAGGATCGCCTCGCGGTCGAGCGGGACCAGGCTGCGCAGGTCGATCACCTCGACGCTGATGCCGTCGCCGGCCAGCTTCTCGGCGACGTCCAGCGCGTGGTGCACGGACAGGGAGACGGTCACGACGGTGACGTCCGAGCCTTCCCTGGCCACCGTGGCCTGCCCGATCGGCACGACGTGCTCCCCGTCCGGAACGACGGCGGTCGCGCGCGGGTTCTTGGCCATCCACGGCAGGCCCATGACGCCCTTGTGGAACATGTAGACAACGGGGTTGTCGTCGCGGATCGCGGCGGTCATCAGGCCCTTGGCGTCGGCCGGGTTGCTCGGCACGACGACCTTCATGCCGGGCAGGTGGGCGAAGGTGCCCCACAGGCACTGCGAGTGCTGGGCGCCGTCCGAGTAGCCGCCGCCGACAGCGGTGGTCAACACCATCGGGACCTTGACGTTGCCACCTGACTCGAAGTGGATCTTGGCCATGTGGTTGTAGATCTGGTCGAAGCAGACGCCCATGAAGTCGACGAACATCAGCTCCACGATCGGGCGCATGCCCTCGACCGCCGCGCCGATCCCCAGGCCGATGAAGGCGGTCTCGGAGATGGGCGTGTCGAGGACCCGGTCCGGGCCGAACCGGTCGAGCAGTCCCGTGGTCGAGCCGAAGATGCCGCCGTATGCGCCGACGTCCTCGCCGAGGTAGACGACGGAGGGGTCGCGCTCCATCTCCTGGGCGATGGCCTCGACCATCGCCCGGGCGGTGGTGAGGCGGGAGCCGGTGGTGGTGTCGGTGATGGTCATGGTCGTCTCCTCACGCGAACACGTAGGACGTGGCCGACGCCGGGTCGGGCAGCGGGCTGTTCTTGGCGAAGTCGACGGCGGTCTCGACCCGCTGCCCGGTCTCGGCAGCGATCCGTTCGACCGCGGCGTCGTCGAGGATCCCGGCCGAGCGCAGGGCCTGCTCGTAGCGCGGGATCGGGTCGTACGACGCCACCTCGGCCAGCTCGGGCCGGTAACCCTGGGCGTCCCCCTCGAAGTGGCCCCAGAGTCGCAGCGTGTGCACCTCGACGAGCGAGGGGCCCTCGCCCGCCCGGGCCCGGGCCACCGCGCGCTTCGCCGCGGCCCAGACCGCCTCGACCTCGTTGCCCTCGACGCGCTCGCCCGGGATGTCGTAGCCGACGGCCCGGGTCGCGTTGGACTTGACCGCCGTCGCGGCGTCCCGCGGCACGGAGATCGCCCAGTCGTTGTCCTCCACGACGAACACGACCGGCAGCGTCCACCGGGCCGCGAGGTTGAGCGACTCGTGGAAGGCGCCCTGGTTGGTCGCCCCCTCGCCGGTTACGGCGACCGCGATCCGGCCCCCGCCCTGCCGCTTGAACGCGAAGGCCTGCCCGAGCGCCGGCGGGTAGCCCTCGGCGACGATCCCCGAGCAGGAGAAGTGCGTGGCCGGGTCGAACAGGTGCATGTGCCCGCCGCGTCCTCGTCCCAGACCGGTCTCCCGGCCGAAGATCTCGGCGGCCATGGCTCGCAGGTCCATGCCGTGCGCGATGGCCAGGTGGTGCGGGCGGTGCGTGGCCGTCAGGGCGTCGTCGGTGGTCAGGTGGGCGCAGACGCCGGCCGCGACGGGCTCCTGTCCGGCCGACAGGTGCATCTCCCCGGGGATCAGGCCCTTGCCGATGTCGAAGCCCGGGCCCTTGTCCGCGTGGTACTCCCGCAGGATCGCCTCCTCGAAGGTGCGGCAGAGCACCATCGTCTCGTAGAGCCCGAGGCGGGTCGCGCCGTCGAGCCGGCCGCCGCCGGGATCGGCGCCCATCGGCGCCGGTGACGCAGTCTCTGTCGTCATGACGGGTCTCCAGTTCCCCGGGGCCGGATGGGTGAGCCCCCCGCACCGCCTGCACGGCGCTCCTCGACGGCCGGCACGGGCCCCGGGACGCCGCCCGGCCGGACTCCAGCCTATGCAGCGCCGGCGGGGAAAGGGAGTGGGCGCGGGCGGGGACCGAGGTCGCCCGGCGAGCGTGGGCGGCATACGGGCTGGCTTGGTGGGCAAGGGGCTTCACGACGTGGGGATGACGCTGCTGAGGGGCGGCAGTTTCGGATGGTGCCCGGAGCGGATGGTTGGCCTGGGTTGTGCGCTGGTTCGGCGGCGCCGACGGGTCTGGGCGACCCAGGCGCGATCCGGTCCCACGGAGGCCGAACGGAGCCGCGTCCAAACCGGTGTCGGGGGCTCGAATGCGCCATGATGTGACACACCGGTCGTCCCGTGCCATCGTGGCCCGGCCGGAGGAGGAGGTCGGGATGAGCGAGCCGTTCGATAACGAGGTACGTGGCATCGTCGTCGGCTGGGACGCGTCGGAGGGGGCGAAGATCGCCCTCGACTGGGCGGCCGACTCGGCGCTGCGCCAGGGCCTGCACCTGACGGTGCTGCACTGCCTCGACGTCTACTGGGGCCCGGGGCTGTCTGCCGTCGACCCCGCGGGTGACTTCGCAACTGCCGAGGGGGTGGCCGCACCGGCTAGGTCCAGCACGGCCGGGTCCAGCATCCTGCGCGCCGGGATGGAGCGCGCCAAGACGGTGCTCGGGGAGGGCCGGGTCAGTGGCGTGCACGCCTTCGGCACGCCGGCGGGCCAGCTCGTCGAGGCCTCGCGGCAGGCCGACTACGTCGTGACGGGCAGCCGGGGCCGGGGGCGCGTGCTCTCCGGCCTGCTCGGGTCCACCTCCTATGCGGTCACCGCGCACGCACACTGCCCCGCGATCGTCGTACGGACCGCGACCGAGGACGGTGCGCGCCCGCCGCACCCGGGGCCGGACAGCCGGGTGCTGGTCGGGATCGACGGGTCGCCCGAGTCGGCCAAGGCGCTCGAGCAGGCCGCCGACATCGCGTCCCGTTCCAGGGCGCCGCTGCACGTCGTGGCGGTGGCGCGGGTGACCACGCCGGAGCTGGAGACCTACTTCGACCCACAGGAGAAGGGTCGGCGCGACCGTCAGGCCCGGGAGCGCACGCAGGAGTGGCTCGACGAGGCCAGGCGGATCCTGGAGGTGACCCAGCCGGCACTTTCGGTGCGGTACGAGGTGCTCTCGGGCTCTCCGGGGCACACCCTGGCAGACCTGGGCTTCGACGCCGGCCTGGTCGTCGTCGGCTCACGCGGCCGAGGTGGGTTCTCCGGTCTGCTGCTGGGGTCCGTCAGCCACACCATCATCCACGAGGCCCTCTGCCCGGTCATGATCGTGCACTGACGACCCGCTCGACCCTGCCCCTGCGTCGGTCGCGTGGGCGGGATGGGCGCCCGCGGGCCCCTGACCTCTCGCCCGACCCGCGGTGCGGGAGTGGCCCAGGACCCAGTCGGTCAGTCGGGTGAGCAGCTCTTCGTCGACGGGCCTGGCGAGCTCGGACCGGTACGCCCGTAGCGAGGGCTCCCCGGGTTGGCGGCGCAGCAGGTGGGTGAGGTCGGGCGCGGCCCAGGTCTGGGCGGGGCCGCGGACCACGTCGGCGATCCGATCGAGATCGTGGTGGTCCACCTGCAGGTCCTTGGTCCCCGTGATGGCCAGCACCGGCGAGGTGATCCGGGCGAGGTTCTCGCACGGGTCGAGGTCGAGGAACTCGCGGGCCCACCTCGCGTTCGTCCTGACCCCGGCGACGCGCGCGATATCCGTGGTCGTGCTGCGGAGCCTCTCATGGTTCCTGGCGACCTTCGTGGTCAGGTCGGTGCGCATCAGTCGCAGCAGGAGACGGACCGGCCCGGGCAGGGACGGGGCGATCTGCCGGCTCTGCCACAGGAGGAGCTCGCTGCCCACCGTCGCCGAGGCGCTGAGCAGCACGACCCCCGCCAGGGACTGGTCCGCCGCGCCGAGCGCCGCGGCCGCGAGGGCGCCCTCACTGTGGCCCAGGACGAAGACTGCGGCCTGGTCGACCTCGGGCCGGGTCCGGAGGAACCCGAGCGCCTCGGCCGCCTCGTCGAAGCGGTCGTGGACGCCGAAGCGACGCCAGTCGCCTGCCGCCCGGCTCTCGCCGACACCGCGTTTGTCGTAGCGCAGCGAGAGCACGCCGGCATCGGCCAGGGCATGGGCCAGCTCTCGGGTCACGTCCAGCCGCATCCGGCGGTGGTTGGAGTCGCGGTCGACCGGGCCGGAGCCCGGCACCAGCAGAGCCGCCGGGAAGGGACCGTCGCCCTCGGGGCGAAGCAGGGCGCCGGCGAGGCGGTCGGCGCCAACGGCGAAGTGGATCGGGATCTCTCGCATGACACACATCATTCTCATTTATGAGAATGATGTCAAGTGTGATAATAATGTTCTCGTCAAGGGCGCGTCGCCCGTCCGGGCCGCGGCGAGCAACGCGAGAGGGGCCGAGATGAAGGCAAGCGCACTGGTGCTGCATCCCGTTCGACTTCGGATCATCCAGGCGTTCCTCGGTGGGCGCTGCCTGACGACTTCCGAGTTGCGCGAGCACCTTCCCGACGTGCCACCGGCGACGCTCTACCGCCAGGTCGGGACGCTCGTCGACGGGGAGCTGCTCGAGGTGGCCGAGGAGCGCCGCGTCCGCGGCACCTTCGAACGCGCCTACCGACTACGGGAGGGCGCCGGGTCGATCGGCCCGGACGAGGCGCGCGAGATGTCGGACGAGGAGCATCGCCGGGGGCTGGTGACGTTCGTGGCCGGGATCCTCGCCGACTTCGACCGGTACCTCGAGGGCGGCGACACCGACCTGGCCCGCGACCTGGTCGGCTACCGGCAGGTCGCCCTCAACCTCAGCGACAAGGAGACGACCGCACTGGTGGACGACCTTCGCCGGGCCGTCGCGGCTCGGGCGGGGCTGCCCGAGGCGCCCGGACGTCGGCGCCGGAGCCTCACGACGATCCTCGTGCCGACCTCCTCGTAGGGCGAGCGCCCGCGCGAGAGGGCAGGGCAGAGCGGCCGCCAGGTGAGCGGCATACGGGAGGGGTGCGGCTCAGCCGAGTCCGGAGGTGAACCGGTCGAGCGCGTCGTCCCAGCGCGACTGGAGCCCCGGGTCGGTCGCGTGTTCGTGCACGAGCTCGATGCGCGTCCCCTCGCCCTCGGCCCTGATCTGCACGTCGACGAGGGAGGCGGGGTCGTCGTCGTCGGCGTGCCAGGAGACGCGGACCTGTTCGAGCGGGTGGTAGGAGCGGACGACGCCGCGTGGGCCGTCGTCGCTGTGCCACGACTCTCCCTTGCTGCCGAGCTGCGCGCCCGCACCGAGCAGTG
This sequence comes from Intrasporangium sp., assembly GCF_039812505.1. GTDB lineage: Bacteria > Actinomycetota > Actinomycetes > Actinomycetales > Dermatophilaceae > Intrasporangium_A. Next base: position 772 of record NZ_JBDIAQ010000122.1, on the reverse strand, counting down.
CCTGCGTGCCGGCCGGGCTGATCAGGTGCTGCCACACCTGGCCCACCGACGCCGGGACGACCCGGCTCACGCACACTGCCCGGGACTGCGCTTCGTCGGGAACGGACTCCGCCGTACTGGTCATGGAATACCTCTTCTCGAGCGCTCCGGTCCCTACCGGACCGGACCCATCTGACGTATCCCAATAGACCAAGGAACGGGGGGAAGATCAATGCCTACCGGCTGGGAGTTTGGCCGCGCTCGCCCATGTCGGTGGCGACCCGTAGCGTTGCGCCATGATCGACCACTTCGGCATCACCTGCTCGGACCTGGCGGCCAGCGCCCGGTTCTACGACGGCGTGCTCGGCGTGCTCGGCTTCGCCCGTCAGATGGACTTCGGACAGGCGATCGGCTACGGCACCGTCGGCCATCCCGACTTCTGGATCTCCGCCTGGGAGGGCCCCGAGCCGAACCGGGAGGTGCACGTCGCCTTCCGGGCCGACGATGCAGAGCACGTGCGCGCGTTCCACGCGGCTGCGGTGCGGCTCGGCGCCGAGACGTTGCACGAGCCGCGGCTGTGGCCCGAGTACCACCCCGGCTACTACGGCGCGTTCGTGCGCGACCCCGACGGCAACAACGTCGAGGCGGTGTGCCACACGGCACCCGCGGGGTGAGCTCCGGGCCGGGGGCGCGGGCTCAGCCGAGCAGCATCGCCTTCAGCCGAGCAGCATCGCCTCCAGGGCGGCGCGCTCGTCCGCCGTGACGGACGCCGCGTAGTACTCGTACAGGCTGC
>NZ_JBDIAQ010000121.1:0-10795 GCF_039812505.1 Intrasporangium sp. | reverse complement strand
CTCGCCGATGTCGGCCAGGTGGTCGGCCGGCCGGTGCGCGGGCTTGGACTTCGGGCTGAAGACGAACTTCTCCTGCTGGCCGCCGCGGTCGGCAACGGTCACGGGGTGCGCTCCGGACCGCGCTCCGACCTATGCTCGAAACCATGCGGATCGCAGTCGCCAGTGACCATGTCGGGAAGCCACTTCGCGAGCACCTGACGAAGGTGATCACCGAGCTGGGCCACGAGGTGGTCGACTTCGGCACCGACGACACCGACCCGGTCTCCTACTGCGACCGGGCGTTCCCCGCGTCCGAGGCGGTCGCCAACGGCGAGTGCGACCGCGCCGTGCTGGTCTGCGGCGGCGGCATCGGGATGGCGCTGGCCGCCAACAAGGTCGTCGGGATCCGTGCCGCGGCAGTGTCCGACGCCTGGTCGGCCCGGCTCGGCCGCGAGCACCAGGACCTGAACGTCATCGCGGTCGGGGCCGGTGCCGTGGGCCCGGCGAACGCCGCGATGATCGTGACCGAGTTCCTCACCACCGAGTTCGAGGGAGGACGGTTCGCCGGGCCGCTCGCCGCGATCGCCCAGTACGAGTCCCGGTGACCCGGGGCCGCGGCGCCCGCCGGATCGCGGACACCGCGGCACAACAGGGGCCGGTGCCGCCGAGCGCCCGCCCGGCGGCATACCGACCACAACCGTCAGCGGGTGCCGTTGGCGGCGAACTTCGCCACCGCGTCGACGTTGCTCTTGTCGATGAAGGCCGGTCCGGTCGCGGTCGGACGGCCACCGCCGATCGTGTTGCCGTTCGTCTTGTAGAGCCACAGACTGTCCACGGCCAGGTAGCCCTGCAGGTAGGGCTGCTGGTCAATGGCCCAGGCGACCTTGCCATCCTTGATCGCGGTCACCAGCTCGGCGTTCGTGTCGAAGGTGGCGATCTTGGCCGTGCTGCCCGCCGGGAGGGACTGGACGGCATTGAGCGCGTACGTCGCCGCGAGGGTGACCACCCAGTCCAGGCTCGGGTCCTGGGTCAGCGCGGCGTTGATCTTCGTCGAGACGTCGGACGGGTCCTCGCCCTTGACGTATGCGCGATCGACCTTGCCGGCCGTCCCGAGCCCCTTGGCGATGCCGTCGCACCTGGCCTCCAGCTGGGTCTGTCCCTGCGAGTGGATGACGCACAGCACGTGCTTGGCACCGTCCTTCGCCAGACGCTGCCCGGCGGCGAACCCGGCGTCGGTCTCGCTCTGTCCGAAGAAGCCGAGCGCCCCGAGCCGGAAGGCGTCGGCCTCACCGGCGTTCAGCATCACGAAGGGGATGCCGGCCTGCTTGATCCGCTGGATGGTCGGCCCGAGCGCTCCGGTGTTCGGGTCGGTGACCGCGATGGCGTCGACCTTCTTGTCGATGGCGGCCTGGATGAGCTGGGCCTGACGCGTCGGGTCCACGTCGCCGGAGTACTCGAGCTGGACGTTGTCCTTGGCGGCGGCGACCTCGGCGCCCCGGCGCACGATGTCCCAGAAGGTGTCACCGGTCGGCGAGTGGGTGATGAACGAGACGGTCATGGTCGGGGTGCTCGCCTTGCCGGCACCCTGGGTGGAGGCCTGGTCTGCGCTCCGGCCGCCACTGGAGCTGCAGCCGGCCAGGGTCACGGCGGTCGCAGCAGCCAGGACGGTGAGGACGCGGGTCGTACGGCGCATGGTGTCTTCTGCCTTTCAACGTCCACCGCTGCATCGAGCGGTGTGGGGGGACAGCGGTCCGGCGCGGGTGCCGGAGGGTTGGGCTCTTGCGGGGGGTGCAGGCTTGCGGCGGGCGGCTCAGCCGACCTCGCGCCGGGCGCCTGAGGCGGCCACCTGCTGGGCCGCGTCGACGACGGCCATGGTCGCCACCGCCGTGTCGAAGTCCGTGCTCATCGGCTGGCCGGTCAGCACGGAGTGCAGGAACTCCTGGATCTCGGCGACGAAGGCCTCGCCGTACCCGGTGCCCACGCCGCCGCCGGGCATCGGGGCGACGTCGGCGAAGTAGGGGTGCTGCGGTCCGGTGAAGACCCGGCGGGGACCGTTCGTGAGCACGTCGGCCACCCCGCTCTGGAAGATGTGGAACTCCCCACCGGTGATGGAGTCGAAGCTCGCGTGCCCCGCGGAGCCGTAGACGGTCACCCCGAGGGAGTTCGGCATGCCCGCCGCGACCCGGCTGACCTCGAGGTGGGCGAGGCCACCACCCCCCAGCTCGAACAGGACCACGGCGATGTCGTCGTTGGTGACCTCGGCGTACTCCCCCGTCGTGCCCGCGTCGCCGTGGCCGACGACCGCCCGTGACGGGACCGGCCGCTTCGGGATCACCGTGCTCAGGCAGGCGCCGCGCACGGCGGACACCGGGCCGGCCACGAACTGCAGGGCGTCGATCGCGTGCGAGCCGATGTCCAGGATGGCACCACCGCCGGACTCGGCGAGCGAGTACCGCCACGAGAACGGCCCCTCGGGGTCGGCCGCGTAGTCGGCCTGGTACCAGGCCCGCGCCGAGTACACGTCGCCGATCGCGCCGGCGTGCACGGCATCCGCCAGTGCGGCCAGCCCGGGCAGCCGACGGAACGAGAAGCCGACCCCCGTGCGCACCCCGCTGCTGCGGGCCAGGTCGGCCAGCGCCCTGGCCTCCTCGACGCGACGCCCGAGGGGCTTCTCGGTGAACAGGTGCTTGCCGGCGGCCAGGACCTTCGGCAGCACCTCGGCGTGGACCAGGTTGGGCAGGGCCACGCTGACGACGTCGATGGACGGGTCGGCCAGCACCGCGTCCAGCTCCGCCTGCGCCGATGCGAACCCGTACCGCTCGGCCACCGACCGGGCCAGGGGCAGATTCGGGTCGACGACGCAGGCCAGCTCGACGCGCACCGGTCCCAGCCCGTGGGCCATGGACGCGTTGCGGTAGCCGAAGGCATGCGCCTGTCCGGCCATGCCCGCCCCGACGACCGCGACCCGAAGCGTATCCGTCATGGTCCTGTCCTTCCTGTTCCGTCCGGCCGGTTGTTGCCCGGCTCGACTGATGTGCTGTTCCGCCCCGTGCTGTTCTGCGCTTCTACTGCTTCGCTCGTACTGCTTCGCTACTACTACTACTACTTCGCTCTACTAGATTCTGGCTACTAGCACGTGCTAGCGTATCTCTAGTAGACGGCATGACGCAGTATGTGTCAAGACCTCGCCCCAGTGCAGTGACCACGACCGAGCCCCAGGTGGAAGGCGGGCCCCACGATGTCGCCGGACCAGATGTCCCAGCGGACCAGCCGACGGCCGACGATGGCGGACGTGGCACGCGAGGCCGGTGTCTCCCGGGCCCTCGTCTCGATCGTCTTCCGCGGGGCGCCGGGTGCCAGCGCGAGCACCCGCGAGCGGGTCCTCGGGGTGGCCCGGGAGCTCGGCTACCACCCGCACACCGCGGCGCAGGTGCTGCGTCGCGCCCGCAGCCGTCACCTGGGCGTGCTCTTCACCCCGCGCAACCCGTTCGAGGTCGAGATCGTCGAGGGGATGTACCCCGCTGCCGAGGCCCGCGGATACCGCCTCGTGCTGAGCGCGATGACGCCCACGCGGCGCGTGGGGACGGCGCTCGACGAGCTTGCGGGCTACCGCAGCGAAGCGCTCATCCTCGTGGGTCTCGAGCTCGAGGATCCCGTACCCACCGGCCCGGCCCAGCGCGTCCCCGTGGTACGCATCTCCCGGCACGCCGACGCACACTCCGACGTCGTGCGCAGCGACGACGAGAAGGGGATGAGCGACGCCGTCGACTTCCTGGTGGGCCTGGGCCACCACCGGATCGTGCACGTCGACGGCGGATCGATGCCCGGCGCCGACGACCGGCGGGACGGCTACCTGAAGGCCATGGAAAGGCACGGCCTGGCCGGCTTCACGCGGGTCATCCCCGGTGACTACACCGAGCAGAGCGGCGCGAGCGCGGCCCGGACACTGCTCGCCGAGGAGCAGCTCCCGACCGCCGTGATCACCGGCAACGACTGGTGCGCCTTCGGGGTCCTGACCACGTTCGCGCAGGCCAGGGTGGAGGTCCCGGGTGAGGTGTCCGTCGTCGGCTACGACGACAGCCGCCTGGCCCGGCTGCCCTTCGTGCAGCTCTCCTCGGTCCGCCAGGACGCCGGACTGCTCGGCGAGATGGCGGTGCGGGCGGCCGTCGAACGGCTCGAGGGCCGACGCGCCGTACCCCGCGAGATCGTGCTGGAGCCGCGCTTCGTACCGCGCGGCACGACCGCCGTCGCCAGACCGGACCCGCCGCCGGCGAGGATGACGCAGGGCTGACCCGGGTGGCCACCGGGTACCGCCCTGCGGGACCTACCCCGCCGGGTCGACGTCAGGCGGCCAGCGGGTGGCGCCGCTGGTCGGCCAGGTAGCCGAGCATCGCCAGCAGCAGCACTTGCGCGCCGGTGATCAGCGCCGCCCACAGGCCGAGCGGCAGGTGGCTGATCGCCTGGTACCGGAACACGCCGGGGCCGAGCAGACCGACGCCGAAGACGATGAACAGCAGGATCGTCACCGCCTGCACCCCCATGCCGAGGACGTGCAGGACCTGGTTGTCGATGGTGGCCAGGATCACCGCGCCGACCGCGTAGGCGATCGCCAGCACGAGATAGCCGCCATAGGTGCGCCGGTCGGTCACCCCGGGCTTGAGCTCGGCACTGCGGACCATGAGCATCAGGACGACGTAGAGGATCGCGACGGCGCCGGCGAAGCCGGCCGCAAGGTACCTGATCGTGCGCCGACGTGCCATCTGCTCGGCCTGCGAGTTCTGCTGAGCTGTCGTCATGGTGACCACCTGTTTCCGGAGCGTTGGTGCGCCAATCCAAGCAGGGTCGGGCAGGCCGCACCAAACCCGTGGTCCGGCGCGTCGATGCCCGGCTCGGCGGCATCCACATGCCCAGTATGCCGCTCATCCCGCGCCGCTCGAAACGTGTCGTCCCGGGCGGGCCGACCCCCGGCCGGCAGACCTGCCCCCGGACGCCCCGCGGCACCGCGACCGCCGTCGTCCGCCGTCTTTGGGAGGATGGTGGCGTGCCCCGCACCTCGCCATCCGCGACCCCGGAGAAGACCCACTCGACGCGCGACCTGACCCGCTTCGCGTACCTGTCCATCGCGGCGGCGATCGTCACGATCACCCTCAAGGTGTTCGCCTGGCAGCTGACCGGTTCGGTGGGGCTGCTGTCCGACGCGGCCGAGTCGGTCGTCAACCTCGTCGCGGCGATCGCCGTTCTCATCGCGCTGCGGGTCGCCGCGATGCCCCCGGACAAGAACCACCACTTCGGGCACTCCAAGGCCGAGTACTTCTCGGCCGCCCTCGAAGGCCAGATGATCTTCATCGCGGCGGTCGTGATCATGTGGTCCGCGGTCGAGCGGTTCCTGCACCCGCAGTCGATCGACAACGTCGGCATCGGCCTCGGTATCTCGGCGGTGGCGTCCATGGTCAACGGCGTCGTGGCTGTGGTCCTGCTCCGGGCCGGCCGGCGCCACCGGTCGCTGACCCTCGTCGCCGACGGCAAGCACCTGATGACCGACGTCTGGACCTCCGCAGGGGTTATCGTCGGCGTGCTGCTCGTGGCCGTCACCGGGGTCCAACGGCTCGATCCCGTGGTGGCCTTCCTGGTCGGCCTGAACATCGTGGTCACCGGGTGGAAGCTGCTCCAGCAGTCCGTCGAGGGGCTCATGGACATCGCGATGTCCAAGGAGGACAACCGGGCCATCGCGACGGTCCTGGCCGGCTTCGTCACCGACCAGGTCCACTTCCACGGGCTGCGCACCCGGGTGTCGGGCCAACACCGGTTCGCCGAGGTGCACGTGCTGGTCCCGGGCGTCTGGACCGTCCAGCGCGGCCACGACCTCATGGAGGACGTCGAGGCAGCCGTGCACCGGGCCGTCGAGGACGTCACCCTGACCTGCCACCTCGAGCCGTCGGAGGACCCCAGGGCGTACGGCGACTACGCGGCCGAGGTCCCCATCCCGACCCATCCCGACGTCGTCACCGGCCGGGAGTCGCCACGTGCCGAGGGCGGCCGGGACGATGCCGACCGGGGCGCCCCGTGACCCCCCGGCACGTCGTCACCGACTCCCCGATCGGCGAGCTGACCATCGTCGCCGAGGGCGGCGCGATCACCGCGCTGCACCTGGCCGGTGCCAAGTACCGCCCCACCGACGCAGCCTGGTTCGGCGCGGCCGGCGACCCCGCGCAGGAGCCGTTCGCCGCGGCGGTCCGCCAGCTCGGCGAGTACTTCCGACGCGAGCGCCGCGACTTCGACCTGCCCCTCGCACCCGCCGGAGACCGGTTCGCCCAACGCGTCTGGGCGCTGCTGCGCGAGATCCCCTACGGCGGGACGACCACCTACGGGGAGCTGGCTCGCAGGCTCGGCGACCGCAACCTCGCGCAGGCGGTCGGCCGCGCCAACGGGCACAACCCCATCGCGGTCGTCATCCCGTGCCACCGGGTCATCGGCGCCGACGGCAGCCTGACCGGCTATGCCGGTGGCCTGGAGCGCAAACGGTTCCTGCTGGCCCTCGAGGAGCCGCCCGCCGAGACGGCCGGTCGGCTCTTCTGACCCATGCCGCGCCCGACCCGTGCCCAGCCGACATCTCACACTCCGCCGCCCCGGGACGTTGACAGGGCATGAGACACCCCTTCGAGCAGGCCGTCGCGCAGCACGGCGGGGTCGTGCTGCGGGTGTGCCGGGCCGTGCTCGGCCCGGTCGATGCCGACGACGCCTGGTCGGAGACCTTCCTGGCCGCGCTGCGCGCCTGGCCCGACCTGCCCGACGACGCCGACGTGCGAGCGTGGCTCGTCACCATCGCCCACCACAAGGCGGTCGACCTCGTCCGGGCCCGCCGGCGTGCCCCCGTGCCGGTCCCGGTGGTCCCGGAGCCGGCCGGCCGGACCGGCGGCGACACGCCGGCGCTGCCCGACGACGACCTCTGGCACGCCCTGGCCGCCCTGCCGGACAAGCAGCGCCGCTGCGTCGCCTACCACCACGTCGCCGGGCTGTCCCACCCCGAGGTCGCCGCCATCGTCGGCGGCACGGCCGCGGCCGCCCGCCGCGCCAGCGCCGACGGCATCGCCGCCCTGCGACGCACCTACCTGCCCACCCTGGAGCGTGAGACCCGTGCCTGACCCCGCCCTGACCCCCCTGACCACCCCCGCCCCGACCGACGGGCAGCACCTCGCCGGGCTGCACACCCGGCTCGTGCGCCGGGCCACCGACGGCGGCCTGCTCGACCTGACCTACCGCGTGGTCGACTCACCGATCGGGCCGCTGCTGCTCGCCACGACCCCCGCCGGGCTCGTCCGCGTCGCCTTCGAGTCCGAGGGCCGCGACGCCGTGCTCGAGTCCCTGGCCGACCGGGTCGGCCCGCGCATCCTGCACGACCCGCACGGCTTCCCCGGGCTGGTGGAGCAGCTGCGCGAGTACTTCGCCGGGCGTCGTCACGGCTTCGACGTCGCGGTCGACCTGCGGCTCGCCCACGGCTTCGGCCTAGAGGTGCTCGCCCAGCTGCGCGAGATCCCCTACGGCACGACGCGGTCGTATGCCGCCGTGGCCGCCTCTGCGGGCCGTCCCCGGGCCGTGCGCGCGGTCGGCACCGCGTGCGCACACAACCCGGTCCCGCTCGTCGTGCCGTGCCACCGCGTGGTCCGCTCCGACGGCACGCCGGGCGGCTACCTCGGGGGCCCGCAGGCCAAGGAGTTCCTGCTCCGCCTCGAGTCGGCTGCGGCCTGACCCCGGCCGCGCCCGGCCACCCCGAGACACACCGACGCGCCCGACCACCCCGAGACACACCGACGCGCCCGACCACCCCGAGACACACCGAACACCGGCAAGGTTCGCCGGTTACAACCGACGGAGCTGGCAGTTCTTCGGGGTGTCGCGGGTCGTGGGCGACGGCGCGCGCAACGAGACGGCGGGTGCCGCCACACGCCGGATGCAACGAAACGGCTCGCTCGTGTGTCTGCACCAGTAGAAAGCCCGAGCAGCAGACTGGGAAGCCCGAGCAGCAGACTGGGAAGCCCGACCGAGGAGACCGGGGAGCCGATGAGACGCAGGGACGAGGACGCCTTCCGCGAGTTCGTCGCCGCACGGCAGGGCGCGCTGCGGCGGCGCGCGTTCCTGCTCTGCGGCGGCTGGGCCGACGGCGACGAGCTCGTCCAGGAGGCGCTGGCGCGGGTGTACGTCGCCTGGCCCCGGATCGCGGCGGGGGCGCAGGAGGCGTACACCCGCCGCACCATGCTCAACCTCTACCTCAACGCCCGACGCAAGGGACACCGGGAGGTGCTGACCGACACCGTGCCCGAGGCCGCCTCGGCCGACCCCGACCGGGAGCTCGCGATGACCCTGACCGACCTGCTCGACGGGCTGCCCGAGCGCCAGCGAGCGGTCCTCGTGCTGCGCTTCTGGGACGACCTGACCGTGCCGCAGATCGCCGAGTGCACCGGCGTCGCCGAGGGCACGATCAAGAGCCAGATCTCGCGGGGGCTCGCGGCCCTGCGCGGCCGGCTCGCCGAGCCACCCCTGAACGGAGCCCTGACGTGAGCGAGCAACGACTTCGGAAGGTCCTGGGTGCCGTGAACGACCTCGAACCACCCCGCGACGACCTGTTCGTCGAGCGCGCACTCGGCCGTGGGCGCGCCCGCGTGCACCGGCGCCGCTCCGGGCTGCTCGGCGCCGCGGCGGCCGTCGTCGTCGCGGGTAGCGTGGGCGGCATCTGGGTCAGCGGGCACCCGGGGCAGGAGGCCACCTCGGCCGGCGGGGCACCGGAAGGAGTCACCATGCAGAGCGAGCAGGCACCGGGCGAGCGCGTGCCGACGACGACTCCGCCGAGCGCCGCGCTGCGGCCGGGCGTGCCGCCGGCCCGCGACCTGTCGGGCTGGTTCAGCGGGCCGATGACCCCGGTGCGCGCCGCGATGGAGACCCTCGCGCCGACGCTGGAGGTCCGCTTCCCCGACGTGTTCGCGGGCACGTATGCCGCCGACGCCGCCAACACGCGCATCGTGGTCTGCGTGACGCGCCAGGACGCCGAGCTCGAGGCGATGGTGCGGGCGGACGTCCCGGCCGGTTCGGACATCGGGTTCCGGACCGTGGCGCACTCGATCCGGCAGCTGCGCGCGGCGGCGGCCACCATTGACGCCGCGCGGGTCGACCTGCAGGTCAAGGGAGTCGCCGTCGTCGGGGTGAAGATCGATGCCCGGGCCAACCGGGTCGTGGTCACCACGATGGGCGACGTGCCGGGCAAGGTCGCCTCGCTGGTCGGTCCCGGTCTGGTGACCGTCGTCGTCGAGACGCCGCACACCCCCGGGGTGATGCTGCCCGGCGGCTCGACCCTTTGGCCGCTGCAACGCTGACCGGGCGTCGTCGCCTGCCTGCCGCCCGGTGTCCTCCCGGCGCCTGCCGGTGTGCACCCGGTGGGACTGGCTAGGGTCGGCCCATGAGACAGCCGCCGCGCCCGAAGGTGCCGATGTCACCGGTGGCGGCGCTGCGGCGGATCTGCTTCCTGCTCGAACGTGCCCGGGCGAGCCACTATCGCGTCGACGCACTGCGGCGCACCCTCGAGACGATCCGGCTCATTCCCGAGGCCGAGCTGCGAGAGCGCGCTCGATCCGGAACCCTCAAGCAGCTCAAGGGAGTCGGCGACACCAGTGCGGCGATCATCACCGAGGCGCTCCGAGGCGAAGTGCCGCGCTACCTCGCCGCCGTCGAGGGCGAGCACGGCGACGAGTCGGCGTGGGAGGGCGGCGAGCTCCATGCGGCACTGGTCGGCGACCTGCACGTGCACTCGAACTGGAGCGACGGCGGCAGCCCGATCGAGGAGATGGTCCTCACGGCGGTCGAGCTCGGCCAGGAGTGGCTGGCCCTGACCGACCACTCCCCCCGCCTCACCGTGGCCAACGGGCTGTCCCGGGAGCGGCTCGAGCAGCAGCTCATCCGGGTCGATGCGATCAACGCCGGCGTGGCCGGCTCGTTCCGGCTGCTGACGGGCATCGAGGCCGACATCAACCTCGACGGCACGCTCGACCAGGACGACGACCTGCTGGGCCGGCTCGACGTCGTCACCGCCTCGGTCCACTCGAAGCTGCGCCAGCCGTCCTTCGAGCTGACCCCGCGGATGCTCGCCGCGGTGCGCAACCCGCGCACCAACGTGCTGGGCCACTGCACCGGCCGGCTCGTCACGGGCGGCCGCGGGACCCGGCCACCGTCGACGTTCGACGCCGAGCAGGTGTTCCGGGCCTGCCGTGAGCACGACGTCGCCGTCGAGATCAACTCGCGCCCCGAGCGGTGCGACCCGCCGGACGAGCTGGTCGAGCTGGCCCGCGACCTCGGGTGCCTCTTCGCAATCGACTCCGACGCGCACGCCCCCGGCCAGCTCGACCTGAAGCACCTCGGCTGCCGGCGGGCGGAGCAGCTCGGGATCCCGGCCGAAAGGGTCGTCACGACGTGGCCGGTGCAGGACGTCCTCGCCTGGACGGGCGGGTGACCCGGAGCCCGGTTGGCGGGTGGTCGGCGCCCGCCCGACTGGGGGTTGGCGCCCGCCCGGCCGGGGTGTTCGTGCCCGCTCGAGTGAGCGGCATACGGATTTGGTGCCCACCGGAATCTCCCATATAGTTTCGACGTCCCAACGGGCACCGGTCCCCATCGTCTAGCGGCCTAGGACTCCGCCCTTTCACGGCGGCAGCACGGGTTCGAATCCCGTTGGGGATACGCAGGACAACTGAATCAGCATGGCCCCGTAGCGCAGTTGGTTAGCGCGCCGCCCTGTCACGGCGGAGGTCGCCGGTTCGAGCCCGGTCGGGGTCGC
>NZ_JBDIAQ010000120.1:0-10799 GCF_039812505.1 Intrasporangium sp. | reverse complement strand
TGAGGTTGTTCTCCCGCGCCCCGTGCACCCGGATCAGGTCGTGGGTGTCGGCGAGCTGCGCCACCGGCGGTGCGGGGTCGGCACCGGCTCCCGGGTGTGTCATGGACGCGATCGTCCCATGCCGTGGTGACGGCCGTCGGCCGGTGTCCGACCCGAACCGGCATCCCGGTCTCGTTTGAAAGACCCCTTTCGACGACTACTATCGAAACATGTCTTTCAACCCGCGGCGGCTGCGTCGGGTCAACGAGCTACGGGCCCTGTCCCACCCGCTGCGGCTCGACATCCTCGAGGAGCTAACCCTGAACGGGCCGATGACCGCCTCCGACCTCGGTGCGAGGCTCGACGAGACCCCGGCCAACTGCTCGTGGCACCTGCGCAAGCTCGCCGAGCACGGCTTCGTCGAGGAGACGGGCGAGGGCGTCGGCCGGCGCCGGCCGTGGCGGGTCACCCGGGTGGGCCTCACCTGGGACGAGGACGAGGATGCGGCGGCCCCGCCCGGCTACCGGGCCGCGAGCCGGGCGTTGAGCGCCCGGCTGGTCGACCGCGCGGTCGCCCGGTGGCGGCGCAACACCGAAACGGCAGAGCGCAACTGGGTGCACGACCTCGGCGTCGCCCAGGCCACCGTCCTGGTCACCGAGGACGAGGCCAAGGCGTTCGTGACCGACCTACACGAGCTGCTCCGACGGCACTACGACCGGCTGGCCGGCGCCGAGCCGGTCCCCGACGGCGCCCGGGCCCTGCGCGTGCTCGTCCTGACCAGCGTGGACCCGCGATGAGGCAGGCGTTCGCGATCCCGGCCTTCCGGCGCCTGTTCGTCGCGCTCGCCGCGACGATGGTCGCCGACTCCGTCCTGCTGCTCTCCTTCGGCATCATGACCAAGGAGCTCACCGGCTCCAGCGGGGCGGCCGGCATGGCGATCTTCTGGGTGGTCGCCCCCTCCCTGGTCGCGCCGCTCCTCGGCTGGGTCGTCGACCAGTTCGCGCGGCGACGGTTCCTGCTCGGCGCCTACCCCCTCGCCGCGGCCAGCCTGGTCCCGCTCGCCTGGGTGCACGACGCGGGGCACGTCTGGATCGTCTACGCGGTCGCCTTCGCCTACGGCATCGCCCTCGTCATGCTCCCGGGCGCGGTCATGGGCCTGCTCAGGCTCATCGTGCCTGCCGAGCAGCTGGTCCACGCCAACGCCGCGAGCAGCACCTTCCGCGAGGGGCTGCGCCTGTTCGGCCCCCTGCTCGGCGCGTCGATGTACGCGGTGTGGGGCATGGACAGCGTGATCGCCCTCGTCGCGGTCGCCTACGCCGTCGCGATCCTGGCGGTCGCGACCCTGCGGGTGCCCGGCGACGTGGTGGCCCCACCCCAGCTGCACTGGCGCGAGGAGTTCCTCGCCGGCCTGACCCACGTCTACCGGGACCGGCTGCTCTGGTGGCCGATCCTGGCCATCGGCGGTTGCATCTTCGCCTTCGGCTTCCTGGAGTCGGTGCTCTACGCGATCACGGATGCCTTCGGCCGGCCGGCCACCTTCGTGGGCGTCATCGTCTCGGTCCAGGGCGTCGGGGCCCTGGCCGGCGGGCTGCTGTCCGGTCGGATCATCGACCGCGTCGGGCACGTGCGGGCCATCGTCGCAGCACTGGCCTGTTTCACGCTGGGCCTGGCCGTGATGGCCCTGGCCCCCAGCCTGCCGCTCGTCATCGCCGGCACCGTCCCGCTGGGGTTCGGCATACCGGTGGTCGTCGTGGCGGTCAACACCCTCGTCCAGCTCCGCACCCCGAACCGGCTCATGGCGCGGGCCTCGACGACGCTCGACGCGATGATCGGCACCCCGCAGATCGTCTCGATCGCGATCGGCGCGGCGCTGGTCGCGCTCGTCGACTACCGGATCCTGCTCGGTGCCCTGACCGTGCTGGTCGCCGCCATCTGCGCAGTGCTCGGGGCGTGGTCCCGGCGTCGCCGGGCCCACCACGACCTTGAGGTCAGGTATGCCGCCGAGGCCCGCTGAGCGGCATACCGGCTGATGTGGAACGCTTCGGACCATGGCAGACGTCGCCGTCAACCTGGCCCGTCCCGAGACGAGGGAGCAGCGCGCCTGGTACTGGTACGACTGGGCCAACTCGGCGTACGTGACGACGACCGCCACCGTGCTGATGGGACCGTACCTGACCGCGGTGGCCAAGCAGGCCGCCTGCCCCGGCATCGCGGCCGGCGTCGACTGCACGACCAACCTGTCCGTCCTCGGCGTCCCGGTCGCACCCGGGTCGGTCTACCCCTACACCGTCACGTTCGCGACCGTGGTGTCGGCGGTCGTGCTGGTCTTCATCGGCGCGATCGCCGACCGCAGCCCGCACCCGACCAGGCTCTTCTCCGGGTTCGCCTGGATCGGCGCCCTCGCCGCGTGCCTGATGTTCCTGGTCGCCGGCACCAACTGGCAGCTCGGTGTCGGGCTGCTGGTCCTCGCCACCATCTGCCTGGGCGCCTCGCTGGTGGTCTACGACTCGATCCTGATCCGGATCGCCAACGAGAACGAGCGCGACCGGGTCTCCTCCAAGGGCTGGGCGCTGGGCTACCTCGGCGGCGGGATCCTGCTCGCCCTGAACTTCGCGCTGATGGCGCTGCACGGTGCACTGGGGATCTCCGAGGGCATGGCCGTGCGGGTCAACCTGCTGAGCGCCGGCATCTGGTGGGCCGCCTTCACCCTCATCCCCTACCGGGGGTTGCGCCACCTCACCGGCACGGTGACCACCCCCGTCGAGCGGGAGCGCGGGGTCGTCGGCGGGAGCCTGGGCCAGCTCGCCGACACCTTCCGCGAGCTGCGGCGCTACCCGCAGACGATGCTGTTCCTGCTGGCCTACCTCTTCTTCAACGACGGCATCCAGACCGTCATCGGCAACTCCAGCCTCTACGGGCAGGAGGAGCTCGGCTTCTCCCAGACGACGGTGCTGGCGGTGTTCCTGCTCGTCCAGTTCGTCGCGTTCTTCGGGGCGCGGTCCTTCGGCTCGGCCGCGGCACGCGTCGGCGCGTGGCGCACCGTGCTCGGCGGCATCGTGCTGTGGAGCGTCGTGGTCGTCGCCGCCTTCTTCGTGCCGGCCGGGTCCCTGGCGATCTTCGTCGCGCTGGCCGTGCTCATCGGCATCGTGCTGGGCGGCACCCAGGCCCTGTCGCGCTCGCTCTACAGCCAGCTGATCCCGCGCGGCCGGGAGGCCGAGTTCTTCGGCCTCTACCAGGCGATGGAACGCGGCACCAGCTGGCTGGGCACGCTCGCCTTTGGCCTGGTCTACCAGTTCACCCACTCGTACCGGTGGGCCATCGTGGTGCTGATCGTGTTCTTCGTGGTGGGCGGCACCCTGCTGTCCCGGGTGCGGATGCGGGAGGGCATCGCGCAGGCCGGCAACCCGGTCCCGCTGGTCGTGTGACCCGGCGCACCGTGTGATCCGGCGCGTCGTCGGTCCGGGCCGGCGTCAGGCGGACTTCTTGCGGCTCGGCTTCTCGCCGCGGGACTCGCGCAGCAGGGTGAGCCGCTCCTCGAGCAGCTCCTCGAGCTCGGGGATGGAGCGGCGCTCGAGCAGCATGTCCCAGTGGGTGCGCACGTGCTTGGTGGGCTTCAGCTCCGGCTCCGGGCCGTCCAGCAGCTTGGCGACCAGCCCGCAGCGGCAGTCCCACGTCGGCGGGATGTCGGCCTCGACGGAGAAGGGCAGCTCGGTACGGTGACCCTGGTCACACACGTACACGGTGATCTGGCGCGGACTGGGCACGACGTTCTCGTCGGACTCCATGCTCAGGGAGCCGAGGTTGGAACCACGCAATGCTCGATCGGCCATGTCAGACAGCCCCTCCCGGCGGAAATGCTCTGCGGCGGTACATCAGTTGTATGCCCACCCTCTCGGTGTGGCTAACGGCCGGAGGGGGGCGATTGTTCCCGGCGTGCTAGGGTCGGCGACCCGCGTCGTCGCCCGGGTCCGGGTCGATGACGTCGCCCTCGATCACCTCGCCGTCGACCGCGTCGTCGCGCACGACGTGCCCCTCGATGACCTGGTTCGCCGCGCCGGAGCCGGGGCCCGACCCGGGCCCGAACCCCGCGCCGGGATGCCCGGCCACCCGGACGAGCAGGTGTCGCCCCAGCAGCAGCACGAACAGGCGGCGCGCGAGCGCCCGGGTCGGGGGCAGCACGAGCAGCAGCCCGAACACGTCGCTGACGAAGCCGGGCAGCAGCAGCAGCAGCCCGCCGAGCAGCACCAGGATGCCGTCGGCCACCTCGCGCTCGGGGGGCCGGCCGGCGCGGACCGCCTCGTCGAGCGCGTGCCACCGACGGCGCCCCTCGTGGGCCACGACCCAGCCGCCCAGCGCCGACGTGGCCACCAGCAGCAGGAAGGTGGGGCCGCCGCCGATCTGCTGCGTCACGAACCGGATCGCCAGCACCTCGAGGATCAACAGGCCGAGCAGGACCAGTCCTGCGACCCGCGTGGGTCGCAGCCGCCGCCGGGGCTGGGTGCTCATCTGCTCACGTCCGCTTCCGATCCCGGACCGAGCGAACGAGGTCGCGGGCCTGCCGGGCCCGGTGCCGGACCCCCCACGTGGTGACGTTGGTGAGCGCCTCGCGGATGACGTCGCCGCCCATCTTGGAGGCGCCGACCTCGCGCTCGACGAAGGTGATCGGCACCTCGACCACGCGCAGCCCGGCCCGCACGGCCCGGACGGTGAGGTCGACCTGGAAGCAGTAGCCCTGCGACTCGACGCTGTCCAGCCCGATCACGCGCAGGGCCGAGCTGCGGTAGGCCCGGTAGCCGGCGGTCGCGTCGTTGACGTGCATGCCGAGCAGGACCTTCGTGTAGACGTTCGCACCGACGGACAGGACCTTGCGCCGCACCGGCCAGTTGCGCACCGCTCCCCCGCGGATCCACCGCGACCCGATCACGAGGTCGGCGTCCGCGAGCGCGGCCAGCAGCGCCGGCAGCTGCTCGGGCTGGTGCGACCCGTCGGCGTCCATCTCCACGACGGCGTCGTAGCCGGCCGACAGGGCCCAGTCGAAACCGGCGAGGTAGGCACGCCCCAGCCCCGCCTTGCCGGGACGGTGCAGGACGTGCACCTGGGGGTCGGCGGCGGCCAGCTCGTCGGCGAGCCGCCCGGTGCCGTCCGGCGAGTTGTCGTCGAGGACCAGCACGTCGGCGCTCGCCACGGCCGCCCGGACCCGGGCGACCACGCCGGGTAGGCTCTCGCGCTCGTTGTACGTCGGGATGAGCACGGCGACCCGTGTCACCGGCTCACGATTCGTCGTCGCCATCCCCGTCCTTCGTGCCTGTCCTGGTCACCGACGTCGCGCTCGTCCCGTCCGTGCCGTGCGGGCGGCGTCGGCCCTGCACGAACGATCCAACCACGACCAGCAGCAGCGCACCCGCCGCGACCCACTCGGGCACCTGCCCGACCCGGGTGGCGAGCGTGGTCTGCGTGCGCAGCGGCAGGGCGCCGCGCACGACCGCCTGCGTGAACAACGACGTGACCTGGTGCGCGGTTCCGTCCGGGGTGATCAGGGCGCTCTGCCCGACCGTCGAGACGTGCACGACGGATCGGCCGAACTCCATGGCCCGGATCCGGCTGATCGCCAGCTGCTGCGGGGACTCGGCGGTGAACCCGAAGGTCGCGTTGTTCGTCTGCACCACCAGCACGTTGGCACCGGCGCGCACGGCGTCGAGCATGATGTCGTCGTAGGCGACCTCGAAGCAGATGGCCAGCCCCGCCCGGATCTCGGGCGCGTCGCTCGGGTGGATCGTGAACAGCCCGACCTTGTCACCGGCGACGAAGTCGCGCGCGACCAGGTCGACCTCCTTGCTGAGGATCCGGAAGAAGGCCCGGTCGGGGATGTACTCCGCGAAGGGCACCGGGTGGCGCTTGACGTAGCGGTCCGTGTTGCCCTTGCCCGGCTCGAACAGCAGTGAGACGTTCGACACATGGCCGGGGGGTTCCTCGAGCAGGCCCCCGAGGATCAGCGGAGCCTGGGCGGCCTGCACGGTCGCGAGGATCTCGGCCTTGGCGTCCGCGTTGCGCAGCGGGTCGATGTCCGAGGCGTTCTCGGGCCAGACGATCAGGTCGGGGTGCGGCGCCCGCCCGGCCGCGACGTCCTGCAGCGCCTGGTAGGTGGCGCGCACGTGGTTGTCCAGCACCATCCGCCGCTCGGCGTTGAAGTCGAGGCCCGGACGTGGCACGTTGCCCTGCACGCCGAGGAACTGGGCGGTCGGCCCGTCCGTCGGCAGCGGGACGAGCAGGCCGGCGGCACCCAGCCCGACGGCGAGGAGGGGCGCGAGCACGACCCGGGTGAGCGGCATACCACCGCGGCGGGAGGTGACGGCGTGCACCGCGAGCGCGAGCAACCCGGCGGACAGGGCGATCACGAACGCCACGAACGGTGGCCCACCCAGCGCGACGAGCCGCCCGAACGGTGCATCGGCCTGCCCGAAGGCCAGCTTGAGCCACGGGAAGCCGCCGTACGGGGCGCGGGCGCGCAGCCCCTCCGCGACGACCCAGACGAGCGCGAAGACGACCGGGCGGACCCGGCCGGCGCGGGTCAGCCACGCGTAGCCGAGGCCGGCCAGCGCGAAGAAGAGCGCCTGCAGCGTCGCCAGCGCCAGCCAGGGCAGGTCACCCACGTAGATCCCCGACCACTGCAGGGTCGGCACGAAGAACGCGAGCCCGGCCAGCAGCCCGAGGCCGAACCCGGCGCGGGCCCGCGCCCCGGTCAGCGCCAGGGCCAGCAGCGCCAGCGCCACCGGGGCGGCGACCCAGACGTCGAACGTCGGGAAGGCGAGGCACAGCAGTCCCCCCGAGAGGAGGGCGAGCAGCGGACGCACCAGCAAACCGTATGCCGCCCACCTCCGAACGAGCGCATCGGCGCCACCGCCCGTTCTTGCCGGTCGGACGTCGCCCGCGGGGCGACCGGACGGGGCCCTAGACTCCCCGTGTGGCCGACACAGCACACCGCACCCGCGTCCCGCGCGCCGAGCGCGAGGCGCAGATGCTGGAGGTGGCCGAGCAGGTGTTCGTCGAGCGTGGCATCCAGGCCGCCACCATGGACGACATCGCCGAGCGCGTCGGCGTGACCAAGCCGCTCATCTACGACTACTTCGGCTCCAAGGAGGGCCTGCTGGCCGCGACGATCGAGAAGGGCCGGCGCCAGCTGCTCGGCCTGATCATCGAGGCCTGGCTGGAGCACCCCCAGCTGCCGGTGCGCGAGCGGATCCGCGCGGTGATCCACGCTTGGTTCGACTTCATCGACGAGCACGAGCAGGCCTTCGCGCTGCTGCGCACCGAGGGCGCCCTCGTCGGCCCCGCCGCCGACTCGGTCGAGCGGATCCGCCAGCAGACCGCCAAGGCCTTCGCGGAGGGGCTGCGCGGGCTGCCCGCCTTCGCCGGGCTGCCCCCGGCCCGGATGACGGGCATGGCCGAGATCCTCGTCGGCGGCTGCGAGCGGCTGGCCGTCTCCCGCGTGGTGACCCCCGGGCTGAGCGCCGACGACGCCACCGACCTGGTGATGACCACGATCTGGGACGGCATCGGGTCGGTCGGCACGGGTCGGCGGTGAGCCGCGGCAGGGGTGGTGCCGGGCCGACGACCCAGGCGACCCTAGCGCTCGACCGGGCCGGGGTGCCCTACACCCGGCACACCTACCAGCATGACCCGGCGGCGGACGGCTTCGGTCTCGAGGCGGCCCGGCTGCTCGGCCTGCCACCCGAGCGCGTCTTCAAGACCCTGCTCGTCGACACGGGCGGCGGGCTGGCGGTCGGGATCGTGCCGGTCGACGGCCGGCTCGACCTGAAGGCGATCGCCGGCGCGCTGGGTGCCAAGAGCGCCACGATGGCAGCGCCGGCCGCGGCGGAGCGCAGCACCGGCTACGTCGTCGGGGGCATCTCGCCGGTCGGGCAGAAGCGGGCGCTGCCCACCGTGCTGGACCGCTCGGCCGAGCAGTTCCCGACGATCTTCGTATCCGGTGGCCGGCGCGGCTTCGACGTCGAGCTCGCCCCGCTCGACCTGGTCCGGGTCACCGGCGCCGTGACGGCACCGATCGGGCGGCCGTGATGAGAGGCCCGGCGAGGCGTTCGCGCACCCTGCTGATCGTGGTGCTGGCGGCGCTGACGATGGTCGGGCCGTTCACCATCGACACGATCTTCCCCGCCTTCGAGTCGATGGCCGCCGACCTGCACGTCGACAAGCTCGCGATGCAGCAGACGGTGAGCGTCTACATGGTCGCATTCGCCGTGATGAGCCTGTTCCACGGCTCCGTGTCAGATGCGGTGGGCCGCAAGCCGGTCATCCTGGCCGGGTGCGCGCTCTACGCCGCCACGAGCGTGCTGTGCGCCGTCTCGACCAGCATGGGGATGCTGCTGGCCGCCCGAGGCCTGCAGGGTCTGGTGGCCGGGGCCGGGATGATCGTGGCCCGCACCGCCATCCGGGACCTCTACGACGGCTCCGAGGCCCAGCGGTTCATGAGCAACGTGTCGATGGTCTTCGCGGTCGCCCCGGCCATCGCCCCGATCGTCGGTGGCTGGATCCTGGGGGTGGGCAGCTGGCAGACGATCTTCTGGGTGCTGGCCGGCTACGGCGTCCTGCTAGTCGCTCTGGCCGGCCTGTTCCTGCCCGAGACCCACCCGCCGCAGCGGCGGCTGCCCTTCCGGCCGGGACCGCTGCTGCGCGGGCTCGGGCGCACTGCCCGGCATGCCGGGGTGCAGCGCCTGTCCGGCGCGATCTCTTTCAACTTCGCCGCGCTGTTCCTCTATATCTCCTCGGCGCCGGCCATCGTCAACGACCACCTCGGCCTCGGGGCGCAGGACTTCGGGGTGCTGTTCATCCCGCTCGTCGCGTTCATGATGGTCGGCTCGTTCCTGGCCGGGCGCCTGGCCGGCCGGGCGCATCCGGCCCTGGTGGTGGTGGTCGGCTTCGGGGTCGCCGTGGCGGGTGCGGTGTTCGGCATCGTCTACCACGTGGCGGGTGGGGTGGCCGGGCTGCCCTGGACGATCGCGCCGGCCGCGGCGGCCGCGTTCGGGGTGTCGCTGGCCCTGCCGATCCTCACCATCGAGCTGCTCGACCTGCGGCCCGAGGCTCGTGGGTCGGTCTCGTCGTACCAGGCCTTCCTGACCACGATCATCAACGCCGTGGTGGCCGGTGTCGTCTCGCCACTGGTCAGCGGGTCGCTGCTGGTCCTCGGCGTCGTCGCCGGGCTGTTCACCCTGGCGGCGGTGCTGCTGTGGGGCTGGGAGCTGCGGGCGTCGGCCGCGGTCCGGCACCGGCAGCGGGCCGCCCGCGGCGCGGGGCAGGTCGCCTCCTGACGGAAGCCCTCGGGTGGTCCGGGGGGGTGGCTGCGCCACGAGAACCCACGCCGAGCGCAGTTGTCGTGGGCTTCGGGGCGGCTGCCCACGAGAACCCACGCCGAGCGCAGTTGTCGTGGCCGACGCAGTTCTCGTGGCCGAGGGGCGGCTGCGCCCCTCAGTCCTCGCCGGTGGGCCGGCTGGTGCGGCCCTCCCACGGTGTCGAGAGCACGACCGTCGTGCGGGTGGACACACTGGCGGCCGACCTGATCCGGGCGAGCAGGTCCTCGAGGTCGCCCGGCCCGCCCACCCGCACCTTCAGGACGTAGCTCGCCTCCCCCGCCACCGAGTAGCAGTCCTCGATCTCCCGGATGTCCTCGAGACGCTCGGGCACGTCGTCCGGTGCGCTCGCGTCGAACGGCGCCACCGAGACGAGCGCAGTCAGCGGGAGACCGACCTGCTCCATGGCGATGACGGCCCGGTAGCCGGTGATCACCCCGCGCTGCTCCAGCCGGCGCACTCGCTGGTGGACCGCCGACGTCGACAGGCCGGTCGCCCTGCCGAGGTCGGTGTAGCTGGTCCGCCCGTCCGCCAGCAACAGGCTCACGAGCCGCCGGTCCAGTTCTTCCATTGGTGCAGGCTAGTCCGTCACGGGCGACCAGGCAGGCACATCTTCGACGGTCATGTTGCCCAGCTCGATCATCGTGCGCGGCCCGCTCCCACGAGCCTCGTCCCCGAGGGGTCGGCCCTTGAGCAGCAACGGAACGGACAGTGACGTTAACAGCCAGCTGGCCCGCTTATCGTCGCTGGCCTTCGCATGCAGGGTGGGAGCCCGTGGGGTTGCTGCGGTGTCCTCCAGGGCGCTGGTCAGCCGTTGAGGTTCACGGTGCGGCGGAAGGTGGCGGCGGCCTCCAGGTCCGGGACCTGGCGCCAGTGGGCGGTCTCGTCCTTGTCCATGTCGACCCCGTTCTGGGCGGCGAACTCGCGGGCGAACCTGCCGGTGTTGGCCTGGCGCTCCCGAACGCGCGTCCCGAGCCGCAAAGTGGCGTTCGTTTGGTCGGGATCGTGCTCGTATGGCGGGGCCTCGGCAGCAGTCCGGGAGTCGACGTCGAGCTTGGTGAAGCTGTTGGAGGTGTGCCGGGTCGGGTCGGACGGCAAACGCACCTACCTGGTCGCGCCGAATCGCCGCCGGGTCCGGCGTCACCCGGCCTGCCGTCGAGCGACACCTCGCGACGGCACGTGATACCGCTGCTGGGCGCGTGCCGGCTTTGGAGTCGCTGCCGCTTGCACCGAGCCGACGTCGAGGCGGCTGACCGGCTACGCCGGCGGGCCTGGGCAACGTCGGCAGTCCTCGGCCCGGATCGGCTGGTCGGCTGGTCGTCTCTGTTGCGATCTTGTTGGGTTGGGCCGCGCCCGTAGCAAATGGACCTTTAAAGGGGTTATTTGACTTTCGCGGTTACGCGGCTTCGGCGGCTGCACAGGCGAGCTGGTAGTCGCGGATTATGTTGGGGTCGAGTG
>NZ_JBDIAQ010000119.1:0-10800 GCF_039812505.1 Intrasporangium sp. | reverse complement strand
GTCCGCCGTCGGGAGTGATCGGAGTCGTCCGGACGTTGGGCAGGCATGGGCGAACGGCCGGAGGCGGGTGGCGCGGCTGTGCCACGTCCGGTCCGGGTCTCCCGCCGCCGGTTCGTCGCCGGTGCCCTCGGGCTGGCCACGGTCGGCGGGGCGGTCGCCTTGGCCGGCGGCGGCTGGGATGCCCTGCCCGAGGCCATCGGCGTGGCCGGGATCGGGGGCCCGCTGCCGCGGGAGCGGTGGGCCGACCCGGTGCCCGCGGCCCGGGCAGACCTGCAGGCGCGCACCCGAGTCGGCTCGGCGGCATACGTCTACGAGGTGACCGGGCAGCGGTCCACGTACCACGTCACCGCCGCGTTCGGGCGGCGCCTGGACGCCTGGCTGGCCCTGCACGCCGCGCACTTCGGGCCGACACCCGAGCAGGTCTGGTCGTACGGTGCCTGGGCACCGGCTGCCGACACGTCGTGGCATGCCTCGGGGGAGGCGTTCGACCTGTCGCGACTGCGTTCCGGTGGCTCGGACCTGGTCTCGCTGCGTTACGACCTCTGGCGCGACGCCCCGGCCAGCGAGCTGCGCCGGCAGCTGCGGCTCTACTGGCGGACCGCGGCCGGGCTGCATCACGAGTTCGCCGACGTGCTGACGTACCTCTACAACAGCGCCCACACGAACCACGTCCACGTCGACATCGGGCGGTTCGGGCCCGAGCGTCCCCGGTTGATCCGGCGCTCCACGGCTCAGGTTCAGGCGGTACAGGCGATGTGCCGGTACGTGTGGGGCGCCGCGGACGTGCCGCTGTCCGGACAGTTCGACGACGCCACCCGCGACGCGACGACGCGGATCCTGGAGTCCGTCGGGGGACCGGGGGAGCTCGCCGACTCACGCGAGGCCTGGCAGGCCTTCCTCGTGGCCACCATGCGACACGACTGACCGGCTCTGCGCGACTGGGCCCGAATGCGCCGCACCGGGGCCGGGAACCGCACGACCGCGCCCGTAGGATCGCGCGTATGGCCAAGCGCGTGCTCACCCCGCAGGCGGAGGACTTCCCCCGCTGGTACCAGGACGTCATCGCCAAGGCCGAGCTCGCCGACAACGGACCGGTCCGCGGCACGATGGTGATCCGGCCCTACGGCTACGCGATCTGGGAGCGGATGCAGGCCGACATGGACGCCCGGATCAAGTCCGCCGGCGCCCGCAACGCGTACTTCCCGCTCTTCATCCCGGAGTCGTACCTCAAGCGCGAGGCCGAGCACGTCGAGGGCTTCAGCCCCGAGCTGGCCGTCGTGACCCACGCGGGCGGCAAGGCGCTCGAGGAGCCGGTCGTCGTGCGGCCCACCTCCGAGACCGTCATCGGCGAGTACCTGGCCAAGTGGGTGCAGAGCTACCGCGACCTGCCGCTGCTGCTCAACCAGTGGGCCAACGTCGTCCGGTGGGAGCTGCGCCCGCGCCTGTTCCTGCGAACCAGCGAGTTCCTCTGGCAGGAGGGCCACACCGCGCACGCCACCGAGGCGGACGCCCGCACCTACGCGCAGCGGATCCACGTCGAGGTCTACGCCGCCTTCATGCGCGAGCTGCTCGCGTTGCCAACGGTGCTCGGGCGCAAGACGGCGGCCGAGCGGTTCGCCGGCGCGACGAACACCCTGGCCCTCGAGGCGATGATGCGCGACGGCAAGGCGCTGCAGATGGGCACCTCCCACGAGCTCGGCCAGAACTTCTCGCGCGCCTTCGGGATCCGCTACCTGTCCGCCGACGGCGTGGACGAGCACGCCTGGACGACCTCGTGGGGCTCCTCGACCCGGATGGTCGGCGGGCTGATCATGACCCACGGTGACGACCACGGGCTGCGCCTGCCACCCCGCCTCGCGCCGGTCCAGGCGCTCGTCACGGTCGTCAAGGCCGGCGAAGGGGTGCTCGAGGCGGCCGGCCGGCTGGTCGCCGACCTTGTCTCTGCCGGGGTACGGGCCGAGCTCGACGACCGGCTCGACACCCCCTTCGGGCGCCGCGCCGTCGACGCCGAGCTCAAGGGGATCCCGCTGCGCGTCGAGGTCGGCCCCCGGGACCTGGCCGACGGGTCGGTCGTCCTCGTGCGCCGTTACGACGGCTCCAAGCGCAGTATGCCGCTGGGCCAGGTCAGCGCGACCGTGCCGTCCCAGCTCGACCAGGACCAGGACGCCCTGTATGCCGAGGCGCTCGCCTTCCAGCAGGAGCGCACCGTTGCGGTGGCGGGCGTCGACGAGGCGGCCGAGGCGGCCCGCACCGGCTGGGCCACCCTCCCGTGGGCGACGCTCGGCGTCGACGGCGAGCGCAGGCTCGCCGAGTCGGGCATCACCGTGCGCTGCCTGACGATGCCCGACGGCAGCGTGCCGCCGAGCGAGGACGCCGACGGTGTGCTCGCCGTCGTGGGCCGGGCCTACTGATGCCGGAGACGACCGAGCATCGGACGCACTCGGACGCCCCGCCCGGCTCGCTGACACCGCTGCTGCGGCAGCGCGAGAGCGTCATGGTCTACGACCGCGAGCACGTCATCCCGGCCGTCGACCTGCGCGCGATCCTCGAGGCGGCCCGGTGGGCACCCTCGGCGGGCAACTCGCAGCCGTGGGGCTTCGTCGTCGGGCGGCGCGGCGACGAGACGCACCAGCGGATCGTGCCGGTGCTCTCGGCCGCCAACCAGGCGTGGGCGCCGGCGGCCTCGGCGATCATCATCACGCTGCACCAGGTCGCGACCGACTTCGACCACGAGATCGCCTACTCCGACTACGCCATGTTCGACCTCGGGCAGGCGGTCGCGCACATCACCGTCCAGGCCCGGTCGATGGGCCTGCAGGTGCGGCAGTTCGGCGGCTTCGACCACCGCGCCGCCAACGATGCCTTCGCGGTGCCCGCGCACTGGACCGCGACCACCGGCGTCGCCCTGGGCCGCCCGGCCCGTCGCGGTGCGGAGCAGGACCTGCCCGGCTGGGTGCAGCAGCGCTCCCGGCTGCCGCGCGAGCGGCTGCCGCTCGAGGCGTTCGTGCACTCCGGCCGCTTCGGCCACCCCGCCGACTTCCTCACCGAGCCCTGACCCCCCGAACGGACCGTTCGGGCGTGGACCGTGGTCCCGACGACTCTCTTTGTGGCGCCTGACTGCCGGAGGTCCAGCAGTCCGGCGCCACAGGGGCAGTCCGTCGGCGTAAGGCGGGTCGGAGCGGGCGCACCGTCCCGAGACAGGGGCCCGGGTCACCAGCGCGAGGCCCCAGCGGCCGCCGCGGCGAGGTCTCCGAAGAGCTCCGCCGCGTCGACCGGCAGGCCACGGCGGGTGAACCAGTCGGCCATATTCCGGGCATCGCGCTCCAGATAGTCGAACCCGTGCGGGTTGCCGACGACGTCGACGACCTGGGGCCAGTCGATGACGACGAGCCGGCCGTGGTGCAGGAGCACGTTGTAGGGCGACAGGTCGCCGTGCGCCCAGCCGAGCTCGGCGAGCCGGGTCATCGCCGAGCGCAGCTGCTCGAACAGTTCGCCGAGCAGGCCGACCGATGGCCGGGTCTGCACGAGCCGGGGCGCGGCCGTCCCGTCCGGATCGCCGATGAACTCCATGAGCAGCTCCGACTCGCCCAGCTGGACCGGGTAGGGCACGGGCAGGCCCTCACCCCAGAGCGTGGCGAGCGTGTCGAACTCGGTGCCGGCCCACATCTGGCCGATCAGGGCCTTGCCGAAGTCGGTTCGGGTCCGCATCGCGCGCATCTCCCGCGACCTGCGTACCCGGCGACCCTCCAGGTAGCCGGCGTCACGGTGGAAGAGCCGGCGGTCGGGTGGGCGGTAGCGCTTGGCCGCCATCAGCACGTCCCGGTCGGCGTCGCCGGGCACCCAGCGCCGGACGAGATGGACGTCGGCCTCCTTGCCGGTCTTGAGGACGCCGAGGTCGGACTCGACCGCGCCGAGGTCGGTGATGACCCATTCGGGTCGCGGGGCGGGCCCGTGGGTGGCGCCGTCCCAGGTGGACCAGCGTTCGCCCTCGGGCGCGGCGTCCGGCTCGGTGTCGAGCGAGCAGGACGGCCGGGTCAGCGTGGCCAGCGTTTCGTCGTGCGGTTGAGAAGTCTTGCCTGACAAGGGAACTCCAAGGTGGTCGGGAGGTGGGCGAGGGTGCCCGGGGCCGTGATGGACATGTCGACCTCCTTGGGTTTCGGGCGCCCGCCCCACCGGCCGGCGACTCACCCACCAGCGTGGCCGGTCGCGCCTGCGGGACACAACTGCTTTTCGGGACGAGTGCGTTGCGCGAACCGGTATCACCGGGGCGCCCGGGACCTCTACCGTGATGACAGGGGTGGTCCCGGTCTCGACGGAGGGAGCCCGAGATGCCAGTGAGGTCGTTCGCCGACGGTGCCGTGCGCCTCGACCACCCGAGCTCCTACGCCGCCAAGCCGGCGGACCCGGCCCGGTCACTGCCCGGCGAGCCGGGCTACCAGACCCAGTTCGGCAAGGACGCCCTCCTTGCCGCGCTGGCGGAGTCGGGCTTCGAACGACTCCAGAGCGTCGACATCGCCCCGCGACGCACCCGCTCCACGGATCGCGACGGCCGCACGCACACGCTGTCGCTCGACGTCGACGTGAGCGCCGACCAGGATGCCGTCGTCCTGTTCGAGCAGGCCGGCGTCTACTCGTGGCACCTGCCCGTCGTGCCCGCCGACCGGGACCGCTCGGTCGACCCGGGCCCCCGCACCCGCCACTTCGAGATCGACGTGCGCCCCGGCGGACCAGCCCCGTCGGCAGCTGCAGAAGGGATCGGCGAGACCCGTCGCACCCGAGGCCTGCTCGGCAGCATCATCCAGGGCGCCGCCCAGGCCATCGTTCTCCGCTTCGCCGCGCCGTTCCTGGTCGACAAGGCCATCGAGCTGATGGAGGCGCACGTCCGGCGCGGGCTGATCCACCTCACCTCGCCCGACATCGCCGGCTGGCGCCGCGTCGAGACCCTCGACGAGCTGCACCTGCCGACCGACCGGCCGCTGCGGGTGCTGCTGTTCGTGCACGGCACCTTCTCCTCGACGGCGGGCGGCTTCGGGGCGCTGAGTGTCACCGACGCGGGCCGCGCCTTCCTGGCCCACGCCATCGACACGTATGACGCTGTGCTCGGCTTCGACCACGTCACCCTCAGCGTCGATCCACGCGAGAACGCCGAGGACCTGCTCCGCCGGCTCAGCGCACACCAGCCCGACGCCGAGCTCACCATCGATGTCATGACGCACAGCCGCGGCGGCCTGACGACCCGCAGCCTCGTCGAGTACGAGCTACCCGCATCGAGCTGGCCCGGCCGGGTCGACCGGATCGCCTTCGTCGCCGCCACGAACGCCGGCACCCACCTGGCCGACCCCGACCGATGGTCCGACCTCGTCGACCTATACACCAACCTGGCCTCGGCCGCGGCCCGGGGGCTCGCCCTGCTGCCCGGTGGCGCGCCGGTGGCGGCGATCGTCGGTGGTGTCGTCAAGGGCATCGCGGCCTTCGTCAAGTACCTCGTCTCCTACGCCGGGGACAAGAACGGCGTGCCCGGGATCGCGGCGATGATGCCCGGCGGGGCCTTCGTGAGGGACCTGAACAAGGAGCAGCCCGGGCAGCCGGCCGCCGGGACCAGCTGGTTCGTCGTGTCGTCGAACTTCCACGTCTCGCTGTTCGACGACAGCCATCAGCCCGCCGAGTTCCCGCGCGAGCTGGTCATGAAGCTCAACGAGGGGTTCGTGGACCAGCTCTTCAAGGACGACAACGACCTCGTCGTCGACACCGCGTCGATGTCGGCGATCGGGCCACCGGCCGGCGGGTTCGTCGCCGACGAGCTGGCCCTCGGCACCAACGACGTCGTCTACCACGGCAACTACTTCAGCCAGGACCGGGTGGTCGGCCAGTTCGAGCGGTGGCTGCTGCCGCAGACTGCGACGGCCGAACCCCCGACGACCGGAGCCGAGCCCCCGGCGACCGGAGCAGAGCCGCCGGCGACCGGGTCCGAGCCGCCGGGCCAGGCCGACCTGGACCTGCTGACCCCACGGCCGGAGAACGGGTCGGGCTCACGGGACCTGCCTCCCGCGGAGGTACCGCCGCCCTCGCCGCCCGTCCCGGTGGCGCCCGGACCGGCGGCAGGCGGTGGCCCGGCACCGACCACCGTGCAGGCACACCTCGCCGCGGAGATGCCTGCGACGATGACTCCCACCGAGACCGTCGACCTGCGGGTCAGGCTCTCGCGCAAGGCGGTCGGCGCCAGTGCCGGAGCAGCGTACGACGAGGTCGTGGCCGCCGTGGACGAGAGCAGACCCCTGTCGGTCCACGTCGTCGGCAAACGCAACGCCGAGATCGTCGGCACCGACGCCGACGTCTTCGCCCTGCCCCCGGGCGGTGGCACGTCCGAGCTGGTGTTCCAGGTGCGCGCGCGCCGGGTCGGGCCGGTCGAGGTCAGCGTCGTCGTCCGGCAGGGGAGCGTGCCGGTGGGCACGCTGGGCCTGCACGCGGACGCCCGGGCAGGTACGGCCGCCACCGGTCTCGCCTCGGGCCCGACGGCAGCCACCGCCACCGCCCGGGCCCCGCTCGGCATCGACGCCCCCGAGCTGGAGGGCCTGCCCTGTCTCGAGATCTTCGAGACCGACCGCGGGGACGACGAGGTGGTGTTCGAGTACGCCCTGCGGCTCGAGCAGGGTGGCGCGGTGCACCGGTTCACGTCCGCGCCCCTGCACGACCGGGCCGCCTTCGTCCGGGCGCTGCTCGGGCAGGTCGAGGCCGCCTGGCTCGAACAGGGCGACCACCCGGCCGCCTACCTCGCCGCCGTCCAGGACCTCGGGGCCGCCCTGTTCGAGCAGCTCTTCCCGCAGGACATGCAGGCGATGCTCTGGAAGCACCGCAACCGGATCGCCGACCTGCTGGTCTACGCCGACGAGCCGTACGTGCCGTGGGAGCTGGTCCACCTCAAGCCGCCGGTCGGGCCACGCCAGAAGGCGCCGCGCTTCCTGGCCCAGCACGGGCTCGTGCGCTGGCAGTTCACCGGCCTGCCGCCCAGGACGCTGCGGGCCCGGGCCGGGCGGGTTCGCTCGCTGTGCCCGGCCTACCTCGACCCTGCCTTCGTCCTGGCCGAGACCGGGCTCGAGGCCCAGTTCCTGGCCAGGCGGCTCGGTGCGACTCCCGTGAAGGCGACTCCGACCGACGTGCGCCGGCTGTTGCGGCGCGGCGACTTCGACCTGCTCCACTTCGCCGGGCACGGGTTGGCCGACCCCACCGACATCTTCGACGCGAAGGTACTGCTGCAGGGCCGCAGACGTGGCAACTCGGTTCTCCCGCAGTACCTCACCGCGACCACCGTCAGCGAGAACGGCCGCTGGACGGCACCCGACTCCGGCCCGGTGATCGTGCTCAACGCCTGCCAGGTCGGCCGTGGCGGTCAGCAGCTGTCCACCCTCGGCGGGTTCGCGAAGGCGTTCCTCGACGCCGGAGCCTCCGCCTTCGTCTCGAGCCTCTGGTCGGTCGGCGACCAGCCGGCCCGGGCCTTCGTCGAGACCTTCTACGACGAGCTGCTTGCGGGCGCCCCGGTCGCTCTCGCGACCACCCGTGCTCGGGAGCGGGCCCGCAAGTCGGGCGATGCGACCTGGCTGGCCTACGTCGTCTACGCGCGACCCGACGCGACGCTGGAGCCGGCCTGAGCGGCATCCGGACCACCAATCACCAACTCACAACGGACAAGGGAGCACATCATGGGGCGCAAGGCACTGTGCGTCGGCATCAACGAGTTCGCCCACCTGCCGATGAGCAGCTGGCTCGCGGGATGCGTCAACGACGCCGAGGACATCGCAGCCACGCTGCGCAAGCGCGGGTTCCGCAAGGCCGACACGACGGTCCTGGTCGACGGCGACGCGACCAAGTCGGCCGTCCTGGGCCGGCTCACCGACCTCGTCGAGGGGGCCAAGGAGGGTGACCACGTGGTGTTCACGTTCTCCAGCCACGGCACCCAGGTGCCGGACGTCGACGGGGACGAGGAGTACGACCACCTCGACGAGGCCTTCGCCTGCCACGACCTCGCCTCCAAGGGCGACCGGTGGGACTCGGACACCGTCATCGTCGACGACGAGCTGCGCAGCCTGTTCGGTAGCATCCCCAAGGGCGTGCTCGTGGAGGTCCTGCTCGACACCTGCCACAGCGGCACGGGGCTGCGCCGGATCGACGAGGTCGCCCACGACCTGCTGATCGGGAGGCGGCCACGCTACCTGCCGCCACCGACGAGGACGGGCCTGACCCGGTCGATCGAGATCAGCACCGCGGCCGAGCCCGGCCGCAACGGCACGGACCACCAGGCCCTGGCCGAGCTCGCGCGGTCCCGCTCGACAAAGAGCCGACCGGTCCTGTTCGCGGCGTGCAAGCCGGCCCAGACCGCGGCCGACGCCACCTTCGGCGGACGGGCCAACGGCGCCTTCACCTACCTTTTCCTCAAGGCGCTGACGGACCAGCCCGAGGGGAGCCGGTCCAAGCTGCTCGGCGCGGTCACCGCCGGGCTCGAGGCCGGCGAATTCGAGCAGCGGGCCACCCTGGAGGGTCCGGTCGCCGCCAAGCGGGCGGGCTTCGGCGCGACCTGGTGAGTGGGCGGGCTCACACGGGGCGGGCAGGCCCGGGAGGCGCGGCGAGCGGCATACTCCTTGGTTGTCGACCCGACCCCGACGAGCGAGGGAGCTGCGCGTATGTCCCGTCTCCAGCAGACCGACGGCCTGACCGAGGAGCAGACCGAGCTGCTGTCGCTCGTGCGGCAGTTCGTCGACGAGCAGATCCTGCCGGTCGCGACCGAGCTGGAGCACCGCGACGAGTACCCGCAGGCGATCGTCGAGCAGATGAAGCAGATGGGGATCTTCGGGCTGATGATCCCGCAGGAGTACGGCGGTCTGGGGGAGTCGCTGCTCACCTATGCCCTCACGGTCGAGGAGATCGCGCGCGGGTGGATGTCGGTGTCCGGCATCATCAACACCCACTTCATCGTCGCGTACCTGCTGCTCCAGCACGGGACCGAGGAGCAGAAGCGGCGCTACCTGCCGAGGATGGCGACCGGCGAGATCCGGGGTGCGTTCTCGATGAGCGAGCCGGCGCTCGGCTCCGACGTCGCGGCGATCCGGACCAAGGCCGTGCGGGACGAGGACGAGTGGGTCATCACCGGGCAGAAGATGTGGCTGACCAACGGCGGCACGGCCAACCTCGTCGCCGTCCTCGTGCGCACCGACCTCGGTGAGTCGGACAGCCCCTACAAGAACCTGACGACCTTCCTGGTCGAGAAGGAGCCCGGCTTCGGCGAGACCGCCCAGGGCGTCACGGTGCCCGGCAAGATCGAGAAGATGGGCTACAAGGGGGTCGACACGACCGAGCTCGTCCTGGACGGGCACCGGAGCAGCGACGCGCAGCTGCTCGGCGGGGTTCCCGGCAAGGGCTTCTACCAGATGATGGACGGCGTCGAGGTCGGCCGGGTCAACGTCGCCGCTCGCGCGTGCGGGGTCTCGCGGCGTGCTTTCGAGCTGGGAGTCTCCTATGCGCAGCAGCGCGAGACGTTCGGCCGGAAGATCGTCGAGCACCAGGCGATCCTGTTCCGGCTGGCCGACATGGCGACCAAGGTCGAGGCCGCGCACCAGATGATGGTCAAGGCCGCCCGGGTCAAGGACGCCGGGCAGCGCAACGACCTCGAGGCCGGCATGGCGAAGTACCTGGCCGCCGAGTACTGCGCCGACGTGGTCGAGCAGGCCTTCCGGATCCACGGCGGCTACGGCTACTCGAAGGAGTACGAGATCGAGCGGCTCTACCGCGAGGCCCCGATGCTGCTCATCGGCGAGGGCACCGCCGAGATCCAGAAGATGATCATCGGCCGCCGCGTGCTCGAGGACTACCGGATCAAGGGCTGAGCAGCGCGGGGTCGGGCAGCACAGCGTGCCCACAGCGGGCTCATGTCTCCCGCCGGAGCGACATGCGAGGATGAGGGTATGAGCATGCAGCCCAGAGGGCCCGGCGGCCGGCACGGATTCGCGACGCTGTCCCTCGACTACCCGATGTCGCTCGGCGTGTTCGACAAGTACCAAGATGCCCAGAAGGCCGTCGACGTCCTGTCGGACAAGGGTTTCCCGGTGCAGAACTGCCTCATCGTCGGCACCGACCTCAAGCAGCTCGAGCGGGTGACCGCCCGGCTGACCTGGGGCCGCGTCATCCTGGCCGGGGTGCTGTCGGGCCTCTGGCTCGGGCTGTTCGTGGGCCTGATCTTCGCGCTGTTCAACCAGCAGCAGAGCGCCTTCGCGCTGCTCATCTCGTGCGCGCTCTACGGCGCCCTGTTCGGGCTGATCTGGTCGGTCATCGGCTACGCCTTCACCCGCGGCCAGCGTGACTTCCAGTCGGTCAGCCAGGTCGTCGCGACGAAGTACGAGGTCTTCGTCGAGCACAAGTTCGCCCAGCAGGGGCGTGACATCCTCGCCCAGGCCGGCATCTTCGGTGCGGGCCACACGATCTACACGCCGCCGTCCGCAGCGACGCAGCCGCCGCCCTCGAACCGCGACCTGTCCTGAGGCGCGGGCGCCGCGTCGGCCGCTGTGTGGTGCCGCCCGACGCCGTGGTATGCCGCCCGGCCTCCTCCTGCGGCCGCCCGACGCCCCACTCCAGTCGGCCTCCACTCCCGTGCCCACAATCCCGCTGGCCGGTGGTGGCCCGGTGGCCGCCGCGCACAATCGGGCCGTGGTCCGATAGTTGGTGGTCGTCGGGGGTAGCCGCCGCGCACAATCGGGCCGTGGTCCGATAGTTGGTGGTCGTCGGGGGTAGCCGCCGCGCACAATCGGGCCGTGG
>NZ_JBDIAQ010000118.1:0-10849 GCF_039812505.1 Intrasporangium sp. | reverse complement strand
GGAAAGCTGCACTGTCGATCAGGATTGCTGCACTGTCGATCGGGTGAGGGCCGACGGGAACGCGGCGCGCCAGGACCGCATCGCGATCCCGCCGTCGCCGGTCCGGTCGACCGACTCGGCCGCGAGCACCGCGTGGCCGATCGCCCGGGCCATGCAGTCGGCCCCGGCCTCCATCAGGAAGGCCAGCCCCTCCGGCTCGAGGGGCTCGCGCTGCGCGGTGGACACCCCGAAGATCGTGTCCCCGTCGAAGAGCGTGTGCACCGGCCGCAACGCCCGCGCGAACCCGTCGTGCGCGATCCCGGCGAGCTTCTGGCACTGCGCCTTGCCCAGGCTGACGTCGGTCGCGACGATCCCGATCGTGGTGGCCATGCCGGGCAGCCCGGGGATCGCGTCGGGCCTGCTCGCGTAGCACTCCCGTGCCGCAGCGACGTCCTCCGGGGAGGGACGGCCCACTCCGCCGAACTCGTCGCCGAGGCCGAACCGGGCGGCATACAGCTCGCCGGTGCCCAGGTCGACGGGCCACCCGACGGCGTTGACCGCCACCAGCGCCGCGACCGTCACGCCCGACTCGAGCACCACGCTCGCGGAGCCGAGCCCGCCCTTGAAGCCGCCCGCGCGGGCCCCGGTGCCCGCGCCGACGTTGCCCAGCGCGACCGGCGCGTCCGTGGCAGCGTCGTATGCCGCCCTGCCGTCCGTCGCGCCCGGATGGTTGCGCCAGGTGCCGGCCCGGCCGAGGTCGAACAGGATCGCGCCGGGGACGATCGGCACGAGGTGCTCGGGGGTGTCCATCTCCCAGCCGACCCCGTCGTCGAACAGCCCCTGGACGACGCCGTCGGCGGCGGCGAGCCCCGGCGCGCTGCCGCCACCGATCAGGATCGCCTGGACCCGGTCGACGAGGTTGCGCGGGTCGAGCAGGTCGGTCTCGCGGGTGCCGGGCCCGCCGCCGCGCACGTCGACCCCGGCGACCATGCCGCCCGGTGGCGCGACGACCACGGTGGTGCCGGTCAGCCAGCCCGGCTCGTCGCGGGTGCAGTGGCCGACCCGCAGCCCGGACACGTCGACCAGCGTGTTCGACGGCCCCGGTCTCATCAGCTCTCCCGCAGGTCGTACTCGAGGATCGTGTCGGCCAGCCGGAAGCCGAGGCTCCGGTAGAAGTGGTGCTGGGCGGGGTCGACGTTGAGCCGGACCCACTTGACGTCGGTGGCCCGGGACCACTCCAGCATCCCCTCGATCAGGGCCCGGCCGATGCCGCGTTTGCGGTGGCCGGGCGCGACGAAGATCGTCCCGACGTAGAGCCAGCTCACCTCGGGCCGACCGGGGAAGGGCAACGGCCGCAGCCGGCGCGTGGACAGCACCCCGGCGTGCTCGCCGCGGCTCTCGGCCACCCAGGTCGGGTGGTCGGGCCGGCTGGCGAGCCAGGCGTCGACGAAGCGGTCGAGGAACCCGGGCTCCCCGTCCTGGCCGAGGTCACGGGCCGACTGCAGGTGCAGGGCCGCCACGACCAGGGCGTCGTCGGCGCCGGCACGGCGGATCAGGACGTCGGGCATGACCGAAAGTGAACCACGCGCGGCGTGGGCTGTCAGTGGCCCAGACCGAGGCGGCGGCTGGTGCGGGCCCGCTGGCGCTGGGTGCGCATCCGGCGCAGCCGCTTGACGAGCATCGGGTCGGCGGCCAGGGCGACGGGGTCGTCGAGCAGCGCGTTGAGCACCTGGTAGTAGCGGGTCGCGCTCATGTCGAACAGCTCCTTGATGGCCTGCTCCTTGGAGCCGGCGTACTTCCACCAGTGCCGCTCGAAGGCGAGGATCTCCTGGTCGCGCTCGCTCAGATGCTCGTGGCCCGGGATCCGATCCGTGGCGTGCTCGGTCATGGTTGGGCGCTCACTGCTGCGCTCATACTCACTGCTCCGCTCGTCAGGTCGTGACGTCCTCCGCCGGCCCCCTGACGCCGGCTCCGGACGTAACCCTAGACCGGAATGACAGGACTGTCATTCAGGCAGGCCGGGGGCCGGGTCGATCCACCGCCGCGCCGTCCTCGGCTCGGGGGGCGCCGAGCAGGATGCTGCTCAGCTCCTGCGGGGTGTGCGCCACCCGGTCGGGCCGGACCCCGGCCAGGGCGTCCGGGTGGCCGGCGCCCCACGTCACGGCGACGGTAGACATCCCGGCCGCCTTGCCCGCGAGGGTGTCCACCACGGCGTCGCCGACGTAGACCGCCTCGGCCGGCGTGCCACCCAGCGCCTGCACCGCCATCAGGAGCGGCTGCGGGTCGGGCTTGTGCTTGTCGGTGTCCTCCATCGTGACGAGGACCTCGATGTGCTCGTCGAGACCGAGCTCGCTCATCACCCGGGTGGCCTGCGAGCGGCGCTTCGAGGTGGCCACGGCCAGCCGCAGCCCGGCGGCGTCGAGCTGGTCGACGACCTGGCCGATGCCGTCGAAGCCGCGCAGCAGCCGGGCGGTGTTGGCGTCGCTCCACTCGATGTAGGCCGCCACCAGTTCGTCGGCCCGCTCGGGGCAGTAGTCGTGGTAGGCCACCTCGAGCGTGCGCCCGATCCAGGTGCGCAGCACGGCCGGGTCCTCCTGCTTGCCGAGCTTCGTGCCGATCGTGTGCTGGTGCGACTGGACGATGAGCTCCACCGTGTCGGCGAGCGTGCCGTCGAGGTCGAACACGACGGACTTCCACCTGGGCCTGGACTGCGAGGTCATCCGCAGAGCGTAGGCGACAACCGCGCCGATGGCCTCATCGGGCGAGCCGGCGGCCGGCCCGCAGGACCTGCTGCACGCCGTCCGGGCCCGCCACGACGAGGTCGGCGCGCGCCCCCGGCCGGATCGCCCCGCGGTCGGCCAGCCCGAGCACGCCCGCCGGGGTGAGACACCCGGCCTGCACGGCCCGGGCCAGGCCGATTCCCGCGCGCCACTGCCGCACCACGATGTCCATCGCGTGGGACGTGCCCCCGGCGATCGACCCCGGCCGGCCGTCGTCGGTCACCAGGCGGGCGACGCCGCCGGACACGACCACGGGCAGCCCGCCGAGCACGTAGCGCCCGTCGCCGATCCCGGCCGCGCCCATCGCGTCCGACACGAACGCCACCTGGCCGGCACCGACGAGGTCGACCACGCTGGCGACGGTCTCGTCGGCCAGGTGGACGCCGTCGCCGATCAGCTCGACCACCACGTCACCGGCCCGCGCGGCCCGCAGCAGCGCCGGCACCGCCCCGGGCGTCCGGTGGTGCCACGGGTCCATCCCGTTGAACAGGTGGGTGGCCAGGTCGGCGCCCGCCTCGACCGCCGCCATGACGGTGCCGTATGCCGCCGAGCTGTGTCCCACGGCCGCGTGCACCCCCGCGGCGGTCAGCTGCCGGACGAGCTCGAGCCCGCCGGTGCGCTCGGGGGCGAGGGTCACCTGGCGGACGTGGCCGCGGCCGAGGCGCAGCAGGTGCTCGACCTCGACGGGGTCCGGGTCGCGCAGCAGCGCCGGGTCGTGGGCGCCGCACCTGGACTCGGCCAGCCACGGGCCCTCGAGGTGGATCCCGTCGACGAGGCCGTCGTCGGCCAGGTCGGCCAGGATCTCCACCCCCCGGGCCAGGTCGGCCGGGGCGAGCGTGACGAGGCTGGCCAGCAGGCTCGTCGTGCCCCGCTCGTGATGGTGGCGCGCCGCCGCCGCGGCGGCCTCGGGATCCAGGTCGAGGAAGGTGGTCCCGCCCCCGCCGTGGGTGTGGATGTCGACGGCCCCCGGCAGGATCACCGTGCCGTCGCCGGTGCCGTCGGCCAGGCGGTCGGCTCCCCCAGCGTCCCGGGCCTCGGCCGCTCCACCGCCCGGGCCGTCTGCTCGCCCCGCCCGGTACGCGGCCGCGTCCGGGGGCCCGCTGGGCGGCATACCCACCGGGGTGACCGCGACGATGCGGTCTCCCTCGACCTCGATGCGGACGTCGGCGAGCGCTCCGTCCACGAGTGCGCGCCCCTCGAGTACGACTGGCATGGGTGGCTCCTTCGCGTCGGACGGCGCCGGATCGTGCGTCCTGCCCGACGATACTGGCGCTACGGTGGCGGCGTGACCGCCCGACCCCTCAGCGAGAACGTCCACCCGTCATGGGTGCCCGCGCTCGAGCCGGTCGCGGGAACGATCGCGGCCCTGGGTGACTTCCTGCGCGCCGAGGTCGCGGCGGGACGTGGCTACCTGCCGGCCGGGGACGTGGTGCTGCGCGCCTTCTCGCGGCCCATCGGGGAGGTGCGCGCGCTCGTCGTCGGGCAGGACCCCTACCCGACCCCCGGCCACCCGGTGGGGCTGAGCTTCTCGGTGGCGCCGGACGTGCGGCCGGTCCCCCGGAGCCTGCAGAACATCCAGGCCGAGCTCAGCAGCGACCTCGGCCTGCCGGTGCCGACCGACGGCGACCTGACGCCCTGGTTCGAGCAGGGCGTGCTGCTGCTCAACCGCGTGCTGACCGTCCGGCCGGGCAGGCCCGCGAGCCACCACGGCAAGGGCTGGGAGACCGTGACCGAGCAGGCGATCCGGGCCCTCGTGGCCCGCGGCGGCCCGCTGGTCGCGATCCTCTGGGGCCGGCACGCCCGGTCGCTCGTGCCGATCCTCGGACCGGTCCCGCGGATCGAGAGCGCGCACCCGTCGCCGCTGTCGGCACGGTCCGGGTTCTTCGGGTCGCGGCCGTTCAGCCGGGCCAACGAGCTGCTGCGCCGGCAGGGTGCCGAGCCGGTCGACTGGAGCCTGGCCTGACCGATCCAGCCTCCCCGGCGGCTCGGGTGCAAGGCGCGGCCGGCGGCCCGGGCACGGGGCGCGGCCGGCGGCAGGGCTGCGGGGCGCGGCCGGCGGCCCGGCGGCATACGCTCGGCTCGACAGCTGGCCGCGGCAGCCCGCACGCCGGGCGGGGAGGAGACGAGGATGGTCGAGCGGAAGGGGGACGGGCGGGTGGACGCGCTGCTCGCCGGGGCGTTCGTCGCAGACGAGGTCGCCGCGCTGCGACCGGACTACCGGGTGCTGCTCGTCGCGGTCGAGGGCCTGGTCCCCGGCGGACAGGACGACACCAGCACGACCCTGCTCGCCCGCGCCGAGGATGCCGCGCGTCGGGCGCTGGCCGACTGTCCGGTCGAGCGGCTCCCGCACGTGGCGGCATGGCGCGAGGCCTACCGGGGCTTCGGCGCCAAGCCGCAACGCACCCGCAACAGCCTCGAAGCGCTGCTGCGCCGCGCGAGCTCCGGTCTGCCGCAAGTGAACCCGCTGACCGACATCTACAACGCCATCTCGGTGCTGCACCGGCTCCCACTCGGCGGGGAGGACCTGGACCGCTACCAGGGACCGCCGCGACTGCTGCGCGCGACGGGCGTCGAGGCCTTCGACACGGTCGCCGGCGGGGTCGAGGTCGTCGAGCACCCCGAGCCCGGCGAGGTGGTCTGGTGCGACGGGGCGGGCGTGACGTGCCGGCGGTGGAACTGGCGCCAGGCGCGCCGCACCCGGCTGCAGGAGGGCACCACGACGGCGCTGTTCGTCATCGACGCCCTCGACCCGGTCACGGACGACGGGATGCACACGGCCGCCGACGAGCTCGTCGACCACCTGGCCCGGCTCGGGCCGCGGGTGCGCAGTTCGCGGCGGCTGGTGGCGGCCCGCGGGGTCGGGCATGAGGAGGGCTGAGGCCCGTCCCGGGCCGACCGGGTCGGTCGCCTTGACACCGGCGCGGCGGCGGGAGTGTAATCAACGTGTTGGTTGATCAATTAGCCAGTTGACCAGCTATTGGGAGCTGGTTGGGGATGACGTCGGACCAGGAGCTGCTCGACCGGGCCTTCGCGGCCCTGGCCGACCCGGTCCGGCGCGCGATGATCGCTCGGCTGAGCCGCGGACCGGCGACGGTCAACGAGCTCGCCGAGCCGTTCGAGATCAGCAAGCAGGCGGTCTCGAAGCACATCCAGGTCCTCGAGCACGCACGGCTCGTGACCCGGACCAGGGAGGCCCAGCGCCGCCCGGTGCACCTGAACGCGGCCCGACTCGAGGCGCTCACCGCCTGGATCGACCGCTACCGGCTCGTCCACGAGCAACGGTTCCGCAGGCTCGACGCCCTGCTGGAGCACTCACCCGGCGCACCACGCCGCAGCACCAAGGAGAAGCAGCCATGACCAACGCCACGACCAACGAGCTGACCATCGACGCCCCCGAAGGCGTTCCCTGGATCGACTACACCCGGGAGTTCGACGCCCCGGTCGCCGCCGTGTTCGACGCGCACCGCGACCCCGACCTGGTCCGGCAGTGGCTCGGGCCGAACGGCCACGAGATGGGCATCGAGGGCTGGGACTTCGCCACCGGCGGCAGCTACCGCTACACGCACCGGAGCGACGGAGCCGAGTACGGCTTTCACGGCCTGTTCCACACCATCCGCGACGACGAGCTCGTCATCCAGACCTTCGAGTTCGAGGGCATGCCGGACGAGGTGGCGATCGAGTTCCTCTGGTTCGACGACCTCGGCGACGGGCGCTGCCGCCTGCGTGGCCGCAGCGTCGGGCGCACCGTCGAGGGCCGTGACGCCATGGTGGCCAGCGGCATGGAGAGGGGCATGCGCGAGGGCTACGAACGGCTGGAGGCCCTCGTGGGTTCGGCGCCGACCGCGCCCGCAGGCGCCGGAGGCGGCGCCTCGTAGACGGAGGTAGCAGGTTCCGCAGATGCGGCTGTAAGGTGCCTCATATGCCGCATCTGCGAATCACCGAGGCTGCCGCCCTGCTCGGCGTCAGCGACGACACGGTCCGTCGGATGGTCGACTCGGGCCGGCTGAGCGCGGGCACCGACGAGTCCGGACGCCGGACCGTCGACGGCGCCGAGCTGGCGGCCGTGGCCCGGGAGCTGGCTCACCCGGCCGAGGTCGGCGTCATCGGCGGGGCCTCGGCCCGCAACCGGATGCGCGGCATCGTCACGGCCGTCACCAAGGACACCGTCATGGCCAAGGTGGAGCTGCAGTGCGGTCCGTACCGCATCGTCTCGCTGCTGTCCGCGGAGTCGGTCGACGACCTCGGGCTCACGGTCGGCTCGGTCGCGGTCGCCTCGGTCAAGTCCACCCACGTCGTGGTCGAGGTGCCGGCATGACGGGACGCGCCGGCCCGCGTCGCGACCGGCCGAGCCTGTCCCCGGCTCCCGGCCGGACCGCGCTCGCGGCGCTGGGCACGGTGGCCATCCTCTTGCTGGCCGGCTGCGGCGGGACCGGCGCACCCGGCTCCGACGCTCGGGCCGGCGGCACCGGGACCGGCAGCGCACTCAGTGGCACCGTCACGGTCCTGGCCGCGGCCTCGCTGACCGAGTCGTTCGACGCCATCAAGGCCGGGCTCGAGGCCGCCCACCCGGGCCTGAGCGTCGCGGTCTCGTACGGCTCCAGCGCCACCCTCGTCCAGCAGGTCAACCAGGGCGCGCCGGCCGACGTGCTCGCCCTGGCCGGCCAGGCCGCCGCCAAGCCCCTCGACCAGAGCCTGGTCAGGAGCACCGAGCTCTTCGCCAGCAACTCGCTCGAGATCGCCGTGCCGCCGAGCAACCCCGGCAAGGTCACGGGTCTGGCCGACCTGGCCCGGACCGACCTTAAGGTCGTGCTCTGCGAGACCACCGTCCCCTGCGGCAAGGCGGCCGCGGCGACGCTGGCCCGGGCCGAGGTCGAGCCACACGTCGTCTCGCGCGAGATCGACGTCAAGGCGACCCTGGCCAAGGTCTCCCTCGGCGAG
Source organism: Intrasporangium sp. (assembly GCF_039812505.1). Taxonomy (GTDB): domain Bacteria; phylum Actinomycetota; class Actinomycetes; order Actinomycetales; family Dermatophilaceae; genus Intrasporangium_A. The sequence goes on along the minus strand of NZ_JBDIAQ010000118.1, from coordinate 3,152 downwards.
GCCGATGCCGCGATCGTCTACCGGTCGGACGTCGTCGCGGCCAAGGGGGCGGTCAGCGGCATACCGATCCCGGCGAAGCTGAACACCACGCTGCACTACCCGGTCATCCGGCTCGACGACGAGCCCGCCACCCGCGCGTTCGTGGCCGCCGTGCTCAGCCCTGCGGGCCGAGCCACCCTGACCACGTTCGGCTTCGGACCGCCGTGACCTGGCGCTCCCGCCTGGGGCTGGGCGGGCCGGCGCTCGTCGCGGTGCTGCTGCTCACCCTGCCGCTGGTGGCGCTGCTGGTCCGGGCGGACTGGGGCCACCTGGTCCAGGACCTCACCGGCGGGACCGGGTTGCCCGCGCTGCGCCTCTCGCTGCTGACGACCTCGTCGACGGCGGCGCTGTGCCTGCTGCTCGGCACCCCGCTCGCCTGGCTGCTGGCCCGCTCGGACCACGTCGCGACCCGCTGGCTGCGCGCATTGCTGACCGTCCCGCTCGTGCTGCCCCCGGTGGTCGGCGGCGTCGCGCTGCTGATGACGTGGGGGCGCACCGGCATCGTGGGACAGCACCTGGCGCCGTTCGGCATCGAGATCCCGTTCACCACGGTCGCGGTCGTCTTCGCCGAGACCTTCGTGGCGCTGCCCTACTACGTGCTCGCGGTCGAGGGGGCGATGCGCGGGCTGGACCCCCGGCTCGAGTCCGTGGCCCGCACGCTCGGCGCCTCCGACCTGCGCTACCTGCGCACGGTGGCCCTGCCCCTCGTCGTCCCCGGCATCGCGAGCGGGCTGGCCCTGGCCTGGGCCCGCGCGCTGGGCGAGTTCGGCGCCACGATCACCTTCGCCGGCAACTTCGCCGGCCGCACCCAGACCGCCCCGCTCGCCGTCTACGTTGCGCTGCAAGAGGATCCGAAGGTCGCTACCTCGATCAGCATCGTCCTGCTCACCGTCAGCGTGCTGGTCCTCGGGCTGCTCAGGGGTCGGTGGGTCCGCTGACCGAGACCGGGCTCGACGCGCGAATCGCCCTGACCCGCGGGACACTTCGCGTGGACGTCACGCTCGCTGCGGCGCGTGGAGAGGTCGTCGGCATCCTGGGCCCCAACGGCGGCGGCAAGACCTCGGCGGTGCTCGCCCTGGCCGGCGCGCTGCCGCTCGAGCAGGGCCACGTCGTCGTGTCGGGAGCGACCTGGGAGCGGGCCGGCCGGGCCCGTCGCCTGCCGGAGCAGCGCAGCGTCGGGCTCATGCTCGCCGACCCGCTCCTGTTCCCCCACCTGCGGGCCGTCGACAACGTCGCCTACGGCCCGCGCAGCCGGGGCATGGCGGCCCGGACCGCGCGAGCCCGGGCAAGGCTGGAGCTCGAGCGGGTGGGGCTCGGCGACCTCGCCCACGCCCGGCCCGGCGAGCTGTCGTCCGGTCAGGCCGCCCGGGTGGCGCTGGCCCGCGCGCTCGCCGTCGACCCCGAGCTGCTGCTGCTCGACGAGCCGCTGTCCGCGCTCGACCCCGAGACCCGCGCCCGCACCCGCACCGACCTCGCCCGGCGCCTGCACGACTACGCCGGCGTCACCGTCCTGGTCACCCACGACCCGCTCGACGCGCTCACGCTGGCCGACCGGCTCGTCTTCGTCGAGGCGGGCGCGGTCACGCAGGTCGGCACCCCCGGCCAGGTCCTGCGCGAGCCGCGCACTCCGTACGTGGCCACCGTGGTCGGGCTCAACCTGTATGCCGCCCAAGCAGACTCGCACGAGCTGCTGGCTCTCGACGGCGGCTGTCCGCTCGTCGTGGGCACCAGCCCGCTCGGACCGGTCTGGGCGGCGATCTCGCCCCACGCCGTGGTCCTGCACCGCGGCCCGCCCGAGGGGTCGGCCCGCAACGCCTGGCCGATGCGCGTGACCGAGGTGACCCTGCGGGGCCAGTCCGCCCGCGTGTCCCTGACCGGGCCGCTGGAGCTGATCGCCGAGGTCACGCTGGCCTCCGTCGCGGCGCTGGGCATCCAGGTCGGCAGCGACCTGTGGGCCTCGGTGAAGGCGACCGAGGTCGGCACCTATCCCCGCTGACCCCGGCCGCGCCTTCCCCGGAGGCGTTGCGGCACTAGGCGTACGTTGAGTGGATGCGAGCGCTGACGACGATCCCGCTGAGCCCGGACACCCTCGAGGTGCGCGACGTGCCCGAGCCCCACGTGGCCGACACCGACCTGCTGGTCGACGGCATCGCGGTCGGCGTGTGCGGGACCGACAAGGAGATCGCGGCCGGTGCGTACGGCTGGGCACCCCCCGGCGAGGAGCGGCTCGTCATCGGGCACGAGTCGCTCGGCAGGGTACGAAAGGCCCCGCAGGGCAGCGGGTTCCGCGCGGGCGACCTTGTCGTCGGGGTCGTCCGGCGCCCCGACCCGGTCCCGTGCGGCGCCTGTGCTCACGGCGAGTTCGACATGTGCCGCAACGGCCGGTACACCGAGCGCGGCATCAAGCAGATCCACGGGTACTGCAGCGAGCAGTGGTCCGTCGAGCCGGGCTACGCCGTCCGCCTCGACCCCCGGCTGGAGCCGGTCGGCATGCTGCTCGAGCCGACGACCGTCGTCGCCAAGGCCTGGGAGCAGGTCGAGCGGATCGGCGCGCGGGCGTGGTTCGAGCCGGAGCGGGTGCTGGTCACCGGCGCCGGGCCGGTCGGCCTGCTGGCCGCACTGCTCGGGGTCCAGCGCGGCCTCGAGGTCCACGTGCTCGACATCGTCACGGACGGCCCGAAGCCGGCGCTGGTGGCGGACCTCGGCGCCACCTACCACAGCGACCCGGTCGACGAGGTGGCCCGGCAGGTGCGACCCGACATCGTCATCGAGGCCACCGGCGTCAGCGCGCTCGTGCTGGCGGCGCTGGCCGAGACGGCGTCCTACGGCATCTCGTGCCTGACCGGGGTGTCCTCGGGCGGCCGCAAGCTCGGGGTCGACGTCGGGCAGGTCAACCGCGAGATCGTCCTGCAGAACGACGTCGTCGTCGGCAGCGTCAACGCCAACCTGCGCCACTACGAGCAGGGGGCCGCCGCGCTCGCGAAGGCCGAGCCCGGCTGGCTGCAGCGGCTGGTGACACGTCGGGTCCCGCTGCAGCAGTTCGCCGCCGCCTTCACGCCGCAGCCCGGCGACGTGAAGGTCGTCATCGAGCTGTGACGCACGCGCCCCCCACG